>NZ_JBBMXV010000001.1:308706-617412 GCF_037996645.1 Halalkalicoccus tibetensis
GGCCGCGATCGGTAGCGCCGAGCGCTCGCGGACGAAGCGCATCCCCTCGGGGTTCCCGGCGGGGACGGGCTGCTCGACGAACTCCACGCCGTACTCCGCGAGTGCGTCGATTTTCCGGACGGCCTCGCGGGGCGACCACGCCTCGTTGGCGTCGACCCGGATCGTCGCGTCGGGCGCCTCGTCCCTGATCGTCTCGATGATCTCCTCGTCCCGTCCCGTCCCGAGCTTGATCTTCAACGTGGAGTAGCCCCGTTCGCGGGCGGTCGCGGTCTTCTCGCGCATCGCCCCCGTCTCGTCGATCCCGATCGTGTAGGAGGTCTCGACCACCTCCTCGGGATCGAAGCCCCAATAGCGATACAGCGGCAGATCCAGGCGCTTGGCGACGAGGTCGTGCAGCGCGATCGACACCGCACACCGTGCGGCGGGGTTCAGGTTCACCCGCTCGACCATTCGGCGTTCGATCCGTGCGAGCTGATGGGGGTCGCCCACCTCCTCGACGACTGCGAGGAGGTCGGGCAGGACGGCCTCGACGGTGGCGGCCGTCTCGCCGTAGTGCGCGGAGGGGGCGGCCCCGCCGATCCCGATGTGCTCGCCGTCGCCCACCCGGACGATCACGTTCTCGGTCTCCTCGGTCGTGCCGCGCGCGATGGTGAAGGGGAACTCCAGGGGCAGGGTGACCCGCTCGAACCCCGTTTCGAGCGTCACAACAACGCCTCCAGCAGCTCGTCGGCCCCGAAGCGGACCGGGTCCGTCGCCGGCACGCCCAGATCCGAGCCGTACTCGTCGATCGCGTCGCGGGCGGGGCCCTCGTCGACGATGTCGACCGTGTTGAGCGCGCCCGCGGCGACCTCCGTCCCGTGGACCGGGGCGGCCAGCCCCTCGTAGAGGTCGACGTACTCCTCCATCGGCGGGATCTCGAACTCCTCGTAGCCGTGGATGGCCTCGCGGCCCGCGGCGTGACAGAGCACGAGCTGGTCGGGCATCGCGCCGTGGAGGATTCCACACGTGACCGCCGAGTAGGCGGGATGGATGATCGTCCCCTGGCCCTCGACGAACAGGTAGTCGTGCTCGTCGCCCTTCTCGAGGATCATCTCCTCGACGGCGCCCGCGGTGAAGTCCGAGACGACGCGGTCGATCGGGTTGCCCCAGCCCTCGATCATGATCCCCGTTTGACCGGTGGGGATGAACGCGGCGTCGACCCCCTGCTCCTGGGCGGCGCGCGCGAGTTCGAGCGAGACGGTCATCTTCCCCACCGAACAGTCCGTCCCCACCGTCAGGATCACCTCGGCGTCGACCTCCTTCGCTACTCCCTGGCTCACCGTGAGGTCGTCGTCGGGCTTGCGGACGTCCCACAGTTCGCAGTCGTTCTCCTCGGCCAGCTCGACGAACTCGGGGTCCTCCGAGAGGAAGTAGTGCAGCCCCGAGATGACGTCACAGCCCCGCGAGAGGGCGTTCTCGACGTCCTCGCGCCAGCTCTCCTCGAACCCGCCGCCGATCGGAGCGATCCCGATCAGGAGGGCGTCGGCCTCCTCGACGTCGTCCATCCCCTCGACGATCGGGGCGTCCGGGGCCCCGGGGACGTACTCGGCGACCTGCCCGCCGGCGCGCTCGCGATCGAGGACGGCAGTAACGTCGTAATCGCCGTAGCGGATGACGCCGACGGCCGTTTTCGCGCGCTCCGGGAACTTCTCGTGTGCGAGAACCGCGACTTCCATACGGGGTGGAGGCACAACTGGATGTTAACCCTTTAGATGCCGGTCGGGATAGGGACGGACGAACGATGGCCGCAAGCCCTCCCCGCATCCACGTGATCATGACGAAAATCATTTTCGCAGGAGACACATAACTTACCATATAGTTATGGAGGTCCTCGCTCTCGGTGTCCTCGTGGCCGTCTTCGTCGGGTTCAACATCGGCGGCTCCTCGACCGGGATCGCCTGGGGGCCCGCGGTCGGCGCGGGCGTCGTCAGCAAGACCGGCGCGGCGGCGATCATGACCGTCTTCGTCTTCGTCGGCGGGTGGACGGTCGGCCGGAACGTCATCGACACGCTCGGGGAGGGGATCGTCCCCGCGTCGGTGTTCACCCTCGAGGTCTCGATCGCCGTGCTGTTCTTCATCGGGCTGGGCATCCTCGTCGCGAACGTCTTCGGGGTACCCGTGCCGACCTCGATGACCGCCGTGGGATCGATCGCCGGCGTCGGCCTCGCGACCGGGACGCTCAACTGGGCGACGATGGGTCGGATCGTCTCCTGGTGGGTCGTCACGCCCGTGGTCGCCTTCTGGATCGGCGGCGTCGTCGGGCGATACCTCTACCCGTATCTCGACCGCTACGTGAAGGTCGACCGCTCGCCGGGCGCGCTGCTCGTCCTCGATCGCTCGGGATCGCTTCCACAGCCCGCCCTCGGGCCGAACACGACGTCCCGCGAACTGGTCACGACGGTCGGGATCCTGCTCATCTGCTGTTACATGGCCTTCAGCGCGGGCGCCTCGAACGTCGCGAACGCCGTCGCGCCGCTCGTAGGCAGCGGCGCACTCGACGTGAACGTCGGGATCGCCCTCGCGACGCTCGCGATCGGGCTCGGCGCGTTCACCATCGCCCGGCGGACGATGGACTCGGTCGGCAACGACCTCACCGAACTCCCGCTGCTGGCCGCGCTGATCGTCGCGCTGGTGGCCTCGACGATCACGACGTTCCTCTCGTGGCTCGGCATCCCGATCAGCCTCGTGATGGCGACCGTGATGACGATCGTCGGGCTGGGCTGGGGGCGCGCGAGCCGGACCGCCACGGTCGGCGACATCGCCCGCGGCGAGGCCGACGTCGAGCTCTCGATGAACGCGCTGACGGCCGAAGCGCCCTCGGACGTCCCCCGGATGGGCGAGGAGCGTCCCGAGGAGCTCACCGAGGGTGCCGACCTCGTCAACCCGCGGGCGGTCGCCCGGTTCGTCTCGCTGTGGATCATCGGCCCGTCGTTCGCGGCGGGGCTGTCCTATCTCTTCTTCTCCGTCGTCCCGCTGGTCTAAAGCCGATATAGGCGGCTCGTGAAGAAATCACCGAGCGCCTCTTCGAGGGCGTCCTCGGGGTCACCCGTCGCGTCGACCGCCCGCGTCGCGTCGGCGTCGAACTCCTTCAACAGGGTGCGCTGGCCGACGACGATCAGCCGCTCGGGGCCGGCCTCGGCGATCGCCTCGCGACACTTCCCGAGGTGCTCCGCGATCTGGTCGTCCCGGCGGCGCTCGAAGCGCCCCTGCGAGAACCCGCCCTTCGAGTGGTCGCCCTTGACGTCGCTCTCGAAGGCGCGAAACGCCACCCGCTCGTGCCCCCGGTACTCCCCCATCGCGAAGAGGTCCGAGCGAACGAGCGCGAACGCGAACTCGCCCTCCGGGAGGAACCAGCCGAACTCGAGGTCCACGCTGTCGCTCCACGTCGAGAACGGGTCGGGCGCGAGCGGCGCCCGAAGGGCCACGCTCACGAGGCCGGCGTCGTCGGCCACCGCGAGACAGGGGCTGGCCCGCGAGACGAGCGGGGCGCGCTCGCCGAACGCCGCCTCGACCTCCTCGGGGACGTCGTCGTCGACCATCGCCGTCAGCACGCCCTCCTCGCTCGTCCGGAGGCTATCGAGCCGCGAGAGCACCTCCCGGAGGCGCTCGCCGCGAAGCGTCTCGACGCCGCGGAAGTCGAGCCCCGGCTCCTCGTCGGTTCGGTCGAGCCGACCCTCGAGGTCGCTGATACGGTTCTCGAGGCGGTTCTCGCGCTCCTCGGCCCCCTGTCTGTCCCGCACGGCCTCGCGGCGGCGCTCGCGCTCGGCCTCGAAGCGCTCCTCGAGGCGGTCGCGTTCCGCCTCGAGTTCGGCGATGCGCTCCTTGAGCTCGCTCCGGCCGAGCAGGTCGTCGAGCATACCGGAGGGCGGGCGCCGGCGCGCTTTTATCTTCCGGCCCGTCCCGCCGAAACGATATCGAGCAGCTGGGAGGCGCGGTCGGCCTTCGCCAGCAACACCTCCCGGGGGGCGGGGAGCGCGTCGGCGTCGGTGGAGTCGATCCGTTCGCGCGGGACCATCAGGGTGTGTTCGGGCACGCCGTCCTCGCCGTGGACCGCGAAGTGCTGCTGGGCGAGCTTCATCACGAGCGGGTGATCGAGGCGCTCGATCCCCGACCCGTCGGCGTACAGCTGCTCGTTCACCAGCTCGTGTTGCTCGCGGCACAGCGCCGCGTGCTCTCCGTCGTACGGTTCGACGAACAGCCGCCCGACGTAGTAGCTGCGGGAGAATGTCTCAAACATGCTATTCGATGTCATATTCTACTTCGGAGTATATAACGCCTTTGCGACATGTTTATATCGAACCGCACGGCGAGGACAGCGCCAGTGCTTTGTCGGTGGCGCACGCCCCGTCGAACGATGATCCCGCGGCGGTACGCCCGTTACTACCTCGAGAACGCCCCGAGCCTGCTGTGGCTGCTGTTGGTGAACGTCCTCGCCCTGCTCGTCGGCGTCCGGTTCTACGTCGAGACGATGCCCGCGGTCCACACCTTCCTCTGGCCGTTCTACCTCGACTCGCCGGCCGCACTCCTCCTCGTCACGCTCTCGCTGACCACGCTGCTCGCGAACCTCGGGAACCCCCTCGACGAGGTCCCCCACAACCGTGCGCTGGCCTACCTCCACACGCTGGCGTTCGTCTGGCTCGTCAAGTACGGGCTCTGGACGGCCCTCGCGCTCAACCTCGGCTTCACCCACTACTTCCCCGACCTCTACGACTACTGGTTCATCGTGATCACGCATCTGGCGTTTGTCCTCGAGGCCTACCTGCTCCCTCACTACGGGCGGACCACTCGGGGTGCGCTCGCGCTCTCGCTCGTCCTCCTGCTCGCGAACGACGCCTTCGACTACCTGCTCGGCTACCACCCGCCGCTTCGCTACGAGCCCGGGCTTCTGCTGCCGGTCGCCACCGTCGGGCTCTCGCTGCTCTCGGTGTGGCTCGCCTCGCGGGTGTTCGATCGACTGGAGCCTGCAGATGCAAGCCATTCAAGCTGATGGGGAGACACGCTTTTCCGTTCCCGTCGCCTACCGCCGGATAGATGGACTCCGCGGCGTTGCTGGATCTCCTCGGGAACGAGAACCGACGGCGGATCCTTCGGCTTCTCTCACACAAGCCCTGCTACGTCACGGAGATCTCCGACTACCTCGGCGTCAGCCCCAAGGCGGTGATCGACCACCTCCGCAAGCTCGAGGAGGCGGGGGTCGTCGAGAGCCGGGTCGACGACAAACGCCGCAAGTATTTCCACATCGCGCGCAACCTCCGGCTCGAGGTCAGCGTCTCCCCCTACGGCTACGCCTCGAAAAGCGCGTATCCCGCCAGCTCGAGCCTCGACATGAAGAGCTCCTGTAGCCATCTCACGATCAACGTCGCCGCGGCCGACGGCGGCGACGTCTGTGACCTAGCCGGCGAGCTCCGCAAGCTCGAGGAACTCGAAGACGAACTCTCGCTGGCCCAGCGGTGGGTCCAGGGCCGCATCGCCGACGCCCACGAGCGCATCAGCGAGGCGATCGGCGACGGGGAGAACAGCCGGCTGTACGCGGCGGTGCTCTCGGCGCTCGACAACGGGGCCACTGACACGGGTACGATCGCGGAGCAGGCCGACCTGCCCGAACCGGTCGCCGAGGACGCGCTGTCGGTGCTCTCGGATCACGGGGTCATCCGGCGGACCGACGACGGCTGGGCGCTCGATTAGATCTCGCGGGTCAGCCCGTCGCGTAGATCGGAGCCGAAGTACGCGCCGAGCGCACAGACCACCAGCCCGAAGACCGCCCCGAGCGCCGCGATCGTTAGTCCGCTGCCGACGACGACCCAGACGAGGTAGTCGAACGCCGTCGAGAGCCCCAGCACCGCCGCGCCCGCGACGCCGGCCTCCGCCATGGGACGGGTCTCGCTCGCGGCACCCAACAGGAAGGCGCCGACGAACGCGCCCAGAACGCCGCCCATCACCGGGATCGTCGCCCCGCCGACGAGGGTGCCCGCGAGGACGAGCACGAGCGCGAGGAGGAACCGCTTGGGCGAGAACAGCGTTCCGGCGCGCTCGCGAACCCGGCCTCGGGAGCGCTCCGAGGACTCGCCGAGGTCGACCTCGTGGTCCTCGCTTCGGGTCTCGGTCAGCTGATCGGTTCGCTCCGCCATACCACCCCTCCTTCCCCTACGACAAAGGACCTTTCGGCGGGTCGGCGAAACGGATGCATTGAAGTCCGACCGGCGGGAATTCCCCCGCATGAACGCAGGCGACCGCGTCCGTGCGAGGCGGGCCGACACGACCTACGAGGGCGTCCTCCTGCCCTCCTCGAACGAGGACCACCTCGTCCTCAAGCTCGACGGCGGGTACAACGTCGGGATCGATCGCGAGGGAGCCGACGTCGAGACCCTCGAGACCGACGTCTACGAGATCGGCGAGGGAAGCACCGACGAGGAGTCGGAAGTCAAGTTCGACGAGGAGCTTCCTACCGTCTCGCTGATCAGTACCGGAGGCACGATCGCCTCGACGGTCGACTACCGCACCGGCGCGGTCACGGCGCAGTTCGACGCCGAGGACGTGCTCCGCGCGGTACCGGATCTGGCCGGCCTCGCGAACTACCGGGGGCGGGTGGTCACGAACATCCTCTCGGAGAACATGACCCCCGCGGTCTGGCGCGAGCTCGCGGAGGCCGTCCACGAGGAGATCGAGAACGGTGCCGACGGCGTCGTCGTCATGCACGGCACCGACACGATGCAGTTCTCCGCGTCGGCGCTCTCGTTCATGCTCGACACCCCCGTGCCGGTGGTCTTCACCGGCAGCCAGCGCTCGGCGGATCGACCCTCCTCGGACAACGTGATGAACGCGGTCTGTGCCGTCGAGGCCGCCAAAAGCGACCTCGCGGAGGTGCTCGTCTGCATGCACGCCACCGGGTCCGACGACCGCTGTGCGCTGCATCGCGGCACCCGGGTCAGGAAGAACCACACGTCTCGGCGGGACGCCTTCGAGACGATAGGGAGGGAGCCGCTCGCGGAGATCGACTACGCGAACCGTGAGGTCTCGGTCCGCCGGGAGCACGCGACGCGGGGCGATCGCGAGCTCTCGCTCTCGCCCGCCCTCGAAGCCGACGTCGGACTGCTGAAGTACACCCCCGGGATGGGTCCCGAGGCGCTCGCGCCCTACGAGGACGCGGCGGGGCTCGTGATCGAGGGCACCGGGCTGGGCCACGTCCACACCGACTGGATCCCCCGGATCGCCGAACTGGTCGAGTCGGGGACGCCGGTCGTGATGACCAGCCAGTGTCTCGAAGGACGGGTCTGTGACCGGGTCTACGACACCGGCCGAGACCTCCTCGAGGCGGGCGTGATCGAGGCCGGCGACACCCTGCCGGGTACCGCGAAGGTCAAACTCATGTGGGCGCTCGCGAACGCGGGGTCCGCTACGGAGGCCGAGGAGCTGCTGCGGGAGTCGATCGCGGGCGAGCTCACGGAACGATCCGTCCCATGGAACTGAGGGAGGCCCGGCTGGAGGACCACGAGGCCGTCGCCGCGTTCACCAGGAACACCTGGCCCGACCGGGAGGCCGGCGACTACCTGCCCGATATCTACCCCGAGTGGATCGAGGGCGAGAACCACACCCTCGTGGCCGAGGCGGGCGGGGAGATCGCCGGTGTCGCCCAGTGTACGATGCTCTCGGACACCGAGGCGTGGTGTCAGGGGATGCGCGTCCACCCCGAGTACCGCGGCGAGGGCGTCGCCCGCCGGATCACCCACGCGCTGTTCGACTGGGCGCGCGAGCAGGGCGCGCTCGTCGCCCGGAGCATGGTGTTCTCGTGGAACGTCCCCAGCCTGGGACTCTCGCGGAGCATCGGCTTCGACCCCGCGACGGAGCTTCGCTGGGCGACGCCCGCGCCGGATCCCGATGTCGAGCCCGAGCTCAGGGTCACGGCCGAGCCGGACGACGCGTGGCACGCTTGGGCCGACAGCGACGCCCGCCGTCACCTGACGGGGCTCGCGCTCGACCTGGAGGAGTCGTGGGCGCTCTCGGAGCTCACCCGCGAGGACCTCCGCCGGGCGGCCGAGGAGACCGCGGTCTTCGCGGTGCGCGACGACGGACTCAGGGCGATGAGCTATCGGGTTCGCGACTACGAGCGCGAGGGCGAGGACGGGACCGAGCGCTGGGCCGAGTACGGGGTCGGCGCCTGGGACGACCTCGAGGCCGCCCGGGCGCTGTTCGCCGCGATCGCCCGGGACGCCGCGGCTCTCGGCGCCGATCGCACGCGGGTGTGGATCCCCGAGACGACCGAGCACGTCTCGGACGCCGCCTACCTGCGGGCCGGCGCCTCCGAGGAGCCCGACTTCGTGTTCGCGGCCGACCTCACTGCCGACCGGACCCGCCGCTGACCGGGGGGAACAGCGCGAGCTCGTCGCCCGACTCGAGCTCGGTATCGAGCCCCGACTCCTGGGTGAAGACGTTCGACCCGTTGCGAAGCAGGTTGATGTGCTCCTCGAGCTCGCCCTCGTCGTCCAGCACCCGTTCCTCGAGGGCCGGATGGGAGTCCAGCAGCGCCTCCAGGGCCTCCCCGACGGTGTCGCCGGGCCCAGCGTCGACCGCAACGCGCTTCCCGCCGGCCAGCTCCGCCAGATCGGCGAACAGTTTCCACTCCATACCCCGTCTCCCCGCTCGGGGAGGATGAGCGTTCCGCTCGCGACCTCGTCACACGCCATCACGCCACATTATGACATTATATAACACACCTATGGATTATCCGATATAGGGGGTAAGTTTATATTGAATGACGAATATCACTCGAGTATGAGCACGGCAGCACTCACCCACGATCACGACCGAACCGAGATCCCGGCCGAGATCCAGTCGGCCAGTTCGAAGCTCGTCTACCTCTACCTGCACACCGCCGGCGAGGCGACCGTCGAGGAGCTTCAGTCCTCGCTGGGCATGAAGCAGCTCGCGCTGTTCCCGGTGCTCGAGACCCTCTCGGGTGAGGGCCTCGTCGACCGCGAGGGCGAGCGCTACACGGTCGCGGCCTGATCGAGCGTACGAACGACCCCGACCTTCGAGCCGGGAGCCGATTCGAACCACTCCGAAACACGAACGCGGCCCTTCTACTCCCGAACTCACGTTTCCACGAGTGGTGCGTCCATCCGACGGAGGACCGACGAGGGCGCCCTTCGGCGAACGCGGCCGCTACTTGAGCAGCGCCTCGAGCTCGCTCTGGTTCTCGCGGGTCCCGACCGCGACGACGATGTCGTCGGTCTGAAGGATGAAATCGGCCTCCGGACTGGCGACGCACTCCTCGCCGCGCTCGACGGCGATGATCGTCGCGCCGGTTCGCTCGCGGATGTCCGCCTCCGCGAGGGTCTGCCCGATGATCGGGTCGTCCTCGGCGAGGGTGTACCACTCGAGAATGACGCCCTCGCCGAGCATCGTTTCGGGCGATTTCGTGCGAACGGGTTGGAAGTAGGCCCCTTCGAGGATCGAGCCGACGATCCGCGATTCCTGGTCGGTCAGGTCGAGCATCTCCTCCCCGTCGGCGTCCGGCGACTCCCGGTAGAAGAGCTCGCGCCGGCCGCTGTTGTGGATGATCACGACGGCGACGCCCCCCTCCTCGAGCGTGACCTCGAAGCGCTTGCCGACCCCTGGGAGATCGGTTTCCGAAACGTCCATACACGGACTTTCGGCTTCGCTCGTATAAAGGTGAAACCCTCGGGCGGATGGAAAGGCTATTCCCCGGCCTCTCGCATCGAATAGACATGCATCGTAGGCCGAGCACACGTCGCCGCCCGATCCGCTGAGTATGGCCGTCGAGAACCACCTCCTCGACGTGGGGATCATGTTCGCCGCGGTCGCCGCGATGGGCGTCGTCGCGAAGCGCCTCGACCAGTCCGTTATCCCCTTCTACATCCTGATCGGCATGCTGCTCGGCCCGCACGTCCTCGGGGAGCTCGGCCTCCCGTTCGTCGAGGAGACGACGTTCGTCGAGATCGGCGCCGAGCTCGGGATCGTCTTTCTCCTCTTCTTCCTCGGCCTGGAGTTCAATCTCGACCGGCTGCTCGAGAGCAAGGAACGGATCGGTAGAGCAGGCACCATCGACCTCGTCATCAACTTCGGGATCGGGCTCGTGTTGGGCTACGTCGTCTTCGACGCGCTCCTCCCGGCCGTCCTCGTCGCCGGGATCGTCTACATCTCCTCGTCGGCGATCATCACGAAGTCGCTGATCGACCTCGGCTGGATCGCCAACAGCGAGAGCGATCCCATGCTGGGGACGCTCGTCTACGAGGACCTCTTCATCGCGATCTACCTCGCTGTGGTCTCGGCGCTCGTGTTGGGCGGCGGCGACGTCGGCGAGGCCGTCGAGTCCGTCGGGATCGCCTTCGCGTTCATCCTCGTGCTCCTCCTGCTCGTCTACTTCGGCACCGCCTGGTTCGAGCGCGCGCTTCGCACCCAGTCCAACGAGTTCTTCGTCCTTCGGGCGATCGGAATCACCGTCCTCGTCGCGGGCGCGGCGCTCGCCGCCGGGGTCAGCGAGGCAGTCGCGGCCTTCTTCATCGGGATGGCCTTCAGCTCGACCGACTACGTCGACGAGCTCGAACACAATCTCGAGGCGATCCGCGACACCTTCGCCGCGGTCTTCTTCTTCTGGATCGGTCTCGTCACCGACCCCGCGCTCTTTCCGGCGGTCGCCGGCCTCGTCGCGCTCGCCGTCCTGCTCACGACGCCGACGAAGCTCGTCAGCGGCTACCTCGGTGGGCGGGTCTACGGCCTCGACGAACGGCGCTCGACCCGCGTCGGGCTGGGGATGGTCACCCGCGGGGAGTTCTCGCTGATCATCGCGACCGTCGCCGTCGGCGGCGCGGGCGTGACGCTCCCCGCGGAAATGGCGGCCACGATCCAGGCGTTCGCCGTCGGCTACGTCCTCGTGATGAGTATCCTCGGGACGACGCTGATGCGTTACTCCGGTGTCTTCGAGGAGCTGGTCGTTGCCCGTTCCTCGGACGAAGTCCCGGCCGACTAAGCTCCCCACGTCTCCGAGGACGGATCCCGGACCGTACTGCTCTCGCGCCTTGAAATGCCGGCCGAACATCCAAACGGTAGCCACGCCGACGGGATACCGACCACATCTCGGTGCCATGTACGACACGATACTCCTCCCGACGGACGGCAGCGATAACGCGGAACTGGCCTCGGACCGTGCGATCGCCGTCGCCGATACGTTCGGGGCGACGCTGCACGTCCTCTACGTTGTTGAACGGACTCGGGACGATCCGGAAACGAAGGGGATCGAGGAGAAGGTCTCGGAGGAGCTGAATCGGGGACGCGAAGTCGTCGAAGGGGTTGAGAAACGAGCCGCAAACGGGGAGGTCGAGACGACGACGACCGTCGAACCGGGCGTTCCCCGGTCGACGATCGCCGACTACGCCGAGGAGCACGGGATCGATCTGATCGTCATCGGCTCGACCGGGGCCGACGACCCGACGGACAAGCTGCTGGGAACGGTCTCGAAGTTCGTCGTCAACGAGGCGCCGGCGGACGTGCTGACCGTCCGCCCCGACGAGTCCCTCTCCGGGCCGGACTAACCGGAACGACAACTGATTTATTCCCCGTGCTCCGTCGATAAGACGACTCCCTATTGATGGTCACGCAGATCGCGCTCGCGGCCGACTTCGCGATCATCGTCGTCACGGCGACGGTCATCGGCTTCCTGGCCAAGCAGACCGGCCAGCCGACCATCATCGCGTATATCCTGACGGGGCTGCTGCTGGGGCCCGTCTTCCTCGACGTCGTCACCGAGGAGGGGCTCGTCGAGCTCATGGCCGAGCTCGGCCTGGGCTTCCTCCTGTTCCTGCTGGGGATCAAGATGCGCCTCGACGACGTCAAGGAGATCCTGCGTCCGATCGTCAACATCGCGGTCTGGCAGACGATCCTCCAGACCGCGCTGGCCTTCGCGGTCGCCTACGTCCTCGGGTTCACCCTGGTCGAGACGGGCATCATCGCGCTCGCGACCGTCTTCGGCGCGACCCCGATCATCGTCAAGATCCTCACCGACAAGGACGAGATCACCGCGCTGCCGGGCAAGATCGACGTCGGGGTCCTGATCGTCCAGGACATCTACCTGGTGTTCGTCCTCGCGATGCTCGGCGCGGGCCAGCTCGACAGCGCCAGCGAGGCCGGCATCACCCTCGCGACGATCACCGCACTGATCGGCCTGATCGGCGTCTTCTCGGTCGCCTCCTCGCGCTACCTCCTGCCGAAGCTCTTCCGCGAGATCGCCGACAACAAGGACGTCTTCTTCGTCGTCGCGCTCGCGTGGGCCTTTCTCTTCATCAGCGTCTCCGAGGCGCTCGACCTCTCGGTCGAGGTCGGCGCCTTCCTCGCGGGGATCAGCCTCGCCCAGCTGCCCTACAGCAAGGAGCTGGAGGAGCGCATCGGCCCCATCACGGACTTCTTCATCCTCGTCTTCTTCGCCTCGATCGGGCTGCGCCTCGCCGCCGACGACCTGCTGGCCTACTGGGTCGAGGCCGTCGTCGCCTCGGTCGTGCTGATGGTCGGGAACTTCTGGATCATGTTCTACCTCATCGACCGCGAGGACTTCAGCGTCGAGACCTCCTTCCTCGGGAGCATCAACATGATCCAGGTCAGCGAGTTCTCGCTGGTCGTCGGCGCGCTCGCGATCGCCCAGGGCTACATCGGCACCGAGATCCTCGGCTATCTGAGCCTGATGGCGCTGCTGACGATGAGCGTCTCGGTCTACATCATCAACTACAATCACGCGATCTACGCCCGGGTCCAGCCCTGGTTCGCGCGCTTCGAGGGCGAGGGGAAGGGCGACGTCGAGCTGCCGGAGTACCGCGACCACGCCGTCGCGATCGGCTACGACGAGATCACCAGGAGCGCGCTGCCGTTCCTCGAGGAGGAGTTCGGCCACGTCGTCGTCATCGACAGGAAGACCGCCCACGTCGAGGCGCTCGAACGCGAGGGCTACGACGCGATCTACGGCGACTTCCGCCACGGCGAGATCCGCAAGGCCGCGGGATTGAAGCGTGCCGATTTCGTGTTGAGCTCGACCGTCCAGCCCGAGGTGAACAAGGCGCTGCTCGCGGAACTTCCCGAGGAGACGACGGTGTTCGTCGAGGCCAACTGGATCGACGACGCGCGCGAGCTCTACGATCTCGGCGCACACTACGTGATCATGAGCACGCATCTGACCGCCGAACGGATCAGCGAGTACATCGAGCTGTACGTCGAGGACAGCGCGTCGTTCCGCGAGTACGTCGCCGACGACGTCGAACGGATCCGGCGCCACGACGAGGAGGAGATAGACACCTACATGACCGAGCGACTGCGCCGGTCGGAACGCGAATCGGAGGGTGTCGCCGATGAGTGAGCTGCTGACCGCCCTCTCGGTGATCTTCGTCGTCGCCGGCGGACTGCTGCTCGTCGCGAACCACTACTCGCTCGCGACGGTCCCGTTCCTGATCCTCGCGGGGGTGATCGCCGGCTTCTTCATCGATCCTCCCGTCTTGCTCGAGCTCGCCCAGTGGGGGATCGCCTTCCTCGTGTTCGTCTTCGGCGTCGAGCTCGATCTGGGCTCGATGCGGACCCTCGCTCGCGATGCCGAGATCACGACGACGGTCCAGGTCGGCGTGGTCGGCGCGCTCGGGTTCGCCGCCGGGCTGGGGCTCGGCTTCGACGCGACCAACGCGCTGTACTTCAGCGTCGCCGCCGCGCTCTCCTCGACCATCGTCGGCGCCGGCCTGCTTCAGGCGGAGTTCCGGCAGAACCTCGTCTACGGCCGGCTGGCCCACTCGGTCCACTTCGTTCAGGACCTGCTCGCGATCCTTCTGATCCTCGTGCTGAGCGCCGAGACCGCGTCGGCGGACGCGGTCGCCTCGAGCCTCGGCTACGGCGTCGTCCTGCTGGCGGCCGCCTACGTCATCAACGTCTACCTGTTCGATCACCTCTCGGCACTCGCGGAGGGCTCCCAGGAGCTGCTGATGATCACCGCGATCTCGATCCTGATCGGCTTCCTCGCGCTCACCGAGCTGGTCGGGATCTCGATCGTCGTCGGCGCCTTCGCCGCCGGGCTCGCGATCAAGCGCGACTTCACGCGGAACCTGGGGATGCTCAACGGGATCGAATCGATCAAGGACTTCTTCGTCGCGGTGTTCTTCGTCTCGTTGGGCGCGCTCGTCTTCCTCGGGACGCCGGATCTGACCGTCCTCGCGGCCGCGCTCGTCCTCGTCTTCCTCACCGCGGTCGTCAAACCCGCCGTGACGTTCGTCGCGTTCCTCCGGGAGGGCTACGACGCCCGGACCGCGACCCTGACGAGCCTCAGCCTCGATCAGACCAGCGAGTTCGCGCTCATCATGGCGATCGAGGCGTTCATCGCGGGGTTGATCGTCCCCGAGCTGTTCGACGCGATCATCCTCGCGGCCGCGGTGACGATGATCACCGCCTCCTACACCCGACGCAACGACGAGCGCCTCTACGGGCTCCTGAGTCGGGCCGGGCTGCCGCGTGCGAGCCACCGCAAGACCGATCAGCGAAGCGCCGTCGAACCGGGGCTGTCGGATCACGTGATCGTCGTCGGCTACGGCCGGCAGGGTCGGCGGCTGGTCGAGACCTGCGAGCGTCGGGGGATCGACTACCTCGTCGTCGAGAACGACCCGACGATGTTCGAGTCCCTCGAGGGCGAGTGTCGCAACTACGTCTTCGGCGACGTGATGGACCGCTACACCTGGGAGAAGGCCGAGGCCGACGGGGCCTCGCTGATCGTCTCCACCGTCGACCAGCGCCGCGTCTCCGATCGGATCCTCTCGCTGGAGACTGATGCCGACGTGATCCTGCGCTCGCGGACCGCCGACGAGGCGGGCGACCTGCTCGACCGGGGCGCGCTCTACGTCAACGTTCCCGATCTACTCGCCGCCGACCGGCTGCTCGAGCACGTCGCCGGCGTCACCGAGGAGCCCGGCTACCGCGAGCGCCTTCGCGGGAAACATCTCGAGGAGCTCGACGCCTTCGAGGAGGCGGGGTTCTCCTCGATGAGCGAGGACACCGACCCGAGGTCGTGATCCCGTCCGCGAACGTGAGAGCTATGGGTCCGCCGTGCGCGTCCCCCGTATGGAGTGGGGCGAACGCTGGGGGCTGATCGGCACCCATCTGACGGTCGCGCTGACGGGGATCGTCGCCGTGCTCTCGATCGTCACCGGGATCGCGAACATCAGTGCCCCCGCGGTCGGACTGCTCTACGAGCTGATCGACCTCCCGCTCGTCGTCCACCGGACGGCCGGGTTCACCGGCGCGATGACCGGCTTTCTCATGCTGCTTTCGGCCTATGGGCTCCGCGGCCGCCTCCGTGTCGCCTGGTGGTCGACGGCCGTCCTGTTGCCGATGACGGCGATCCAGGGGCTGCTCCAGTCGAGCGTGCTCTCGATCCCGCTGATCGTGATCTCCGCGCTCGCGATGCCGAACCTGCTCGCGAACCGGGGCCATTTCGACCGCGAGCTCCAGCTCTCGAACACGCAGATCGCCGCCGGCCTCGCGCTGGTGGGCGCGCAGGCCTACGGGACGCTCGGGACCTACGCGCTGCGCGAGGAGTTCGGCGAGGTCGAGACGATCCTCGACGCCTTCTACTTCACGCTGGTCACCGCGAGCACCGTCGGCTACGGCGACGCGACCCCGCTCACCCAGGAGGCACGGCTGTTCGGTCTCTCCGTCCTCCTCGTCGGCACAGCGAGCTTCGCGGTCGCGCTCGGTGCCCTTCTGAGCCCCGTCATCGAAGCCCGCCTCGCCTCCGCACTCGGAAAGATGAACGACGCAGAACTCGCCTCACTGGACGATCACGTACTGGTTCTCGGCTACGGCGAACTCACCGAGCCGATCCTGCAGGAACTCGAGACGCGCGCGCCCTTCGTCGTCATCACCGACGACGAGGCCCGCGCCGACCGGCTGGCCGACCGCGACCTCCTCGTGGTTCGGGGCGACCCGAGCGACGAGGAGACGATCGAGCGCGCCGGCCTCGAGGCGGCGCGGGCGGTCGTCGTCGCGACCAACACCGACGCCGAGGACGCGCTGACGGTGCTGACCGTCCGCCAACTGCGCCCCGATATCCGGATCGTCTCGGCGGCGACGGATCGCGAGAACGTGATCAAGCTCAAGCGCGCGGGCGCCGACACCGTGATCAGCCCGGCGACCATCGGCGGGCGACTGATGGTCCAGTCGGCGCTGGGACGCGAGGACACCGAGGACATCGCCGACAGGCTGCTGGGCGACGAGTAGTCCCGGTCAGAGCCGGTCGTAGTGCTCGTCGAAGACCTCGAGGACGGCCTTCAGCGCGCCGACGATCACGGGACCGATGAACAGCCCCATGAACCCGACCAAATACAGCCCGCCGACCACGCCCACGAGGATGACGCTGGGGTTCATGCTCGCGTACCGGTCGACGATGACTGGCCGGAGGAACTCGTCGGTGACGCTGACGACGACCGCGCCGTAGACGAACAGCGCGACGCCGAAGAGGGGCTCGCCGGTCGCCACCAGATAGATCGCGGCGGGCCCCCAGATGATGAACGCGCCGATCACCGGGAGGAGGGCGAGGATGATCATCATGAACGTCCAGAAGGCGGCGTTCGGGATCCCGGTGACGAACAGCCCGATCCCCGCCACCGCGCCCTGGACGAACGCCACGAGGACGTGGCCCAGAAGCACCGCCCACGTGATGTCCCCAAGGCGGTCCATGAGCTCCGAGCGGACGTCCTCGGGGAGCGGGATGATGGTGTTGAGCCACGCGACCAGCGAATCGCCGTCCTTGAGCAGGAAGAACAGGATGAAGACGGCGATCGCGAGGCCGATGACCACGTCGGTGGCCGCTCCCAGAACCCCCGCCGCGCTCCCCAGTGCGACCTCCGCGGCGTCCTGGGCGTACGAGCTCGCCTGCTCGACGATGTCGATCTGCTGGCCGGTGTACTGTGCGATCAGCCCCTCGATCCCGCCGAACTCGACGTCGGCCCCGCCCGCCTGCTGGGCGAGCTCGGCCGCGTCGTCGGCGACGAGCGCGGCGATGACGACGAAGGGGACGACGAGCGTGACGAACGACCCGAGGATCAACAGGAAGGCCGCGATCCCCGCCCCGACGCGCGACTCGAGGCGTTTCTGGAGGGGCGAGAGCACGAACGCGAGCAGCCCCGCCATGAGGAAGTACTGCATGAACGGCTCGATCAACCAGTACGACAGTAACGACAGGATCCCGATGAGGAGTAGTAGAAACCCCTTTCGAATGTTCATACTGTCGTTTGGGGCCGCCGGCCGGATAAAACGCGACCCTGCGTTATCGGTCGACGTAGTGCTCGTCGAACGTCTCGACGGCGACCTTGAACGCGCCGACGATCACGGGCC
Source organism: Halalkalicoccus tibetensis (assembly GCF_037996645.1). NCBI lineage: Archaea > Methanobacteriati > Methanobacteriota > Halobacteria > Halobacteriales > Halalkalicoccaceae > Halalkalicoccus > Halalkalicoccus tibetensis. The sequence goes on from NZ_JBBMXV010000001.1 coordinate 326,113, forward strand.
CGAAGAACAGCCCCATCACGCCGAGCAGGTAGAGCCCGCCGACCACCCCGAGCATGATCGTCGCGGGGCTGAGCCGGGCCCGGCGGTCGACGAGGATCGGTCGGAGGTAGTTGTCGGAGAGGCTCACGACCACCGCGCCGTAGACGAACAGCGCGCCGCCCGCGACCGGGCTCCCCGCGAGGACGAGCCAGGCCGCCGCGGGCCCCCAGACGAGGAAGGCGCCGACGATCGGCAACAGCGCGAGCAGCACCATCGCGAGCGTCCAGAACGCGGCGTTCGGGATCCCCGTGGCGAACAGCCCGATCCCGGCGAGGAACCCCTGGATCGTCGAGACCAGCACGTGGCCCACCAGCACCGCCCACATGAGATCGTCGATGCGGGTCGCGAGGTCCGAAAGCACCCGGTCGGGCAGCGGCGTCACCTCGAACAGCCAGTCGACGAGCCGCCGGCCGTCCCGGAGGAAGAAGAACAGCATGAACGCCGCGAGCGCGATCCCGAGCAGCGTATGGGTGAAGGCGCCGACGAGGTCGGGCGCGCTGCCCAGGAAGACGCCCGCGAAGTTCTCGGCGGCCGCCCCGAGCGCGGCGGGCAGGTCGACCTCCTGACCCGTCGCCCGTTCGATCGCCGCCTCCAGCCCCCCGAGGTCGACCTGGCTGTCGCTCAGACGCTGGGCCAGGTCGACCGCGTCGTTCCCGACGAAGGCGACCATCGCGGCAAATGGAAGGATCAGCGCCCCGGTCGCCGCGACCATCAGCGCGAGGGCGGCCCCGGTTCCGCCGATGCGGGGCTCGAGGCGCTCGTAGACCGGCGCGAGCAGGTAGGCGATCAGCACCGCCAGCAGCACGTACTGGAGGAAGGGCCAGGCGATCGCGAGCGACAGCGCGCCGAGCGCGCCGATCACGACCAGCATGAACCCCCTGCTCACGTCCATACTGAACTGACGCCGGGAACGGGGATAAAACGATCCGGCGAGCTACGAGAGCGCGACCACGGCGTCGAGCGAGATGCCGATCGCGCGCTCGACGTTGTCCTTGGCCTTCTCGGGCAGCTCCTCGTCGTCGGTCTCGCCCTTCTGGGTGCCCTCAACGAGATTGCCGTCGACGGTGCAGATCGCGCCCGCGGCCATCCCCTTGCGCCGCGCGAGGCTGAAGACGGCGGCGGCCTCCATCTCGACCGAGAGGATCCCCGCCTCCTCCCAGTTCTCGACGTACTCGTCGGTCTCGGCGTAGAAGGCGTCGTCGGACGCGATCGGGCCGACGTGGACCTCCTCGTCCCTGCTCTCGGCGCCGTCGACCAGCGCCGAGAGCACGTCGTAATCCGGCACGGCGGGGTAGGTGACCGACTCGTAGCGCTTCGAGGTACCCTCGTCCTTCGCGGCGCCCGTCGCGACGATCATGTCGCCGATCTCGATGCCGCTCTGGAGCGCACCCGTCGTGCCCACGCGGATCACCGTCTCGACGCCCACGCGTTCGAGCTCCTCGATCGCGATCGCCGCGGAGGGACAGCCGATCCCCGTCGAGCAGATCGTCAGGTCGACCCCCTCGTAGGTGGCGTTGACGAGCTTGTACTCGCGGTTCTCGGCGACGACCTCGGAGGAGTCACAGAGGCCGGCGATCCGGTCGACGCGGCCGGGGTCGCCCGGGATCAGCGCGATGTCGTTGAGGTCGCCCGGCTCCACCAGGAGGTGTGGTTGTTTCGCCATACGCGCGAGTCTCGGGGTGCGGGCAAAAGCCGTGCGGTCTCGTCAGCCCCCGACCGCGAACAGCAGCAGGTTGTGGGTGCCGGGGCCGAGCCCGACCGCGGCGATCGCGCCCAGGAGAAGAAACCCCTCGCCCGGGGTGTCCTCGACGTAGTCGGCCATCAGCCAGACGATCCCGCAGGCCAGCGCGACCTTCACGAGGACGAACAGCCAGCCGACGCCGATCGCCTCCGCGGTGGGAAGCCCCTCCGCGAAGCCCATGATCGCCCGCGGGAGCGGCGAGCGCTCGTGGACCTCCAGCACGTCGATCCCGACGGCCGTCGAGACCCCGTCGAGGACGTGCCCGAAGACGACGAGCGCGCCGGCCGCGCCGGTCGTCGTCGCCGCACCCGGTAGCGCGCGCCCGAACAGCCACCACGTCATCGCGGCGAGGCCGGTCGAGAGGACGAGCGCGACGGTCGGCCAGACCAGCACGACGGTCCCGCGGTCGTAGCCCACCGCGAAGGCCGCCCCGACCGCGAGCAGCGCGGCCACCGTCCCCGCGAACGCGAGGACCCGGTCGTCGCCGAGCGCCCAGACGAGCCCCGCGAGGACGAAGGTACTGATGTAGACGCTCGGGGTGCCGAGCAGCGGGGAGAGGGCGTCGGGCGCGGCGTCGATGACCCCGAGGACGTGGCCGGCCGCGCCGGCGATCATCCACGGGGCGAACGCCAGCACGGTCGCCTCCCCGACGGGTGGCCGTCGACGTAGGAGCAACGCCACCACGCCCACTGTCGCCACCAGTAGGGGGAGGAGATACGCGAGCGGCGGGAGAGCGAACCCGTCGGGCAGGACCATACCGAGGAACCCCGCCGGGAAATAGAAAGCGTTGCGATCCGGGTGCCCGCCGCCCGCCGGGCACCGTCGCCGACCCGCCTGTCCGGCCCGACGACCCCACCGGAGCCATCGTTTCGGCGATCGGCTCGATTGAGAAATACGTATTATTAGCAGTATTAATACCACACGGAATGAAAACGATCCGGTAGATCCGTCCGGTGCCGTAGCGCGGTCTCCCCGGTGGATTCGTCGCTTCCCACGAGACAGGTGTCTATACCGAACGATCTGAACACCTATCCCTGCCTGTATCCTTGATATCCCATGGCATCGATCATCGAGTTCCGGTTGCCGATCGAGCAGTTCGCGCTGGCACACACCTTCGATGCTGTTTCGGATCTCCGTCTCGAGATCGAGCGGTTCGCCGCCCAGGACGACGGCTCGGCGATACCGTTCGCCTGGGTCTCCGCCGAGGGGGTCGGGGGGTTCGAGGACGCGGTCGCGGACGACCCCTCGGTCGAGTCCGTTTCGCTGCTCGCCGACGGTGACGGCGAACGGCTCTACCGGATGAACTGGACCGAGAACGTCGAGTCCGTCGTCCGCCTCCTGCTCGCGAAGGACGGCGCGATCATGTCCGCGAGCGCGGAGGGCGACGCCTGGGAGTTCCAGATGATGTGTCCGGAACACTACTCGCTGTCGGAGATCTACGATCTCTGCGAGGAGAACGGGCTCTCGCTCACCGTCGACGCGATCTACGAGCTCGGCGGCAGCGAGGAGGCGGCCCACGGGCTGACCGATCCCCAGCACACGTCGCTGCTGGCGGCCAAGGAGATGGGCTACTACGACGTCCCCCGGTCGGTCTCGCTCTCCGATCTCGCCGACGAGCTCGGGGTCTCACACCAGGCCCTCTCCGAGCGGCTTCGACGCGGCCATGGGCGGCTCATCGACCGGACCCTGGGCTCGAACGGCACGGTTCGAACCGAGCGGCCACCGGAACCCGAGTAGCCGTCCCGCCGAGGACGCTTTCCCGGGCCTTCATGACTGTCTGAGCCCTTTCGGCGGGACGTCGGGTGACCCCACGGGATCGCGAGGTGCGGTACCTCGGTCGGCGTTTGCCGGAAGGCGATTCCGGGTGGGTCTGCTATACCAAGTCGACCCTTCATCCGGCTGGAACACGTACTCAGAAGTGGTGCATTACTTCGAGAACCACTGTACCGACTGCGGTTGGAGCGCGAGCACCGAGGACCATCGGTCACGCGCCGCAGTCGGTCGGAAAGCGATCGAGCACTACGCCGAGTCCGGCCACTCGATCGAATCCTGTTCGATCACGTATCCCGTAGTTGTGACGTACCCCGGTCGACCGTAACGCCGGCTCCCGCCGACACGTCTGGGTTCGGCGGGGCTTCCATCGATGAAACCGGCCGTCAGATCGTCGTTCTCTTGGACCGGTCGTCGACGAGCCACCGGCATAGGTGGTCCACCGAGTCGACTGCCTATCGCCGTCGGCGCGTATTCAATCTATCGAGCCATCAGACGAGATCAACAGCGAGGCGGAACTGCAGCGGGAGCTGTGTCGTCTCTTCCGATCGACCCGTCGCAACGAGGTCCCGCTGGGACCGACGTGGATGTGTGAAGACGGGGAGCATCCCGATCTGGAGCTGATCTGTTTCGAGCTCGCCGACCAGTAGCCTCTTTAGGTTCCCATGCCGTTGGCCCGGCCATGGACAAAGCGGCGTTCGCGGCATCGATCGACCACACCGTTCTCGGGCCGGAGACGACACGGGGCGACGTCGAGCGCGTCCTCGATGAGGCCGACGAGTACGGGATGAACGCCTGCATCCCGCCGTGTTACGTCGAGGAGGCCGCCGAGTACGCCCCCGAGGTGACGATCGCGACCGTGATCGGCTTCCCTCACGGCCAGAACACCCCCGAGAGCAAGCGCCGCGAGGGCGTCGAGGCCTGGAAGGCCGGGGCCGACGAGCTCGACGTGGTCTGCAACCGGGGGCGGCTGCTGGGCGACGAGCCCGAGCGGTTCCACGAGGAGCTCGCCGAGATCGTCGCCGCGGTGCCGGTCCCCGTCAAGGCCATCCTCGAGACGAGCGAGCTCCCCGCCGAGGAGATCAGGCGGGCCGCGGAGCTGGCCACGGAGGCCGACGTCGCGATGCTCAAGACCTCGACGGGCTTCGCCGACGGCGGGGCGACCGTCGAGGACGTCGAGCTGCTCGCGGAGTTCCTCCCCGTGAAGGCCAGCGGCGGGGTCGGCGACTACCGGACGGCGAAAGCGATGTTCGACGCCGGCGCCGAGCGCATCGGCGCCTCCTCCGGGGTCGCGCTGGTCGAGGACTTTCCCGACGCCGGTCGAACCAGTTAAGACGCCCGCAGCGAAACCCGGTTCCATGAACGTGCGATCCGCCGGCCGACGCGGACTCGGCCCGGCCAGCGATCCCGGCGCGTCGCCGCGAACCACGATCCTCGGGCGACGTCCATAGCGCCGTCCCGTGAGTCCCCCTCTCCATCGACGACAGTGGCGACCCTGGCGGCGGGGTGGCGCGTAGATGCTCCTCGACGAGCTGTTCGGCTGGCTCCCGGTCGAGGAGCCGGTCGTCGTCTTCACGCTCGCGCTCGCCGTGTTCCTGGTCGGTCCCCTCGCGATCAAACGCGTCGGCCTGCCCGGCATCGTCGGGATCGTCCTGCTCGGCGCGCTGATCGGTCCCAACGGGCTCGGGATCCTCTCGTTGACCAGCGCGATCGAGCTGCTGGGCGAGGTCGGGCTGGTCTACCTCCTCTTTACCGTCGGGCTCGAGCTCGACCTCCGCGGGTTCGCGAAGGCACCCGAGAACGCCGCGCTCTTCGGGCTGACGAGCTTCTTTCTCCCCTTCATCGCGGGTACGGGGCTCGGTGTCGCGGTCCTCGGGCTCTCGGTGCCCGCCGCGGCGCTGCTGGCGGCGGTGTTCTCCTCGCACACGCTGCTTGCCTACCCGGTGGCCAACCAGCTCGACATCACCAAGAACAGGGCCGTCACCGCGGTCTTCGGTGGCATCCTCTTTACCGACACGCTCGCGCTCGTCGTACTCGCGCTCGTGATGGGGGCTGTCGACGGCGGGCTGAGTGCCCTGCTGTTCGCGCAGATCTTCGGCGCGATCGTCGTGCTGTTCGCGGGCGTCTGGTTCGTCGTCCCGCCGATCGCCCGGTGGTTCTTCCAGAACTTGAGCGAGGAGAGCTACTTCGAGTTCCTCTTCGTCGCGACGGCGCTGTTCGCCGCGGGCAGCCTCGCGGAGGTCCTCGGCCTGTCGGCGATCCTCGGGGCGTTCGTCGCCGGGATCGCGCTGAACCGCCAGATCCCCCGCGGGGGAACGCTGATGAACCGCATCGAGTTCGTCGGCAACGCCTTCTTCATCCCCTTCTTCCTGATCTACGTCGGGATGCTCGTCGACGTCGGCGTGATCTTCGACGGGCTGGGGACCCTGCAGGTCGCCGCGACGATCCTCGCGACGATGTTCGTCATGAAGTGGGTCGCCGCCTGGGTCGTCAGCCGGATCCAGGGCTACGACGAGAACGAGCGCGGCGTGATCTACGGGCTCTCGGTGGGCCAGGCCGCGGCGGCGCTCGCGATCACCCTCATCGGGTTCGAGGAGGGGCTGTTCACGGCGGACGTGCTCAACGCCGTCGTGTTGATGATGCTCGTCGCGACGGTCGTCAGCCCGTGGTGGACCGTACGGGCGGGCCAGAAGCTCGCCCGCGAGGAGGAGGTCGAGCCCGGCGGTGACGACGAGCTCGACCCCCGGGTGCTCCTGCCGCTGTCGACCGACGCCGAGCGCCAACAGCGCCTGCTCGAGTTCGCGTTCGTCCTCAAGGAGGAGGACGCCGCCGAGCCGGTCCACCTGCTGACCGTGGTACGCCCGGAGTCCGGGCGAACGGAGGAGCAGGTCGCGCTGGTCGAGCGCGACCTCGAACGGGCCGCGGAGTTCGGCGGTGCAGCCGAGGTCCCCATCGAGAGCGAGACCCGCGTGAACCACAACATCGCCTCGGGGATCGTCCGGGGCAGCGTCGAGACCCGCGCGGACGTGATCCTCATGGGCTGGGACGCCCGCGCCTCGTTCGGCCGGCGGATCTTCGGCGACATCATCGACCAGGTGTTGCGGCGCACGCGGATCCCCGTCATGGTCTCGCGCCTCGGCCACCCGATCAACACCACCGAGCGGGTCTTCCTCGTCGTCCCCCACGGGATCGACCACCACGAGGGGTTCTACGAGGCGGTCCACGTCGTCAAACGATTGGCCTCGAAGCTCGGGACGCCGGTCACCGTGCTGGTCATGGAGGGTGACACCCACCAGTACGAGCGGCTGTTCGGCATGGTCGAGAACGAGGTCGACGCCGAGTTCGAGTCGATGGAGTGGAGTTCGCTGCTCGACTCGCTGGGCGAGCGTGCCGCGGAGGACGACCTGATCGTCACGCTCTCGCCACGGGAGGGCGAGGTCGGCTGGCACTCGGAGCTGGCGGAGCTGCCGAGCCGGCTCGTCGAGCTACCCCCACAATCGTTCGTGATGGTCTACCCGCGCCACGGCGAGCCCGAATACGGCGCGCAGTTCCTCCGGTTCAACTGAGCTCCCCTACCCCGAGGGGAAGACGACGACGGGCCGGTCGGCGTTCTGGAGGATCGAGTAGGTCGTCGATCCCGAGAGGATCTCGACGATCCGGTTCGACTCGCGAGGGATGAACCCGATCGCCGTCGCGTCCTCCTCGCGGGCGCCATCGAAGATCGTCTCGGCGACGTCCGACCCGTAGAGCATCCGCGTCTCGCAGGGGATCCCGGCGGCCTCGCACTCCTCGGCGACGACCGCGAAGGCCTCCTCGCCGCGCTCCTCCTGCTGGGTCGGCGAGGTCGGGTCGGGCGCGCCGTCGCCCTTCTCGACGACGTGGACGGCGAGCACCGACCCGTCGGCGTCGGCGATCCGCGGGAGCGCGCTCGCGCAGGTCGTTCGGGCGTCCTCCTCGCTTGCGACCGGCAGCAGTACTCGTTCGAGAACGTTCTCGGCCATACGGGGGCGTACGTCCCCATGGTTGTTAATCGGCGGGGATCGACCGGGAAATCGCGGCCAGCCCGGTGGGTGGAGCCCTTCGCGGTATCTAGTTCACCCCCCTCCTAGCCGCCTTCGAACCTGTTAAGGAGTCCCCTCGAAAAGGGGTTTCCATATGTCGTGTCGATACGCCGGTAGCCGCCGGACGAGACGTCGCGCGGGACGGACCGCGCAGCCGAGACGCCGGGGTCGCCGATGAGCGACGAGGAGCTCGCGAAGGACCTCGGGCTGGTCTCGGCGATGACGATCGGCATCGGGACGATGATCGGCGCGGGGATCTTCGTCCTGCCGGGCGTCGCCGCCCAGGAGGCCGGCCCGATCGTCGTCGCCTCGTTCATCATCGGCGGGCTCGTCGCGCTCGTCAACGCCTTCTCGGTCGCCGAGCTGGGCACCGCGATGCCGAAAGCCGGCGGCGCCTACTACTGGATCAACCGCGCGTTGGGGCCGGTCTTCGGTAGCGTCGCCGGACTGGGCGACTGGATGGGTCTCGCCTTCGCCAGCGCCTTCTACTGCATCGGCTTCGGCGGCTATCTCGTCACGTTCGTCCCGCTTCCCGACCTGCTCTTCCTGACCGACGTCCAACTGGGCGCGCTGCTCGCGGGCGCGACCTTCGTCGGCGTCAACTACATCGGCGCGAAGGAGACCGGCGGCATCCAAACGGTCATCGTCTTCATCCTGCTGGGCATCCTCACCGTCTTCTCGTTCGGGGGACTGCTCGCCTTCGACTACGCCACGCTCCTCAGCGAGGGCGGCTGGGCGCCCGGCGGCACGGGCCAGATCCTGCCCGCGACCGCGCTCGTCTTCGTCTCCTTCCTGGGCTATGCGAAGATCGCGACCATCGCCGAGGAGATGAAGAACCCCGGCCGGAACCTCCCGATCGCGGTGATCGGCAGCGTCGCGATCGTCACCGTGATCTACGGCGTGCTCGTGACGGTGATGGTCGGGGTCGTCCCGTGGCCCGACCTCAGCCTCGAGGTGCCCGTCTCGCAGGCCGCCGAGGTCGCGTTCACCGACGTCGGCGCCCCCGGTGCCGTCGTCGCCGGCGTCGCCTCGTTGATGACCTTCGGCGCGCTGCTCGCGACCGCGTCGTCGGCGAACGCCTCGATCCTCTCGTCGGCCCGCATCAACTTCGCGATGGGCCGGGACAAGATCGTCTCCGACGCGCTCAACGACATCCACCCGAAGTTCGCCACGCCCTACCGCTCGATCCTGCTCACCGGCGCGATGATCATCTTCTTCATCATCGTGCTCGGCGGGGACCTCGAGATCCTCGCCCAAGCCGCGAGCGTGCTCCACCTGATCGTCTACGCGCTGATGAACGTCGCGCTGATCGTCTTCCGGCGCTCCGATCTGCCCGACTACGACCCCGACTTCACCGTACCGCTGTACCCGATCACGCCGATCCTCGGCGCGCTGCTCTCGCTCGCGCTGATCGGCTTTATGGCACCCCTCGAGATCGCGCTGTCGGCGTTGTTCGTCGTCGTCGCGATCGCGTGGTACTTCCTCTACGCGCGCCAGCACACCGACCACCAGGGGCTGCTCGGCCAGTACATCCTCAGCCAGTCCGAGGAGATGCCCGACGCGGCGGTCTCGGCCGCCGAGACCGTCCAGCCCGACTCGGCCGACTACCGCGTGATGGTGCCGCTGTCGAACCCCCGAACCGAGAGCAACCTGATCTCGCTCGCGAGCACGCTCGCGAAGGCCAACGACGGCGTCGTCCACGCCGTCCACATCGTTCAGGTCCCGGATCAGACGCCGCTCCAGCAGGGCTCGAGACACGTCGACCGGATCGACGAGGAGTCGAGCAAGCTGCTCGCGGCCGCAGAGGAGAGCGCCGAGACGTTCGGCGCGCCCGTCGAGACCACGACGATCGTCTCCCACGAGTCCTTCGAGGAGGTCTTCGGCTCGGCCCGTCGGCTCGAGGCCGACACCGTCGTGATGGGCTGGAGCGAGAACCGCCCGTGGGCCGCCGGCCGCGCCGAGAGCACGCTCGACGAGCTCACCCACGATCTGCCCTGTGACTTCCTGGTCCTGAAGGACCGGGACCTCAGCGTCGACCGGGTGGTCGTCCCGACCGCGGGCGGCCCCGACTCCGACCTGAGCGCCGAGGTCGCACGCACCCTCCGCGACGAGGTCGGCTCCGAGATCGCGCTGTTGTACGTCGTCGACGGCGAGGACGAACGCGAGGAGGGCGAGGCGTTCCTGACCGACTGGGCGGCGGGCCACGACCTCTCGGACGCGGAGATCCTGATCGACGAGTCGGGCGACGTCGAGGGCGCGATCGGGCGGGCCGCCGCGGATCGCGACCTCGTGATCATCGGGGCGACCGAGCGGGGGCTGCTCTCGCGGCTCCTCAGCGCCTCGCTCGTCTTTGACGTCGTCGACGAGGTCGACTGCTCGGTGCTGCTCGCGGAACGCCCCTCGAAACGCTCGATCCGCGACCGGCTGTTCGGCTCGGGCAGCGACGAGGAGTAAATCCGTCGCGCTTTTCTCCCCGGAACCGCTCTCTCGGATATGGCCCGGTACCACATCGAGACCTACGGCTGCACCTCGAACCGCGGCGAGAGCCGCGCGATCGAGAGTGCGCTGCGCGACGCGGGTCACTACCGGGCGGACGGTCCCGCGGAGGCGGACGTCGCCATCCTCAACACCTGCACCGTCGTCGAGAAGACCGAGACGAACATGCTACGACGGGCACGGGAGCTCGAGGAGGAGACCGCCGACCTGATCGTCACGGGCTGTATGGCGCTGGCCCAGGGCGAGGAGTTCGCCGACGTCGACGCCCGCGTGATGCACTGGGACGAGGTGCCCCAGGCCGCGCTCAACGGCGAGTGTCCCACCCCTGGTCCGGGCGTCGAGCCCGTTCTCGACGGCGTCGTCGGCATCCTCCCGATCGCCCGGGGCTGCATGTCGAACTGTTCGTACTGCATCACCAAGCACGCCACCGGGCGAGTGGACTCCCCGAGCGTCGAGGAGAACGTCGAGAAGGCCCGCGCGCTGGTCCACGCCGGCGCGAAGGAGCTTCGCATCACCGGCCAGGACACAGGGGTATATGGCTGGGACGACGGGGAACGGAAGCTCCCCGAGCTCCTCAAGCGGATCTGTGCCATCGAGGGCGACTTTCGCGTGCGGCTGGGGATGGCCAACCCGGGAGGCATCCACGGCATCCACGAGGAGCTCGCGGAGGTCTTCGCCGAGAACGGGAAGCTGTACGACTTCATCCACGCGCCGGTCCAGTCGGGCAGCGACGACGTGCTCGAGGAGATGCGCCGCCAACACAGGGTCGAGAAGTTTCGGGAGGTCGTCGAGACGTTCGACCGGGAGCTCGACTACTGGACGCTTTCGACCGATTTCATCGTCGGATTCCCGACCGAGACCGAGGCCGACCACGAGCTGAGCATGGAGCTCCTTCGAGAGGTCCGCCCCGAGAAGGTCAACGTCACCCGGTTCTCGAAGCGCCCGAAGACCGACGCCGCGGAGATGAAGGGTCTCGGCGGGCAGACCAAGAAGGACCGATCGAAGGCGATGAGCGAGCTCAAGCGGGAGATCGTGGGCGAGGTCTACGCGGAGATGGTCGGCGATACCCGTGAACTCCTCTGTGTCGAGCCGGGGACCGGCGACTCGGTGAAGTGCCGGGACTCGGCCTACCGACAGGTGATCATCCAGAACGCCTCCGAACACGGGATCGAACCCGGCGACTTCTTCGAGGCCGAGATCACCGCCAACGAGACGATGTACGCGTTCGCCACACCGACCCGGGCGACGAGAACCGAGCCCGCACCCATGCGATAAGGTCCCAGCGTCGGCTCCTCGTCCATCTCCTTCCGAGAACGGCATTACGCTGAGACCGGACTGTGTATAGCTCCAGTGGCCGGGACCTCATTCGAACTCGCGGCCGAGCAGGCGGTCCGCGTCCGGGTCGTCCTTCCACTCGCCGAGCTCCTTGGGATCCATGTGAACGAAGACGTCGTCGATCTCGGGGAGATCGCGGATCGCCTCGACGATCTCGCTTTCGATGTCGTGGGCTTCCAGAAGGGTGCGTTCGCCCTCGACCTCGATGTGGAGCGAGACGTCGATCTCGGGGCCGACGTAGTGGGCGACGACGTCGTGGACGCCCTCGACCTCGGGGTGGGCAATCGTGCGCCGAACGATCTCGGCGTGGAGGTCCTCGGGCGGGGCGCGCCCGATCAGGTAGTCGACGTTGTCCCGCAACACCTCCCAGCCGGTGTAGAAGATGCCGACCGAGACGACGACGGCCGCGAGCGGGTCGAGGATCGGGTAGCCCGCGCGGGCACCGATGACGCCGATCAGAGCCGCGGCGACGGTCAGCACGTCGTTCCTGCTGTCGAGGCCGGTCGCGACGAGCGCGGGCGAGTTGTACTCGTTTCCGGCGCGCAGGCAGTAGCGATAGAGGCCGATCTTCACCGCGCCGGCCAGGACGAGGACGACGATCGCGGCGGGCCCGGTCGTGACCGCGACCTGCCCGAAGTACAGCGCACGGGCGGCCTGCCAGAGGATCACGCCGCCGGCGGCGAAGATGGCGATCGCGATGAACAGCGAAACCAGCGGCTCGATGCGCTCGTGGCCGTGGGGATGGTCGGTGTCGGGCGGCTGGGTCGTCAGATACAGCCCCGCGAGGATGACGACGCTGTAGATCACGTCCGTGAGGCTGTTTACGGCCTCCGAACCGACCGCGAGACTGCCGGTCTGGAACCAGACGACCCCCTTCGCGACGACGAGCCCCAGGTTCGCCACCAGGATCAGGAGGCCGACCCTGCGCATCGCGGAGGCCCGGTTCACGGCGGGGGTTCACAGCCGGCGGATAAATGGCCTTCGGGCTACTCGAACCTGACCGCTCGGTCCTCGCCCTCGCCGGTTCGGGCCCCGTCGAGCTCCGCGAACGCCCCGTGGAGTCGGTCGTAGGTCTCCTCTAAGGCCTGGACGATCACCTTCGTCTCGCCGATCACCGGCATGAAGTTCGTATCGCCCTCCCAGCGCGGGACGACGTGGGCGTGGAGGTGGTCGCCGATCGAGCCGCCTGCCCCCTCTCCGAGGTTGTAGCCCGCGTTGACCCCGTCGGGCGCGAACGCCGCGTCGAACGCCTCGAGGGTTCGCTGTTTCAGCCGGGCGTGGTCCAGAAGCTCCTCCTCGGGGAGCTCGGTGTAGTCGCCGGTGTGGCGGTTCGGGATCACCATTACGTGACCCGGGTTGTACGGGTAGTTGTTCAGGAGGACGAACGCGTGCTCGCTGCGGGCGACGACCCGGTTCTCCCGGTCGGCGTCGTCGGCCTCGAACGCACAGAACACGCAGTCGGGGTCGGCCCCGCCCTCGGGCGCGTCGCGCTCGACCCACTCGATCCGCCAGGGGGCGAAGATCTGGTCCATGTCTCGGGCTCGGACAGCGTCCCCTTAGTTGCCCCTCAATCGGCCCGGCGGGATCACTTATTATTACCAGATCAAAAAAGATAGATTTTTTTATGATTAGGTCTATGAAGAAAGTAATGGCTGTCAAAGAACGGTCCTCCCAAACGATGAACGAGTGGTGTCTCTGCTGCGACAGCGAGACCGAACACGCGGTCTCGATCGAGCTACGCACCGAAGGAACGAACCCCGAAACCGCCCACTACTCGCGCGAGCCCTACCGGCTCACCCGCTGTCTCGGCTGCGGCGAGCGCCGGAGCCAGCGCATGAACAACGCATAAGAGCCGCCCGGGCCCACCCCCAGGTCCCCCCCGCCGCCCGCTTGCTTCGCTTTCGAGCGCCGCGCCGAGTGCGCGGCAGTCCGTGGCTCAGTCCCGCGTCGTGACTTCGCAGCCGTCCTCGGTGACGATCACGGTGTGTTCCTTCTGGCTGACGAGCCTGTCGTCGTCCTCCTTCAGGACGGGGTAGCCGTGGACGAGTCCCTGCATCTTGAGGCGGCGAAGCGCCATCCCCGGCCGTGAGGAATCGAGCCACCGCGCGGCGAAGGGCAGGGTGCGGAACTCCTCGGTGATCTGTTCGAGGGCCTCGCGCGCGCCGCGGTCGCGCACCGAGCCCTCGTGTTCCAGCGCGAAGATCTCCTCGTCGCCCCCCTCGGTGACCTTGCCGCTGCCGTCGGTGGCGAAGGGTTCGATCGCGACCACGTCGCCGGCCTCGAGGGTCGTGCTCTGTGAGACCGCGCGGTTCGGGATGCTCGGCTCGGTGTGCTGGTCCCAGTGACCCAACCCGTGACCCGAGAGGTTGACGACGGGGTTGAAGCCGTAGCCCTCGATGGTCTCCTCGATCGCCGCGCCGAGCTCGCCGGTCTCGACGCCCGGCTCGACGAGGTCGATCGCGGCCTCGAGCGCCTCGGCGGGCGCCTCGGTGAGCTCGTCGTGGCCCGCGAGGTCGATGGTGGTCGCGGTGTCGGCGAGCCAGCCGTCGACGTGGACGCCGATGTCGATGTTGATCAGCTCCTCGCCGAACGTCGAGTCGTCGTCGGCGCTCGGGGTCGCGTGGGCAGCCTCCTCGTCGATCGAGATGTTGACCGGGAAGGCGGGCTCGCCGCCGAGCTCGCGGATCCGGTCCTCGGCGTACTCCGCGACTTCGAGGTGGCCCGTACCGACCTCGACGCGGTCGGCGGTCTCCTCGCGGACCTGCGTCAGGATCTCGCCGGCTTCCCGGACCTTCTCGTGCTCTTCGCTGCCTAATTCGATGCGGCTGCTGCTCATGGGCGCGCTTCGGACGAACGATCCAAAGCCCTTGCGTTGTCCGGTTCGGCGGTAGTTGGCGCTGCGTGAGCCGTCGGCGGTGCGGTGGCCGGCGCGAACGGGATCGCCGGAGGTGGCGATCCCGTTCGCGGGGCGGGGAAAGGCTGGCTGACCCGGAAGCGGCGCGTAACCGCGCGCCGCGTCCTGCTGTCCTGGAGGTCTCCGAAAACCGGAGGTTTTCGGGACCCAGAAAGGCCGCAAAGCGGCCTTTCTTAGGGAAATGAGAAGGGCGAGCGACTAACGCTAGTTAGTCGCGAGGGCTTTCGTTTGCATGAGCTCGCTGTTATAGGCACTCCCCATCCCACCCTTCCGATCACAGACGATGATCCCCGCCGTCGAGTCGGTGATCGCGGCGAACTCGTCGATGGCGCGGTCGGCCGCCTCCTGGGCGCTCGCACCTGCTTCGAGGTGGTCGACCGCGAGCCGCGAGAGGGTCACCCGCGCGATGTCCTCGCCCGCGCCAGTCGCGCTCGCGCCGCCCGCCGGGGTACAGTAGAAGCCGCTCCCGATCTGGGGGACGTCGCCCACGCGCCCGGCGAGCGCGAGCCACCGGCCACCAGTGGAAGTCGCCGCCGCGACGTGCTCGCCGTCGCTCGCGACCGCGCCGACCGTGTCATGGTCCTTCGGACCGTGGCCAGCGGGATCGTGTCCCGCGTCGTCGTGGTCCTTCGGATCGCTCTCCAGTTCCCGCCCTTCGGGATCGTCGGCGGTCTCGCCGAACCGGTCCTCGATCCAGGCGAGCTGCTCGCGCGGCCCGCCTGCGGGCGGCTCCAGGTTTGCCCATCGCTCGCGCGTGCGCGTTGACCACAGGTCCTCCTCGACGCCGATCCCGTGGTCGGCGGCGAAGTCGACGGCGTGGACCCCCGAGAGAAGCACGTGGGGCGTCTCCTCCATCACCGCGCGTGCGACGTCGACCGCGCGCCGAACCCCGGGCATCGAGCAGGCCGCGCCCGCCTCCCTGCGGTCGGTCATGATCCCCGCGTCGGTCCTGACGATCCCGTCGCTCTGGACCGCCCCGCCGACTCCGGCGTTGAACCGCGGGGAGTCCTCGAGGACGCGGATCGCCTCCTGGACCGCCCCGACCGCCGAGTCGGCCTCCGTTCCCGCCCGCGCGGCCCCGTCGAGGACCGCCTGTCTCTCCTCGGGCTCCTCGGGCGTGCTTCCGGCTCCACCGTGGACGATCACGTTCATGTCCCGGGGTCTCTCCCGATCCGGTTAACGCTGCCCCTCCGATTACAGTCATAATATATATGTAAATGCAGAATGTAGACGTACTTAGAGTTGCGGAGGGGTCGATCACGTCGACGCAGTCTGGTGGTTACTGGCGGGTAAGCGGGGCCGGTAACCTACATGTTCGCTGAGTTATATATGTGTTCCTGGATCAGCTATGGGTGTACTCGGAGCCCCCCCATGAACGCTGAAACACTCGATTCGACGCCCGCCGCACAGTTCGGAACGCCGACCGACGCCGAAGGATACGACATCGACGCCGACACCTTCGCCGAGGCCGACGAGCGCGACCTCGCCCGGTTCATGTCGGAGCAGACCTGCCTCGGCTTCATCTACCACGACCGCCGCGAGTACGAGGCCGCCGTCGCCGCGTTCTACCGGGTCGATCGCCACCAGTTCGCCCACCTCTCGGACGAGGAGGCCCTCGAGACCGCCCGTGCCCTCACCGACGCCTTCTGGGCGAAGGACGACGTCGAGCAGGGCTACATCGACGGCGCCGACGTCGATCCAGCGCTCGAGGACGCCGACTGGAGCCCCGTCGAGGACGCCCTCGCCCGCCGCGCCGAGATCGCCGGCATCGACCCCGAATACGCGCCGAAGACGACCGAAGCCTGGCGAAACCACAAGACCGGCGGCGACTACTGGACGCCGACGATGGTCGCCCAGTCCCACGAGATCACCGCGGCGATCGGCGCCGCCCAGGAGAAGCCCAAGTACGGCCGGTCGGGCTACGGCCACCTGGCGACCCGGTATCTGACCGGCCTCGAGCTCCACGACATGCACACCGAACGCCACTGGAAGGAGGCCGTCGGCGTGATGGCCGATTACTACGCAGGGATCCTCGGCACACAGGAGGGCGACCGATGAGCGCGAACGACCGCACCTTCGACGACGTCATCGTCGAGGCCAAGGCTCTACTCGAGGACCACGACGACCGGGAGTACGAGGCGCTCGCGGCGAGCGATAAGGCGAACTACCAGGAGGCCCTCGAGTTCCTCTCGCGGCTCGAATCGTCGCTCGACACCGGCGAAAGCGAGCGAAGCGAGGCGGACCGGAGCGCGGGGTCCTCCCCGGAACCCCAGGCGGACGGCGGCGAAACGCACGGAGATCGCTCGGAGGACGGGATCGAAACCGACCTCGAAGCGACGATGGGCGACGACGGGGACGTCGTAGGCCCGTTCGGCGGTGACGACGTGGTCGTCTACGATCCCGACGACGAGGAGGGATGGCTCTCGATGCGCCACGACGCGACGATCCCGCTCGAGAACATGCAATAACTTCCGGGAAACGGGTCTCCGACGGGCGAATAGCAGGTCTTTTAGGTGTCTTCCGCGACCGTTTAGGTGATATGAGCTACGACTACGACGAGGTCGAGGTTCCCGCGGACGGGGAGCAGATCACCGCCGACGACGACGGCAGCCTGAACGTCCCGGAGACCCCGATCATCCCGATCATCCACGGCGACGGGATCGGACAGGACGTCGGCCCGGTCGCCCAGAGGGTCCTCGACGCCGCCGCCGAGGCCACCGGCCGCTCCGTCGAGTGGATGCGCGTCTACGCCGGCTCGTCCGCCCGCGAGAAGTACGACGAGAACCTCCCCGACGACACCGTCGAGGCGATCAAGGAGTTCCACGTCGCCATCAAGGGGCCGCTGACCACGCCCGTCGGCGCCGGCTTCCGATCGCTGAACGTCGCCCTGCGCAAGAAGCTCGACCTGTACGCGAACGTCCGCCCGACCTACCACCTCGACGGCGTCCCGTCCCCGGTCAAGGACCCCGATGCGATGGACATGGTGTTCTTCCGGGAGAACACCGAGGACGTGTATGCCGGTATCGAGTGGGAGGCCGGCACCGACGAGGTCCAGCAGGTCCGGGAGTTCGTCGAGGACGAGATGGGCTTCGATGACGTGATGCACGAGAACCCGCTGGGCATCGGCATCAAACCCATCTCGGAGTTCGGAGCCAAACGCCTCGTACGCGAGTCCATCGACTACGCGCTGGAGAACGACCGCGACTCGGTGACGCTGGTCCACAAGGGCAACATCATGAAGTTCACCGAGGGTGCGTTCCGCGACTGGGGCTACGAGGTCGCAAAGGAGGAGTACGGTGAGGACGTCATCACCGAGGACACCCTCTGGGACCAGTACGAGGGCGAGCAGCCCGAGGGGAGCCTGGTCGTGAAGGACCGCATCGCCGACAACATGCTCCAGCAGATCCTCACCCGGACGAGCGACTACGACGTCATCGCGACGATGAACCTCAACGGCGACTACATCTCCGACGCCGCGGGCGCCCAGATCGGCGGCCTCGGCATCGCCCCCGGCGCCAACTTCGGCGAGACGCGCTGTCTCGCGGAACCGGTCCACGGGAGCGCGCCGAAACACGCCGGCAAGGACAAGGCGAACCCGACGGCGATGATCCTCTCGGGCCGTCTGATGTTCGAGTACATGGGCTGGGACGACGCGGGCCAGCTCATCGGCGACGCCGTCGAGGAGGCCATCTCCTCGAAACAGGTCACCTACGACCTCGAACGCCAGATCGAGGGCGGCGAGAAGCTGGCGGCAAGCGAGTTCGCCGACGCCGTCGTCGAGAACATCGAAGAACTCGCCTGAAGCGAGTTCTTCTGGCTCTCGCGGCACTGCCGCGAGAACATTGAGGAACTGGCTACGCCAGTTCCTCAAGCAATCAGACGCCGAAGGCGTCTGATCACATCGAAGAGGTGGCCTTTAGGCCACCTCTTCGATGTGATCAGACGCCTTCGGCGTCTGATTGCTTGAGGAACTGGCTACGCCAGTTCCTCAAGCAATCAGACGCCGAAGGCGTCTGATCACATCGAAGAGGTGGCCTTTAGGCCACCTCTTCGAGCAGTCGGATTCCTGTGGAATCCGACGACATCGAACGGATGCCGTAGACGACGGTTCTGCCTCTCACCGTTGTCGCTACGCGGGTAGGACCTGCGGAGAACTGTCGAAGCGATGGGCGGGTCGAGAACGCCGTTCAGACCACGTCCTCGATCTCCTCGCGGACCTCCTCGATCTCCTCGCGGGACTCGGCCTTCGATCCCAGCACGTCGACACAGACTTCGACCAGTGCATCGTCGCCGAAGACGGTGAGCCCCTCCGCGACCATGACCGCCGCGCGCGTGCCGACGTGGAGGTCGAGGCGGTCGCGGAGCTCGCGGACGATCTCGACGACCTGCTCGATGGTCTCGTCGTCGTGTTCGTCGACCCGCGAGGAGACGATCGCGATCTCGGTCTCGCGGTTGTAGTAGTCGAGGTGGATGCCGACGAGCCGGTCGAGCAGCGCGTCCTGCGGGCGGTGGACCCCGGCGTACTCCGTCGAGTTGGAGGTGAAGATCGCCCGGAACTCGGGGTGGACCTCGACGATGCGGTCCTGGCCGCGCTGGCCGGGCCGATCGAGGACGCCCTCCTCGAACACCGAGAGGAGGGCGTTGTTCGCGGCGGGTTTGGTCCTCGAGAACTCGTTGTAGACCAGCGTCGCTCCGTTCTGGACGGCCACTGATAGGGGATTGTCGACCCAGCGGTCCCGGACGATCGACTTCTTCTTCATCACGCCCCTGACGAAGTTGTCGCGTTCCTTGTACTGGGCCTTCCCCGAGCGCTCGCCGACCAGCGAGCCGGTGTCGATCAGCTCGTCGCCGTTGATCCAGACGACCGGCTGGTCGCGGGCGGCCGCGACCGACAGCGCGAGCGCCGTCTTCCCGGATCCGGTCGGGCCGACGATGTGGACCGGGCGGGGGACGTCGAGCCAGCCGCGCATCCGCTCCTGGAGCGACTCGATCTCGTCGGTCTCGACGAACGAGCCGCCGATCGCCTCCTCGACGCTCGTCGGCGCGAACGTCGCGCCGTCCTCCCCATGCTCCCGTACGAACCGATCGAGTTGGCGTTCTTCCTTGTCCATGGCTGTTGTGTCGGCCGCCCGCGCTGATGAACGTGTGGTTCGAGCATGGGCCGGTCGGAGGAAAAAGGGCTGTGCTTGCGGCTACTCCGCCCAGTCGGGGTTCGTCCGCGGCGGGCTGAATATATCCACACCTCGGACGACCGTCTCGCCACGGTTCTCCGCGCCGTGGAGCTCCTCGCCCGCGATGACGTACGACTCGCCCGCGTTCACGACCTCCTCGCCGTCCTCCAACAGGAAGGTCAGTTCGCCCTCGTAGACGAAGCCCGTCTGCTCGTGGTGGTGGTCGTGTTTCGGCACCGTCGCACCGGGCTCGAACTCGAAATGTTGAACGCTCATCTCCTCGCCCGCGGCCAGCTGTGCGAGGTGGACGTTCTCGACGGCTTCGGTCGTCTCGGTCAGCGAAACCCGTTCCATGCTGCCCCATCGCGCGGGCGGGCCTTATACGTCGCCCTCCCCAACTCCGGGGCATGTACGCCGTCGTGGGCTGCACCGACTGTAGCAGCCTCTGGATCCTCGAGGGCCGCCAGGAGAGCGCCCGCTGTCCGGGCTGCGGGAAGACCCACCAGTACGGGAAGCTGAAGAAGTTCGTCGAGACTGAGGACGCCGATCACGCCCGCGAGGTACGTGCCTCGATGCTCGCGAGCCGCGGCGGCCACGCCGACGCCTTCGCCGCGGTCGACTCCTTCTCGGAGCTCGATTCCCAGGTCGAGCGGCCCGTCATCGACGACGACGAGCTGCTCGAGAGCGCCGGGATCGATTCGGGGGAGGCGGCCGCGGCGGGCGAATCGACGGGAACCGGGGGCGGCTCCCGGAGCCGCAAGGAGGTCGTCCTCGCGGCGGTCGAGGAGCGCGAGGGGGCGACCAAAGACGAGGTCCTCGCCTACGCCACGGCCCGCGGCGTTCCCGAGAGCTACGTCGAACGGGCGCTCGAAAAACTGGTGCGGGCCGGCGAGCTCAGCGAATCGGGCGGTCGGTACCGCCGGCTCTAGAGCGCCTGCCAGATCGTTAACAGCGTCGCGACGATCGACAGGGCGATCTTGATGATGCGAAGCTGTACCACGGTCAGCTCCGGACAGCGCGTGCGCTGTTCGTGGTCGCGGTCGGTCATGGGTGGAGTACCCGCGGGTGCTCGCCCGACGGGTACGCTCGTTGGATTCACGGGTCGAAGGGATAATTCCGAGCCATCCGCACGGCGGAAGTGAAACTGGCGCGGCCGGCCGATTTATTACGCTCCTACGAACAGTTCACCTATGTCCTCGCGGGCGATCGAGTGGCACGTCGACGCCGCCAGCTCGCGGTCATTGCGGGTGATGGTTTACCTCGCCGTCGGGCTGTTCGGCGGCGGCGCGCTGCTCCTCCTCGGCGGAATGGGGTTTCTGGGGGTATCGCTGGCCCTCGACGGCGAGTACACCTATCTCGCCTGGGTCGCCCTGCTCGCCTTCATCGGCGGCCCTCTCTCGTTGGTCTATCTCTGGCCGATGCTCGTCGAACGCGAGCAGCGCCCGCCGCTCGCGTCCTTCGCCGGCGACCGGGAGATGGCCGAGCGCTACGCCGCCGTCTTCACCCGTGATCGGCTGCTGGCGGCCGTCCTCTGCGGCGCCGTCGGGCTGTTCGCGCTCGCTCTCGTCGACCCGCGACTCGCCTTCGGGGCCGTCGTCGGGTCGTTCCTCCTGCTCCCGGTCGCTTCGGGTGTGATCTCGCGCGGGCGGGTCGATCCTAACGAGGCGACGCTGACCTACATGGATCGGCCCGTCGACCTCGCCCGGATCGAACGGATCAGGCGGGTCGATCTCGGCGGAACGGCGTTCTGTTGGCTCTCATATCACCCTGGCTACGGGAGCTTCGGCACGCCCCACCTGATCGTTGCGGTTCCCGAGGCCGCCGACGCGATCGAGCGAACAGTCGCCAGCGTGGAACCCGAGATCGACGAGGAATACGACCCGAACCGGGTGGTGCAGGCCGCACTCGGGGCTCTCGCACTCTCGTCGTTCTCGACCGCCGTGTTCGTGTTCTTCGCGGAACCCGGTAGCGCGGGTGATCCCGTTCTTCGGTGGTATATCGCCGTCGTCTTCTGTTTTTTCGGACTCCTGTTCGCCCTCGTCGCGTTCTTCTCGGGTTAGCGCCCGAGCTCCTCGTGGGCGCTCGAGAGGTGTCGGGAGGCGAGCGCCGCGAGCAGGGAGAGCTCGCCCGCGAGCGCGCCGGTCGCGATGACCTCCGCGAGCGCGTCGGCGTTCGAGCCGGCCGGGTCGCCGCCGCCGCGCAGCCCGAGAACGTCGAGGGCCTCGTTCTGCGTCGGCAGTTTCGTGCCGCCGCCCACCGTCCCGACTTCGAGGCTGGCGATCGAGAGGCTCGCGTACAGGTCGCCGTCCTTGACCTCGGCGGTCGTGATCGCGTTCGCGCCCTCGACCACTTGGGCGGCGTCCTGGCCCGTCGCGAGAAAGGCCGCCGCGATCGTGTTCGCCGCGTGGGCGTTGAATCCCAGACTGCCGGCCTTCGCGCTCCCGATCAGGTTCTTCCGGGTGTTCGCCTCCGCGATCGCCTCGGGGGTGGTGTGGAGCCGCTCCTCGACGACCTCGCGGGGGATCGTCACGTCGGCGGTGACGCTACGCCCCCGGCCTTCGACCGCGTTGATCGCGGCGGGCTTCTTGTCGGTACAGAGGTTGCCCGAGAGCGCGACCAGCGATGCGGTGGTGGCGTCCTCGATCAGGTCGCAGGCCGCCTGCGTCGCGATCGTCACCATGTTCATCCCCATCGCGTCCTTCGAGTCGAAGCGAAAGCGGAGGAAGACGTTGTCGCCGACGACGTAGGGCGTGATATCGAGCAGCTCGCCGTGGCCCGTCGTTTCCTCCGCCTTCTCGCGCAGTCTCTCGACGTTTTCCTCGACCCACTCGACGACTTCGGCGGCCTCGGCGATCCCCGAGACCCGGAAGACGGGCGCGCGGGTCATCCCCGACTTGGTGACGCGGGCGTCGCTCCCCCCGGCCGCCCGGATCACCGAACAGCCCCGGTTCACGGAGGCGATCAGCGCGCCCTCGGTGGTCGCGAGCGGGAGGTAGAAGTCGCCCTCGGCCGCGCCGCCCTCCCCGTCCTCGTTGAGCGGGATCGGCCCGGCGACGCCCATCGGGAGCTGTGCGCCCCCGATCATGTTCTCGACGTTGGGCTCGGCGTCCTCGGCCGCAAAGGAGAAGTCGCCGATCGTTCCCAGGTCGGCGTCGGTCTCGGCCTCGAGCAGCTCCCGGCGGGCGGCGGCGGCCGTCTCCGGGTCAGCATGCTCCTCGAGCTCGTGCAGACGCAGGTCGCCCTCGCGGACGCGTGCCGCGAGGTCCGCTGGATCGCTCATACCGGGACCTCGTAACCGCGGGGCCTAAGGATGCCGATCCCGGGCGGATCCCAACGGCTTTGATCGACGCCGCCCCTCTCGCGGGTATGACGGAGGCCGCGGATCTGATGCTACGAAACGCCGAGGTCCACACCCTCGCCGAGCCCGACGAGACGTACGAAGCGCTCGCGGTCCGCAACGGCCGGATCGTTCGGGTAGGGAAGAGCTACGAGGTCGACTTCCTCGCAGGCGTCGAAACCGACACTATCGACTGCGGGGGGCGGATCGTCCTCCCGGGATTCGTCGACGCCCACACCCACATGGAGACGCTGGGCCGGTATCTCGTCCACGCCGACCTCTCGGGGGCGAGCGGGCCCGAGGAGTGTATCGAACGGCTCTGGGGATCGGTCGACGGGGAGGGGTGGGTTCTCGGGTTCGGCTACGACGAGAGCGGGTGGGAGAACACGGAGTACCTCACCAGCGAGGACCTCGATCGAGTGAGCGAAACCCGGCCGGTGGCGGCCTTCCGCGAGGACATGCACGTCGCCTCGCTCAACACCGTCGCCCGCGAGCGCTACGAGGGCGAGATGCCCGCGGCGGACGTGCAGGGTGATGGCGTGATCGTCGAGGAGGCCGTCGACACGATCTACGAGGCGATCGCACCCGGTCCCGGGGAGACCCGCGAACTCCTCCTCGCCGCCCAGGAGTTCGCGAACGCCCGCGGGGTGACGGGCGTCCACGATATGGTTCGTAACTCCCATGCCCCGCGGATCTATCGCGAGCTCGACTCCGAAGGAGCGCTCTCGCTTCGCGTGCGCATCAACTACTGGAGCGACCACCTCGACGCCGTCTCGGAGGCCGGCCTCCGAACGAACCACGGCAGCGCGCTCGTCGAGACCGGCGCGATCAAGAGCTACACCGACGGGAGCTTCGGCGGGCGGACCGCGAAGCTCTCCGAGCCCTACGCCGATGCCGGGGGGACCGACGGGACCGGTCAGTGGGTCGTCGGACCCGAGGAGCTTCGCGGGCTGGTCGAACGGGCCGACGGGGAGGGATACCAGCTCTCGGCGCACGCCATCGGCGACCGGGCGATCGAGGAGGTACTGGACGCCTTCACGGGAACCGACGATCCGGGCGCGGCCCGCCACCGGGTCGAACACGCGGAGCTCCTCTCCGACGGGGCGATCGAACGGTTCGCCGAGTCGGGGATCGTCGCGAGCGTCCAGCCGAACTTCCTCAAGTGGGCCGGCGAGAACGGTCTGTACGCCGACCGTCTGGGGGACGAACGCCGAACGCGGACGAACCGCTATCGGGACCTGCTCGACGCGGGCGCGAACCTCGCCTTCGGCAGCGACTGCATGCCGCTCGACCCGCTTCTCGGCGTCCATCACGCGGTCAACGCACCCGAACCGGGCCAGCGTCTCTCGGTCACCGAGGCCCTGCGGGCGTACACCTCGGGGGCGGCCTACGCGGGCTTCGACGAGGGCCGGCTCGGAACCGTCGAAGTCGGGAAACTGGCGGATCTGGTCGTTCTGGAGGACTCGCCGTGGGACCGACCCGAGTCGATCGACGGGATCGACGTGGCGATGACGTTCGTCGGCGGCCGGGTCGTCCACGATGCTACAGGCTGATTCGCGATCGCGTCGGGCGGCGCGGCGTCAGCGTGTCAGCAGCGACTCGCCGGTCATCGCCCCGGGTTTCTCGATCCCGATCAGCTCCAGCAGGGTGGGCGCCAGATCACAGAGCGAGCCACCCTCCCGGACGCCGTAGCCGCCGCTGGAGTCGTCCGGCGCGAGGTAGACCAGCGGGACGGGGTTGTAGGTATGGGCGGTGTGGGGCTGCCGTTCGGTGCCCATGTCGTCGGCGTTGCCGTGGTCCGCCGTGACGAGGACGTGCGCACCCTGCTCCGAGAGCGTTCCGAGGAGCCGGTCGAGATGGCCGTCGACCGCCTCGACGGCGTCGACCGCGGCCCCGAAGTCGCCGGTATGGCCCACCATATCGGGGTTGGCGTAGTTGAGCACGAGGACGTCGGGCTCCTCGGTCTCGACGATCGAGATCGCCTGGTCGGTGACCTCCGCTGCGCTCATCTGGGGCTGGAGGTCGTAGGTCGGGACGTCCGGGCTGGAGACGATCTCGCGGGTCTCGCCGTCGAACTCGACCTCCCGGCCGCCGTTCAGGAAGTAGGTGACGTGGGCGTACTTCTCGGACTCGGCGATCCGCAGCTGGGTCCGTCCGTGGGCCGCGAGCACTTCCCCGAGGGTGTCCTTCGGCTGGTTCGGCGGGAAGGCGACGGGGACGTCGAAGGTCTTGTCGTACTGGGTCATCGCCACCAGATGGATGTCGGGCGCGGGGGTGTCGAGGTCCCACTCGGGGCGGATGTCCTGCAGCATTCGCGTGAGCTGGCGCCCGCGGTCGCCCCGGAAGTTGAAGAAGACCGCCGAATCGCCGTCCTCGATCGCCGGGCCGCCGTCGACGAGCGTCGGCTCGACGAACTCGTCGGTCTCGCCGCGCTCGTAGGCGGCCTCGACGGCCGCGGTCCCCGAGGAGGCGGTGTGCTCGGCCTCGCGGTTGACCATCGCGTCGTAGGCCCTTCTGGTACGGTCCCAGTTGGTGTCCCGGTCCATCGCGTAGTAGCGCCCCGAGACGCTCGCGACCTCGCCGGTGCCCGCCCCCTCGATCACCGCCTCCAGCTCGTGCATGTAGCGCTCGCCGCTCTTCGGGTCCGTGTCCCGGCCGTCGGTGAAGGCGTGGGTGACGGCCTCGACGCCCCGGTCTGCGGCCCACTCGATCAGCGCGTGGAGGTGTTTCTGGTCGGAGTGGACCCCGCCGGCGCTGACCAGCCCGAGGAAGTGGACCCGTCCGCCGGTCTCCTCCGCATGATCGAACGCGCCCGAAAGCGCCTCGTTCTCGCGAAAGGAGCCGTCCGAGACCGCGTCGTTGATCCGGGTGTAGGCTTGCCTGACGACCCGGCCCGCTCCGATGTTGAGGTGGCCGACCTCGCTGTTGCCCATCTGGCCCTCCGGCAGGCCGACCCGCCGGCCCGTGGGGTCCAGCCGGCCGAACGCGCCCGCTTCGCGGATCCGGTCGAACGTGGGGGTCTCGGCGCTCGCGACGGCGTCCCGGCCGCCCTCGTCACCCTCCTTGCGCAGTCCCCAACCGTCCAGTACGATCAGTGCGGCGTCCATGTCCGGGAGGTGAACCGCCGCCGGTAACTACCCTTCGCTATCCGCAGCTTTTTTTCGCGGTAGGGCGAGGCTCCCCCATGACCCTGGACCCGGTCCACTTCGAGGGGATCGCCGCCCTCGCCCGCCAGGTCGGCCGAGAGGTCGACGACGCCTCCCACCAGGAGTTCGCCGAGACCGTCTGGGCGGAGTTCCTCGACCCGCTCGAGGCCGGCGGCCGCCGCGTGCTCGAACCCGTCGACGGGCAGTTCCGCGGGCGCGTCGCCATCGAGGACGCCGCCCTCTGTGAACGCCCGTTTCCCGGGAGTCACGGCCTCGATTCGGGGACGATCAACCCCACGACCTACAAGAACGGGGTCGTGATGGACGTCGCCCACGCCGCGATGGGTTGTGTGCCGACCGATCTGGACTGTCACCGCGCCCGAACCGTGATCATCGGGATCCACATCGACGACGACGCGCTCCGGTTCTCCTCGGACTGGGTGATGTACGACGGGGGCTACAGCCGCCGGCGGATCCTCCACCTCGGGGACATCGACCGCAAGCGCTACACTGAAGGCGTCGTCCACGCCCTCTCGCTCTATCTGGCCGAGAGCGAACACGCGCTCGCGAACGCCGAGGGGATCGACGACCTGCTGGTCCTCGACGGGCCGCTCTACCCGAAGGGGCTGTTGAGCTGGCGGGATCAGGCGCCCGAGCTCGCCGCCCAGCTCGACGAGGAGACGCCCCGACAGGTCGTCGAGAACTACGCCCGGTTGGTCGAGGGCTTTCTCGACCGGGACGTCCCTATCGCGGGCTTCGTCAAGAACCCGGGCTCGAAGCGGATCACGAACGCCGTCGCGGGGGAGACGTCCGCCCCGTGGACCGACGACGCCGCCATGTTCGTCCGCTTGCTCGAACGGCGCGAGGGCGGCGAGCGCGTTCGCGACGAACTGACCTACACCAACTGGTTTCACTCCCGGGGCGGCGCCGACCGGACGTTCGCCGCCGACGGCGACGCGCTGGGACTCGAGCGCCACCGACCCGCCGAGGACTACGAGGTCACCTTCTTCGCGATCTACGATCCCCGCGACGACGTGCTCTACACCGTCGAGGCGCCCTACGGGGTCACGAAGGACGAGGAAACGCGCGAGGCGCTGCGGACCCAGATGCTCGCGGAGGTCGCGAGCCAGCGCGGCCCGCCCGAGGCGGTGGCGAAGGCCGACGAGCTCGCGCGGATCAGCGCCCGCGAGAAGGAGGGGCTGCGGCGGATGATCGAGGGCGAGCTCGACACCGAGCTCTCGCGGACGTACGACGACAAGCGATGGGGTGGCGAGGAGGCGTTCTTCTGAGCGGCTGCGTTCGATGTCCCGGCGATTCCGACTAGATCTCCGCGCCGGGTTCGGCCTTCTCAACCTCGACCTCGACGTCGGTGGGCGCGATCCCGATTCGGGCGAACTGCGTGCGGACGTGCTCTTCGGCGGCGTCGATCGCCTGCTGGCGGGTGTCGAACCCGCGGGGCATGGGCGATTCGAAGGCGACGTTCATCGGCTGGCCGCCGACCTCCATCTCCGAGCCGCCGCTCTCGACCTCGTAGAACTCGTCGCAGACCCAGACGTAGGGGGCGTCCTCGTCGGGGGCACCCTTGAACGTGGGCGCGCGCTCGCCACGCTCGAAGAGCGTCCCGGTCAGCGTCGTGCCGCCCGCGCTACCCTGGATGAGAAGCATACCGAACCTACCCGGTGAGGGGGCAAAAGCCCGTTGGCACCGAGAAGGGTTTTTACTCGTGCCGCCCGATGGCCGAATCATGTCCGATCTCGGCGATTTCACGTCCTCCCTCTCCACGGACGACGCCCCCTCCGACACCGATACCGGCGCCGACCGCGAGTCCGAGGCCGACCGCTTCGAGGAGAGCGACATCTCCCCGACGGGCACCGACTCCGGCATCGGTACCGTTCCCGCCTCCCAGGGGTTGAAGATCGCCGAGGACGGCGACGACACCGAGATCCAGGCGTACATCACCGCCGGCAACCGCTCGGGGATCCGCCTCGGGAAGTACCTGCTCGTGCCCTACCCCGACGGCGAGAAGCTGTTCTGCCGGATCACCGGCCTCGAGTACGCCCAGGAGTTCCGCGCCGACGACGCCACCGAGATCCACGCCCGCCGCGCGATGCGAAACGGCGGCGTCGAGGAGCGCGATTACAAGTTCCTCGCGACGGTCGAGCCGGTCGCGGTGCTCTACTCCGACGGGGACGACCTGAAACGCCGGATGGCCGACCGCGTTCCCAAGCCCGAGACCACCGTGCGGGAGGCGACCGACGTCGAGGAGATTAAGACCGGCCTGAAGATGCCCGACGACGGCGTCTTCATGGGTCATCTGGCGGTCGGCGGCGAGAAGGTGCGGACCGCGGCCGAGCCGCCGACGATCGACTACCGGCTGAAGGACGACTACGAGGCGGGCGACCCGCTGGTCTTCCGTCACACGCTGGTCGCGGGCGGCACCGGCTCGGGGAAGACCCACGCCGCGAAGAACGTCCTCAGACAGTACCTCGGCGACGATCGATCTTACGGGATGGACGACGGGCGGACGGTCTCGCCGGCGGTCGTTCAGTTCGACCCGCAGGACGAGTACGCCCAGATGCACGACGACAACCCCGCGATCGAACGCGACGACGAGCGCGCCTTCGAGCGCGAGGGGATCGCCCACGGCGGTCACGACGACACGATGGCGTTCGTCCCGAAAGTCGGCTCCTCGACGTACGGGGCCGACGACCACCACGCCGAACAGGTCGCGTTCACCATCCCCTTCTCGATGGTCCGGGAGAACAAGTGGCTCGTCGCGGGCGGCGACCTCAACGACAACCAGTACAACGCCTTGACCTACCTGCTCGATCGCTTCTTCAAGCAGCACGGCGGTTCGGGGAGCTACAGCCAGTTCAAGAGCTTCCTCGACGACCCCGCGCTGCGCGAGGAGCTCGACGAGAGCGGGCGCGTCCACGAGGCGACGTTCGACGCCGTCAAGCGCCGGGCATACGGCTTCGACAGCGTCTTCGACCGGGACGCCCCGCCGATCACCGACCTCGTCCACCGGTTCGTCCGTCCCGGCGGGCTCTCGGTGGTGCCGACCTACCACATCAACGACTCGCGGGCCACGGAAGTGATCGTCCTCGCGCTCGCGAGCCTGCTGGTCGACCAGAAGCTCTCGAACGACCCCGAGTTCGACCGGATCAAGGAGACGCCGCTCGTCCTCGGGATGGACGAGGCCCACAACTTCCTCAGCGGCGCCGAGAGCGCCCAGGCGGGGAAGGTCATCGGGAAGTTCGCCGAGGCGGCGAAACAGGGACGGAAGGAACGGCTGGGCCTGTTCCTCATCACCCAGGACCCACAGGACATCGCCGAGCCGGTGTTCAAGCAGGTCAACACCAAGCTGGTGCTCAACCTCGGCGACGAGGACGCCATCTCGGCGGTGAACATCCCCGCATCGCTTCAGGGGAAGGTTCCCTACATGGAGAAAGGACAGATGGTGGCTTACTCGCCGGACAACTCCGAGCCCGTCGAGCTGATCGGGCTCCCGAAGTGTCTCACCAAACACGAGTAGGCACAGAGTATAATTGAGTCGCCCGTGATGGTCCGGGCATGGCACAGAACATCCTCGTCCCGATCGACGGCTCGCCGCAGGCCCAGGAGGCGTTCGAGTACGCGCTGGAGGAGTTCCCCGACGCGACGATCACCGTGATCACGGTGCTCAACCCCGCCGAGATGAGCGCCGGCGGCACCGAGATGGGGATGGCCTCCTACGCCGACCAGTGGATGGACGCGGAGGAGGAGCGCGCCGAGCAACGGTTCGAGGAGGCACGCGAGGTCGCCGAGGGCTACGGCGCCGACCTCCGTAGCGAGACGGTGCTCGGGCGCCCCGCCCGCGCGATCGTCGACTACGCCGAGGAGAACGCGATCGACCAGGTAGTGATGGGGAGCCACGGACGCGACGGCGTCTCACGGATCCTGCTCGGCAGCGTGGCCGAGACGGTCGTCCGGCGCTCGCCCTGTCCCGTGACCGTCGTTCGATAGCTCCCGTCCGTCCACGACACGACGGTTTTTGGTCGCCGGGACCCACGTCTTCGGCATGGTCCGACTCGACGCCACGGCCGCCGGTCGCGGGTTCATCGTTGCCGGCCTCGTCCATCTCCTCGCCCCAGGGCTCCTGATCGACGCGGCGCGGTACGCCTACGACCGGGTTCTGTCCGCCGAGTTCGACGGGGGCCGCGAGACGAACCGACGCCTCCGAGCGGTCGGGCTCGTGCTGCTGGCGCTCGGGACGGTCGTGGCCTCCGACGATCGGTCCGTTTCCGTCGCCCTGTCGAGGACGTGATAGCGTGACTTGATTTGTGAGTAGTATGAAACGTCTCGGCAGTTCTCCACCCGTCGTGAAACCGAATTATCACGTTCGTAGCGGCGTGAATCGACGTGAAACCACGCTAAATCTCGTGTCACTTTATATACTGGTCGAACATATAGAAATGCAGACACGAGGTATCACTCGATGTCAATGCCCTCCATCCAAAACGAAAACGCGTCCGCCCGCTCGGACACGGAACAGTCCGCCGATCACTCGAACCGACGCCGCGTCGCCTCGATCGCCCGCCCGATCGAGGCGATCTCCTTCTGGAGCGCCATCGCCCTCCCCTTCCTCTACCTCCCGCTTCTCGTTTCCGGTCTCGATTCGAGCCAGCAGCTCACCGCGTTCCTCGCCCTGCTCGTGATCCACGCCGTCACCATCGTCGGCGGCCATCGATACAATCGGGCGTAGGCCAGACTCATCCCATTCTCCGTACGGGATCGCGATAGGCTCGACAGCAACGGGCCGTCGGTCGTCCTACCTCGAGGACGGATTCGTCTCCGGCGTATCGTGTGTGACGTCCAGGAATGCGTCCTCGAGGCTCCGCTGTTCGCCGGTCTCGGCCCGCCGCTTCAGCTCGTCGGGCGCGCCCTCGGCCACGAGACGGCCCTCGTGGATCACGCCGACCCGGTCCGCGAGCTCGTCGACGACCGGGAGGATATGCGTCGAGAGGAGGATCGTCATCTCCCGGGCGGCGAGCTCGGCGATCGTATCGCGCATCGTTCGGGCGGCCCGCGGATCGAGCCCCGTGGTCGGCTCGTCGAGGAGGACCACGCGCGGCCGGTGGAGCACCGCCTGCATGATCCCGAGCTTCTTGCGCATCCCCGTCGAGTACGAGTCGATCCGCTTGTCCGCACCGTCGACGAGGTCGAAGCGCTCGAACAGCTCGTTCATCCGAGCGCGCGCCCGCTCCTCGGGAACGTCCCGGAGCCCGGCGATGTAGGTGAGCTGCTCGCGACCCGTCAGCTCGTCGTACAGCGGGGGCTCGTCCGGCAAGTAGCCGATGTGAGGCGTGACATCGTCGCGCTCCTCGATCGACGCCCCGGCGACACGGGCCGTCCCCGAGGTCGGCCGAGTGAGGGTCGTGAGCATTCGCATCGTCGTCGTCTTCCCGGCCCCGTTCGGGCCGAGGAACCCGTAGACGGTGCCGGGCTCGATTTCGATCGAGAGGTCGTCGACGGCGACCTCGTCCCCGTAGCGTTTCGTCAGGCCCTCGGTCTCGATGGCGGGAGTCATGCGTCGGTGTTCCGCGCAGGGTTGTATATATTTTCCTACTGACTTATCGTGAACCGATCGAACGTCCGGGCGGCGTGGACGTACGCGACCGGCGGGAGCGCGAGCGAACCGATCAGGACGATCACCGCTCCCGTCAGCACCGTATCGGAAGACAGCGCCATCGAGAACCGGTCGAGCACGAGCCCGGTCGCGAGAAGCGCGACCGTCGTCCTGGCGAGCTCGCTGAGCAGAAGCCCCAGGGCGGCCACCGTCAGCCCGATCAGGAGGCTGTAGGTGGCGAACGCCGACTTGCTGGGCATCACCGTCTCGTGGCTCCCCGAGAGCCGCACCGCGCCGAACCGGGCGAAGACCGTGCCGACGCCGCTCGCGAGCGACGCCGCGGCGAGAACGCCGAGGACGCTCGCCGCCGCCAGCAGCGCGATCCGATCGGGAGCCAGGCCGACCAGATAGCCGCTCCCGACGCTGACGAGCAGCCCCAGTGGCGCGAAAACGGTCGTCGCGACCAGCAGGTGGCCGCGGACGAACTGCTCGCCGCTGACGGGCGTCGTCAGCGTCGCGGCCAGCGCCCCGGCCTGATCGCCGAGCGGGTTGAGCGTGAACGCCGCGCCGGCGGCCCAGATCACGTACAGCGTGAGGATCGCCGGGAGGTAGGGGAGCACCGTGGAGAGGTCGTTCGCGAAGATCAACAGCCCGAACAGGGGGTAGGCCGCGTAGAGCAGCCGGATCGGTGCCCGGCGCACGCGAAGCCAGACCACCCGCGCGGTCGCCCGCGTCGGCCGGGAGCCGACCCGTCCGATCCGGCCGATCGGGCTCGAACGGTTACTGCCCGTCCCGGTCCGCGTGGCGGGGCGGGAATCGCGGGCGGGATCGGCGAACCAGTGGCGGTCGGCCAGCCGGACCGCGCCGACCAGTGCCCCGCCCCCGGCGAGCACCGAGAGGCCGACCGCGGCGCCCGCACGCGGGGCGGAGGGTGCGACGCCGGGCGCTCCCAGCAGGACGAGGTCGGCGAGCCAGCCGACGGGCAGCCGCCCGATCCAGCCGAAGAGGTCCGCGAACAGCGACTCGGCGAACGCGAGCGCCCCGAAGTAGAGGACGAACGCGGCGGCCCCGATGGCGGTCTTGTAGCGCGCGAGCGTCTCGTTGACCGTCAGCAGATGCCGGATCCCGAGCCCGACGAGGTAGCCGATCGGGATCGCGCTCGCGACCATCAGCGCGAGCGCGAGCGCCGCCGCCAGGATCACGAGGGGCGATCCCGCCCCGAGGGCGAACGCGCCGACGATCACGACGACCGGCGGGACGAGCCACAGGCCGACCAGGACCACCTCGGCCAGCAGCGTGCCCGCGAGGGCCGTCGGCACCGAGACGGCGGTCAGTACGGCCTCGGGTTCGTCGACGGTCGCCGTCTTCCCGACCGCCCGGCTCGCGACGAAGAAGACGAACACGGCCCAGTAGACGGCGACGACGGCCCGAACCAGGGGGACCGGGTCGAACCCGCCGATCGTCCCTCCCGCCGCGAGGGTCTCGCCGAGCTCGCGGGCGGCGATGGAGCCGAACACGAGCAGCGGCAGGAGGAAGAACAGCCCGAAGGCGGCCGTCGCGATCAGCTGGTAGCGGTTCGTCCGAAACGCCCGCGACGAGCGCCGGAGTTCGGTGCGGGCGATCAGACGGGGCTTCGTGAGGGATGCCATTTCGGTAGTTGATTCCTACTCACAGACGTGCAATAAAAGGGTTCTGATGGGTCACAACCGGTCGCCGATCGCGGTACGGATCGCGGGGAGTTCGGCCGCGAGCCGGCGGCGCTTGATCAGACAGAAGCCGACGAAGATCACCGCGAAGCCGACGACGGTCGCGGGCTCGATCGCCTCGCCGAGCAGCAGCCAGCCGGCGATCGCGGCGACGACGGGCGCGACGTACGAGACGAGGTTGATCTCGATTGGGCCGATCGTCCCGAGCAGCTCGAAGTAGAGCAGGAACCCGAGGGCGCTCGAAACGATCCCCAAGTAGGCGAGCGCGAGCATCGCCTCGGCGCTCCACTCGATCGCGGCGACCGACTCGCCGGGCATCGCGAGCGAGAGGGCGTGCATCAACAGCGCGCCCAGCGCCATCGACCACCCCTCCATGGTCTCGATGGGGAGTTCGGCGTCGCTCCGCTCGAGCAGCACGCTCCCGAGCGCGAACGCGGCCGTTGCGACGAGTATCAGCCCCGTCGCGACCACGTCCGCCGAGAGGACGTTCCCGGGGTCGGGCCGCGAGAGGATCACGACGCCGACGAGCCCGAGCGCCATGCCGAGCAGGCCCGCGGGAGCGAGGCGTTCGCTGGGCAGCCAGACGCGCGCGAAGGCGGTCGTCAGGACGGGCGAGAGGCTGACGATCACGGCGGCCATCGCGCTGGTAATGCTCTGCTGGCCGACGAACAACAGCGCGTGGTAGGCCGCGATGAGGAAGACGCCGCCGATCGCCACGAGCCCCCACTCCCCGCGGGTTCGCGGCACCGGATAGTCGGTAGCGTAGAACGCGTACCCGAGCATGAAGACGGCCGCGATGTCGTAGCGAAGCGCGGCGAAGAGGACGGGCGGGAAGTACTCGAGGCCGGCCCGGATGGCGACGAAGGCAGTCCCCCACGCGACCGAGAGCAGGAGGAACAGGACGAGGGTTCGATGCCGGCTCACGGCGAACCTGTCGCGCCGACCGTCTTGAAGGGCTCGAACCCGGGTCACGTTTATATAGGATCGCCGTCATACACGGTAGCATGGCCGCTTATGGCCGTCAGTCCCTCCGGGATCGTTTCGACAGCGCCCCGACCCCCCACGTCGCGCACCCTCCCCGAACCCACCATCGGGACTTCTACGTCGCGACCGACGGGTCGTATCACCTCCACGACCATCGGGCGGGGATGGGCGTCGTCATCGAGACGCGCGACGGCACGCGCGTCGCCCGCTTCGCCCTCCCCACGACGGCGACCGACAACAACGTCGCCGAGTATCAGGCGCTCCACTTCGGGCTCGACGTGCTCGCCGCGCGCACCCCGCCGTCCGTCCGGGTCGGCGTCCTCACCGACCACGACAGCCTAGCGACGAACGTCAACGCCGCCGCCCTCGCGAGCGACGGCTGGCGCCCCGGCGAGATCAGGACCCCCGCCGCGAGCGGGAACCACTGGCGGGGGATCCGCGCGCGCATCGCCGGCTTCGAGGAACTGCGCGCGGCGGTGATCGACGGCACCGAGAACCCCGCCCACCCGCTCGCGAACTCCCCCGAGGAGTACGCCCACGTCAACCGCGAACCCGATCGGTGTGTTCGCCCGGAAACGGACGCGTCCCCAACGAAACGCGGCCCGGGCGTCCCGCCGCCGTCGCGGGCCGACCGCCACGCGAGCGACTAGGCGACTACTCGATGTGGAGGATCGCCGGCCGTTCGACCTCCAGCCCGCCCTTCGAGACCGTCCCCGTCGGCCACTCGCCGGTGCTCGTCAGGACCTCCGGCTCGTCCTCCGTGACTAGCACGGTGTCCTCGCTTTTCGCGCCCTGTACGGTGGGGTTCCACGCGTAGGCCATCGGCAGCGTCACCTCCCCGTCGTGCCACGGCGTCGCGATCCATTCCCGGCCCCGGTAGCCGGCGGCTCCACCCTGGTGGTGGCGTTTCCACTCGCGGGGGTAGCTCACCCCGCGGTAGGCCTCCTGGATCGACCCGAAGACCTCCCTCGCGGTCCCGCCGGCCCGCCCCACCCGGCGGGTCGCGGCCAGCGCCGCCGTTTCGACCTTCGTCGCGGCCTCGTGTCGTGACTCGAGCCAGTCGGGCGCGTCGAACGCCACGGTGCGGGTACAGCTCGCGTTGAGGCCGTCCCGCCGCGCCGTGACCGAGACCAGCGCGTACTTGCCGAGCTTCCTCGTCGTCGGCGTGTAGTGGCGGTACTCGCGGGCGCGCTTCGCGCCCCCGACGAGCGCGACGGGCGAGTCGATCCCCCGATTCGCGAGCTTTCCTCGAAGGTCGGCGGCGACTTCGCGTTCCGTGTCGGTCGGTTCGAGCCCTCGGCAGACTTCCTCGAGGACCTCGGCGGTTTCACGGCCGAGATCGCGATACCGATCGATGTCACCCTCGGTGAGGGGGTAGCGGAGCGCGCTGATGTCGACGTGTCGAAGCCCGGGCACCCGGAAGTCGGCGGCAGCGGGGCCGTCGACGTGGGAAGCGACGGCGTCGGCGAGCGAGCTGCCGTACCAGTCGTAGGTGAGCACCCGCTCGCCCGAGAGCTCCTCCTCCGCGAGCCGCGGGGCCTCGATGTTGTCGGTGATGACCGTCACCTCGTGGCCATCGTAGCCCGCGGCGGCGACGCCGAGCTCCCCCGCGCGGTCGACGACGCTGTCCCCGCCGGTGAGCCACGCGAAGTTCTCGGGTCGCGCGAGCCAGATCGAGTCGAGGTCGTGGCGCATCCGGTAGGCGTCCAGTCGAGTGCGTTTCATGGTCGGGAATCGCCCGGAAGGACCAAAACTGCCGGGGGCCGATGGCGGGTGGACAGACCTATGTGCGGCCGGCCCCGAGGGCCGGACGATAGCTATGACGCGAGTACCGACGCGGGGGATGCCATGACCCGCTCGCGGCTGCGCACCCTCCTGCTTGCGACCGCCGGCCTCACCTACGTCCTGTTGTTGATCGGGATCTACACCGCCGCCTCCGGCGCGGGCCTGACCTGCGAGGGGCGCTGGCCGCTCTGTGACGGCGCCGTCTTCGGGCTGTTTCCCGCGAACTGGCCCAGCTTCATCGAGTGGTTCCACCGGCTGATCGCGATGATCGCCGGCTTCGTCGTGATCGGCGCGACCTACGGCGCCTGGCGCTGGCAGGACGACCGCCGGATCAGACTGGGGATGACGCTCGCGCTCGCGCTCTACCCGCTGCAGGCGCTTCTGGGCGCCGGGACGGTGCTCGACTACTCGCTGCTCTACCTCACGGCGCACTTCCTCACCGCGCTCGTGATCTTCGGCTCGATCGTCGCCGCGACGTTGTGGTACCTGCCCGAACTCGCGACGCTCTCGCGCATCCGGTATACGCTTCTGGCCGTCGTCGGGCTGTTCCCGGTGCTCGTCGCGCTCTCGCCGGGGACGCTGGTCGCCCACACCGCGGCCGTCCAGGCCGTCTACTACGCGATCGGGCTCGCGATGTTCGCGCTATTGCTCGCCGTGGCGGTCTGGTCCGGTCTCCTCGAATCGGCGGCCGATCGCCTCTCGCGGGTGCGCCTGCTCGCCGGCGTCGGGGCGGTGGTCCTGGCGGCCCAGCTCCTGCTCGGGCGCTACGTCTACACCGACCTGATCCAGCTGCTCGACGCGACCGCGATGACCGCGGCGTTCCTGATCGCCGCCGCGGCGGCGTGGCTCACCTACCGGATCGAACCACCCGCGGCCAGCCCGCAGGCTCAGTAGTAGTACAGCTCGATCGGGTTCTCACAGTCGAGACAGCTCTCGATACTGCCGGTCAGCCGGCCGCTCTCCGGCGGTGAGTTCGTCGCCGCCGCGATCGAGGCGCCACAGTGCGGGCAGGTAACACGGAGTTCGGTGGAGGACATGGACTCTACCGTTCGTATCGTTGATATATAGTTATGACGGCCCTACCGACGGAACGTCACATGAAGTCGCCGAGCCCGGACTGGGAGTCGTTCTCGTCCTCACCTTCGTCACCATCATCGTCGGCCTCCCGCTCGGTCTCGGCGCCGTCGGTCGTTTCTTTGCCGGGATCATCCTCAGTCACGGCCTCGTCCTCGTCGGTAGTCGACCGCCTCGCGCCCTCAAAGGCACCTCCCGATCCCTCGACGGCGGCCTCCTCGCGCAGGCGCTCGGCGTCCGCGACGATATCTTGGACCTTGTTGGTGTCCTTCCCGCTACCGGTGACGAACGAGACGTGTTCGGCGTCGAGTTCGTAGCGGGCGGTCATCGCGACCGTCAGTTCGCGGTTCTTGCAGTGGTGGGTCATCGCCGCGAGATACGGCAGGACCTCCCGGCGGGCGCTCGACATGCTCACCCCACCTGACTCGGCGATCTTCCGGGCGACGTAGTCCCGCCGGTCGCGCGCGCTCCGCGAGCTCCCGAGCTTGCGCCAGTAGCTCGGCGGGCCGTAGCGGGTCCACCCGCCCTTGGGCTCGCGGCGGGCGGCGGCGACCCCGGCGGTCATGTTGTCGCCCGCGTAGCGCCAGTAGGAGTAGTTCTGCGTCGCACGCACGCGCCCGAGCCACCGGTCGGCCCGCGCGAGGGCGGTGTAGGCGTCCGCGAGCTCGCCCCCTTCGAAGTCCTTGGGAACGTTGTCCTCGATCCAGTTGATGAGGTCGTCGGGGGTCTCGTCGACGTCGTAGGAGGCATACAGCGCCTCCTGTGCGCCCTTCTCCTTGATCACCTCGTCGAGGAAGTCGAAGATGCCCTTGGTACGGTCGCGCTCGCCGGTGACGACCGCCTCCGCAGTGAGGCGATCCTCCGTCTCGGCGATCGCCTGGAGGTCGTTGACCGCGGAACGCAGGTCCCCGCTCGTGTTCTCGGCGATCGCTTCCAGCGCTTCCGTCTCGAACTCGATGCCCTCCTGGCGGCAGATGTCCCGCAGCACGGGCACGATCGAGCGCTTCGAGACGTCGCGGAACTCGATGGTCTCACAGGAGTTCCGCAGGCCCTGGGACATGTCGTAGAACTCGTTCGCGATCAGCACCACCGGCTGGTTTGCCGACTTGATCACGTCCGTGACCGCCCGCGAGCCGCCGTAGTCGACGTTGCCGTGGAAGTTGTCGGCCTCGTCGAGGATCACGAGCCGCCGGCCCGCACTCCCTTCGGTGAGGGTGCCGCTCCGGGCGGCCTCGCCCGCGATCCGCTTGACGATGTCGGCCTTCCGTTGGTCCGAGGCGTTGAGCTCGATCGTCGGCCAGCCCAGGTCGTTCGCGAGCGCGTGGGCCGCCGAGGTCTTGCCGACGCCGGGGCTCCCGTGGAGGATGACCGCCTTCCGGTGGTCCTCCCAGCTCTCGGCCCACTCCCGCAGCGCGTCGCGGGCCTTGTCGTTGCCCCGCACCTCGGCGAGCGTGGAGGGGCGGTACCGCTCGGTCCAGTCGGCCATTGTCGAAGGGAGGCGTGTGGTGCGTTTAGTGGTTGCGAAGCTACGCCCCGTCGGCCCGCAGGTCGAGCCGTCGGGCGAATCCGTCGTAGGCCTCGTCGCTCGAGACGATCGTCTCTCCTCCGGACTCGACGAGGTGCAGCGCGTCGAACGGGGTGAAGCCGTGGTCGTCGACGTACGTCGCGGCCGTGACGATCGTCTCCACGTCGCCACGCACGTCGATGAGCCCCGCGGCGTTGGCCACGACTCGCTCGGCGCTGCGGTCCTCGCGGTAGGCGACCAGAAGCAGCTCGATGAGCGTGAGCTGGGAGGTCCACAGTTCGTCCCGATGGTCGCGATAGACCGTTTCGGCCGCTTCGCCGAGCCAGTCGTCGTCCTTGATGAGCGCGAGCAGGAAGTCCGTCTCCACGTACATTCAGCGTCCGGCCTCCGAGATCGCCCCGTCTCGGGCCTCGTCACGGAGCTCCTTAGCGCTCTTGTCGGTCCCGTCGAACTCCTCGCGGAGCGCCTCGAGTGGATCGTCCGCGATCGGGATCAGCTTGATCCCGTCCGGGAGTCGAACGAGATGGTAGCGCTCGCCGTAGCGCTCCCGGAGCTCCTTGGGCAGCGTCAGGCGACCCCGTTCGTCGAGCGTCGATTCGGTCACGTCCTCGAACACGGTGGGAACGATCAAAAGAGTTCCCCCTACTGCCCACATCTACCCATTCGAACGGGTGTTCGCCTCGGATCCGAACCGGTCGCACGGTGGGTGACGAGGTCCGGTGAACGATCCGGCAGAACGCCTATATGGCCCGTCCGGATAGCCGAAGGCGATGGTAACCGTCGTTCCGATAGCGATCGCCCTGATCGTCGTACTGGTCGTAGTCGAGCTGCTCTCGAAACGCGCCCTCGAGCGCTACGGAGAAGGACTGGGCAGCATGCCGACCGTCGTGCTGGAGGAGTTCCCCGGCATCAGCCCCGGACTACTGGAGAAGTATACAAGCTTCGACCCCGAACTCGGATGGGTGCCCCAGCCGAACCAGCAGAAGCAGAAGGACACCGGCGACCACCTCCCCGGCGAGGAGGTCGAGAGCGTCGTCACCTACTCGACCGACGAGTACGGCAGTCGGGTCTGTCCCGCCGCCGACCGCGATTCGGGCCGCGGCGCGGTCTCGACCTACGGCGACTCGTACTGCTTCTGCCGGGAGGTCGACGACGACGAGACCTTCCAGAACCATCTGGCCGAGGAGATCGACTCCCACGTCGGCAACTACGGCGGCGGGAACTACGGGCTCGACCAGGCGCTCCTGCGGATGAAACGCCAGTATCCCGAGGACCCGACCGATCACGTCTGCGTGGTCGTCACCGCCTCCTCGATCGCCCGGATCCTGAGCGTCTGGAAGCACTACCAGGAGTTCGGGAACGTGCTGGCCGTGAAACCGCGCTACGAGCTGAACGACGGCGAGCTCGAGCTGGTCGAGAGCCCCGTCGACGAGAAGGAGGACCTGCTCGATCTGGAGTCGCGCGCACCCTTCCTGCGGACCCACGACCACCACTACGAGAACTGGTTCAAGCCCCACCTCGCGAGCTTTCCCTACGCCACCGACTTCCTCACCAGCGCCGACCAGATCAAGTACGCCCTCTATGGGGTCGGGATCGACCTCGAGAGCGAGTACGACGTCTCGGTACCGGGGATCGACTTCGGGGCCCGGCAGGCGGCGACGAACCTGCGGCTCGAACGGTCCCGCGTGAAGTACCACGAGCGGCTGTTCGACGAGAAGGAGGACCTGCTCGACGCGCTGATCGGCGAGTTCGTTTCGTACGCCGAGGAACACGACTTCACGCCGACGTTCGTGATGGTCCAACAGCTCCGGTATGCGACCTACGAGGCCGAACACGGCCCGATCTACGGCGACCTCATGGATCGGCTCGACGAGCGCTACCCCGAACTGGAGACGATCGACATGGCCGAGCATCTCTCGGGGGACCCCGAATCGCTGTACGTCCAGCGCGGCGAGGGCGGCCACTACAGCCCCGAGACCAACGCGCGGATCGCCGAGGTGTTGGCCGAGGAGGTCGTGACCGACTGACTCCCTATTCGCTTGCCGACAGGGCGGCCCGCTCGTCGCCGGCCGATTCCGGCGTTTCCTCGCCGTCGACCGTTCTGTGCTGATCGTAGCCGAGCGCGTTCAGCAGGACCGTCTGGCCCGCATAGGACAGACAGTAGTCGAGCAGCCCGAACGGGTGGAGGTACCGCTGGTTCGCCGGCGGCAACAGCCCGCCGATGACGTGGATCGACCCGTCGATCGAACCGGCGGCCACGCGGGGGTAGCCCTCCTCGTCCTCGCCCAGCCAGCCCGCGACGGTCCCGCCGGCGGCCTCGAACTCGTCGGCATCGATCACGGTCGTCGGGGCGGTCCCCGCGTCGGTCACCGGATAGCCGAGCGGCGCGGGCTTCCAGAGCTCCGCCTCGATCCCCCGCACGCCATCGAGCAGTGGGTGGTCCTCTTTCGACGCGAGATGTGAGACCGTTTCCGTGACCTCGCCGATCGCCTCGGCGTCGATTCCGGCGTCCATCACCCCCGCCAGTCGTACCCCGTCATCGGTCAGGACGAGGTCTCCGCCCGCCTCGGTGTACGCGTCGAGTGCCTCGGCGTATATCGGGCGGTCGGCCCCGTCGTCGTGGATGACGACGACGTTCCCGTAGGCCGGCTTCCCGTCCTCGAGCAGCACACCCTCACAGACCTCCTCGACAGTGACTGGTTCGAACCCGCCGTCCTCGATGTACGCGTCGTGGTCCTCGAAGAAGGCGAGCGGCGAGACGTCGTACTCGCGCTGCTCGTAGCCGAGCACGTCCGCCGGATCCGGGCTCGCGACCCCCTCTGCCTCCCCCGAGACGGCGAGCGTCCAGAGGCTCACCGCGCTCTCCCCGTCGAGGCCCTCGACCTCGATCGTCCACTCGCCGGGGGCCGGTTCACAGAGGAACTGCTCGGTCTCGTCGTGCTCCATGCAGGCACAGCCGACGGTGTCGCCGTGGCCCGACAGCTCGTCGGTCTCGACGACGGCCTCCCCGTCGGGATCGCGGATCGTCACGCGAACGGAACCGAACTCCGGGCGGATGTGGACGTCGAGGCTGTTCGTCCCCGTCGGGACCTCGATCGTGACAGTCTCGCTCTCCCCGTCCTCGACGGTCACGTCGGTTTTGCTCGACTCGGTCTCGGCCTGCGTGAACGCGAGCTCCTCGGAGCTGCGCTCGACCGCGTCGCTCGTGACGTAGGCGGTCGTCGTCCCGCCGGCATCGATCGTCGCCTCGACCCCCTGGGCGAGGATCGTCGCGATCTCGACCATCGAGACCTGGTAGGCCGTGGCCTGGACGTCGACTGTCTCGGGGACGAACCGTTTCTCCATGGGCTCCTGGCTGTTCGACCAGGCCATCTCGGGGGCGATCGTTCGCGCGCCGAGCCCGCCCGCTTCCTCGGGCTGGCCGGCCCAACAGAGCAGCGCGCCCCCGACCTGATACGAGAGCGTATCGTGGATCGACCCCCACTCGAACAACCCCTCGTCGTTCAGCTGTGGAGGTAGCCAGTCGTCCCCGAGGTCGAGGGGCTCGCGCAACTGGTCCGCGTACTGCCGTTCCGCGGACGCGAGGATCGCGTCCTCGATGTCGTCGCGCGAGCCCAGCGCGTCGATCATCCCCCGATCGATCCGACGGTTGACCTCGTCGAGGGCGTGCTGGTCGGTCAGATCGAAGTCGCCGTTGGCGATCAGGCTGAGGACGAAGTGATCCGCCCACTGCATCCCGTGGTAGTCGGCGACGTACTCGATGTCGTCGTAGCCCCTGAGATGCGAGACGACCGACGTCGCATCCGGGACCCGCTCCTCGGTCTCGGACGGCGCGCCGTCGGGCTTGCCGGGGAAGTTGATCGGATCGATCCAGCCCAGGCTCGGGTACTGGCGGTTCGAGTCGAGGTGGAACGAGCCCTCCCAGGGCTCCTCGACGTCGGCCTCGTCGACGCCGCGCTGGAGCGCCGGCGTCCCCCGCTGGAAGTCGTCGAAGCGGCTCGCGAACTCCGGCTTGCGCGAGACCCAGCCGTCGGGGTTGGCCGTCACGAACACCAGCGCGACCTCCTCCAACAGGTCGTCGACCTCGGGACGTTCGCCCCGAAGGACCTCCTCGATCAGCCGGACGCCCGCCTCGACGCCCGCGCGCTCGTCGCCGTGGATCCCGATCGTGAACACGGCCTTGGGCTTGTCCGCGAACGACTCGCCGTGATCGTTCGTCAGCTCGGCCACCCAGACGTCCTGGGGGTCCTGCTCGCCCGACAGCAGGTTCTCGTGGCCGTGGGTTTCGCCGATCGGGGAGAACGCGAGCCGGTCGGGGTGCTCCTCGGCGAGGTGGGTCAGACCGGCGACCGTCTCCCGATAGCCGACGTACTCGACGCTCTCTTCGGGCGGGTGGAACACCCGTCCCGGGTACGAGTCGAGCTTCCAGAACGGGTTCGACCCCGGCGAGAACTCGAGGCGCTCGACGCCCTCGACTGCGAGGACCTCCTCGACCTCCGCGGTCGTGAGTCGGGCGTACGCCGCCGGCCCCGGGTCGGTCGTCGTCTCGATCGCCCACCCGGAGACGTCGTCGGTGGCACCCTCCGCCAGCCGGATCAGCGTCGCCGCCTCGTAGTCGTCGTCGGTGTGGTTGATGACGAACGCGTAGCGATCGGTCAGCCGGTCGTCCTCGAGCTCCGCCGTTGCCATCCCGGGCAGCGCAAGCGCCCCCGCCATCGCCGCCGAGAGCGCGAGGAACTCGCGTCGATCGACCGTTCCGTCGCCGAACCGCGACCCCTCTCCGTTCGGACTCCGTCGTTGTTCACTCATGTCGCGTCAACGGTTGTCCTATTTCGGTTCGAAGTATAATTAGCTACGGAAGTATTAACATAGAGCGATATCCGCCACGACGGTATTCGTCCTCGCCGCTCGCTAGCGAGCGGCGAGGGAGGGATCGAACGCCGTTTCCCGACACGACACGGCGGGTCAGGGAAGCGAGCCGGCGACGACCTCGCCGCCCTTGAGGACCGCCGTAGGTTCGTGGAGCAGCGAGACGTCCTCTAACGGGTCGCCCTCGACCACGAGCAGGTCGGCGTAGTTCCCCGGTTCGAGGACGCCGACGTCGAGGCCGACCACCTCGGCCGCGCTCGCGGTCATCGCCTCGATCGCCTCCGCCGGGCTCATCCCGTGTTCGACCATGAAGGAGATCTCCGTGCTGTTCG
Organism: Halalkalicoccus tibetensis; assembly: GCF_037996645.1. Lineage (NCBI taxonomy): Archaea > Methanobacteriati > Methanobacteriota > Halobacteria > Halobacteriales > Halalkalicoccaceae > Halalkalicoccus > Halalkalicoccus tibetensis. The sequence continues at coordinate 370,006 of NZ_JBBMXV010000001.1, forward strand.
TTCCGTGGTAGTTGAAGGGGGTGCCCGCGTCCGTGCCGCCCGCGATGTTCACGCCCGCCTCGTAGGCCTGTCTGAACGACTCGATATGCCGTTCGTAGACGCTCCCGGTCTTGCGTGAGCTCTCCTCGGTCGCCTGTTCTGTGTTGCGCGCGATCCGGTAGGGCGCCGAGAGGGTCGGAACGAGCGTCACGTCGTTCGTGAGCAGCAGGTCGATCGCCTCCTCGTCGATGAAGGTGCCGTGTTCGACGGTGTCGACGCCCGCCGCGGCGGCGGCCTTGATCCCCTCGGCACCGTGGGCGTGGGTCGCCGCATGGACGCCCCGGCGGTGGGCCTCGTCGATCAGTGCTTCCAGCTCCTCGTGGGTGAACGCGAGCGTCTCGGGGTCGGTGCCCGGCGTCGTCACCCCGCCGGTCGCCATGAACTTGATGAATCCCGCACCGCGCTTGACCTGTTCGCGAACGGCCGTGCGACACTCCGTGGGTCCGTCGACCTCCCGGCCGAGGTGGTGGCCGTGGCCGCCGGTGATCGTGATCGACCGACAGTTCGTGAGCGTCCGCGGACCGGGTATGTCACCGCGATCGATCGCCCGCTTCACCACGACGTCGAGGTCGCGCGCACCCATCGCGCGCACGCTCGTCACGCCCGATTCGAGGGTCGTCCTGGCGTTTTTGACCTCGGTCAGCGTCAGTTCGGCGTCGCTCTGCCCGACGACGTCCTCGACGGTCGCCTGGCCAGACAGCGAGAAGTGGATGTGGGCATCGACCAGTCCCGGGAGGAGGGTGTGGTCCGACAGCGATACCGTCCGCTCGTCGCCCTGTGGTTCGGCATCGCCGACCGCTTCGATCAGCCCCGACTCGGGGTCGAAGCGGATCGCTCCGTCCGTCGTTAGCTCCTCGCGCCCGTCGAACAGGCGCGCGTCCCGCAGAATCATTACCGGAGTTTATCCGCCGGGGTGCTTGAATGGCACGAACTCGGTCGGCTCACCTGCGCCCGTCGCGGAGGTCGGCGCCGCTCACCTCGTCGCCACACCACTCACAGAACCCGATGTCCATCCCCTGGGTTCGATAACACCGGGAACAGCGCCGTTCGCTATCGATATCACCGACGAGGTTCTGTCGGTACGCGACCATGTACGCGTCGAGCGCGCTCAACCAGACGAGCACGAACAGCGGGACCGCCTGGAACGACGCGCCCACGAGCACGGACGGGCTCTCGACCCCCGGAGCGAGCACCACCGCCGCGGCCGCGACGAGCAGCAGCCAGCCGGCCGCACGGCGCCACCGCCGGAGGTAGAGGTGACCGAGCCCCGTCACCGGAAACGCGAGCGCGGCCGCGAGCCACGGCCGCTTCCGGGATGAGATGTCCATGTTTTGAAACGACGCGACAAGCCGTATTGAGTATTGTGGGCGAAACCACCGGTTAGGTCTGTGTTGCCAACTCACACGAACCGCGAGGGAGGGGTCGAACGCTTGCGGCGACATCGAACGCATCGAGGTCACCGATCCCTGGGTCGGCGCTCGGGATCACGGCGGGTTCCGCCGCTCCGGGAACCGCCGGCCGCTCGCTCGGCAGTTCTATCGGCGGGTCCCTGCAGGCACCGGTCGTCTTCGGGGCTGATCGCTGATTCCATATCGCCACGAATGGTTTATCTACAGCTCGCGCGCGATCATCTCGCCCCAGGGCTCGAAGCCGTGGCGGTCGTAGAAGGCCCGTGCCCGGGCGTTCTCGGGGTCAACGTCGAGGACGAGCCGATCGAGGGGAAGGTCCTGATCGCGCGCGAGCTCGCAGGCGGCCCCGATCAGGTCGTCGGCGAGCCCGGTGCCGCGGTGGGCGGGGGCGACGTAGAGCTCGTTTACCACCGCGGCGTCCCAGATCATCGCCATCTCCTCGGGCAGGACGAAGACGTAGCCCGCGTCGCCAGCGAGGGTTACACAGCGGGGGTCGCTTTCGACGCAGCGTTCGACCCAATCGAGATACCGCTCGCGGTAGCCGTCCGTGAGCTTCGCCTCGTAGCGGGCCTCCTTGGCCTCGCCGCCGGTCCCGGTCCCGAGCCCGCGTTCGAAGGCCGCCTTGAGCTTCCAGAGGTCCTCCCGGTCCGTTTCGGGGTCGTACGGTCGGTGATCCATACCCCCGCTCCGTCGGGAACGGGCTTCGGGCTGTCGTTGACCGACAGCTATGAGTACGGCCCTCGACGATCGTCGAACGAATGACCGAGACGTGTACGGCTCCGAACGGGGCGAGGGACGGATGAGCGGTCGTCCGGCCCGGGCGGAGCTCGCCGAGAAGGTCGCCGGCGAGATCACCCTCAGCGACGAGCCGGGTGCCACGCTCAGGAAATGGCGCACCGACTTCGACGTCTCCCAGACCGAGCTCGCCGAGGAGCTGTCGATCTCCTCGTCGGTGATCAGCGACTATGAGAGCGGGCGGCGTGCCAGCCCGGGGATCGGTGTCATCAGGCGGGTCGTCGTCGCGCTGTTGGATATCGACGAGCGCCGCGGGGGCGACCGGATCCGCCAGTACGCGCGCGTGGTCTCCGCGGGCTTCGAGAGCGACATCGTTCAGGACCTCCGGGAGTACCCCACGACGATCCCCCTGAACCGGTTCTACGGCGCCATTGGCGCCGACGAGATCGTCTCGGGAACCTCGGACCGGATCAGCGGCCACACCGTGATCGACAGCATCCAGGCGATCACCCGGCTCTCGAGCGAGGAGTTCTACCGCCTCTACGGCCAGAGCACGAACCGCGCGCTGGTGTTCACCGGCGTCACCCGCGGGGAGTCCCCGCTGGTCGCGATGCGGGTCGTCAACCCGACGCCCAACGCGGTCGTCCTCCACGGGCTGGGCCGCGAGGACCTCTGGGAACACGCCCCGGACCTGGCTCGGATGGACGGCTTCTCGCTTGCGGTCTGTAACGCGGACCTCGAGGAGACGCTGGATCGGCTCCGGGAACTGCCTTAGGTCACGAGGTAGTACGGGTCCTCGAGGATCAGCGGGGTCAGGGCCTCCCGGAGGTCGCGCGCACGGAACGCGAGCACTCGAAGGCCGTTCAGGTCGTACTCCTCGAGGACGCCCGCTTGCTCGAGGTCGTTCCGGATCTTCGGCCGGTTCCAGGTGACCGGCATGGTGTACTCGTGTGAAGGGTGTGTGATCTCCTCGTGCACCCCATCCTCACGGCAGATCACGCCCTCGTAGGCGGCGGTCTCGAGATAGGGAACGTCGAGCCGGCTCTCGAGGTAATGGATCTGCGAGGAGCGCAGCCAGTCGGTGCCGACGTTCAGATAGCGGGCGTTCTCTCGATCGAGCCGGGCGAAACAGCCGTCCTCGGCCCACGTGTCGGTGTGATCACAGCCCGGGAACCGATACGGTCCCTTGACGAGGATCGAGTTGGTGGGGTCGTCGGTGCGGTATTCACAGTCCTCGAGGAACAGCCGCGAGAACGCCCCGAACTTCGGCACCGAGTAGCGCTTGTGGTAGACCCTTCCGTCGACCGAGCGGAAAGAGGGCGTGAACCCCGGGTTGAGGACCGACTCGAACCGATCGTCGAGCCGCCCCAGGAGAAACGCGTATGGGTCGCGATCGAACGCGCGCCGTAGGTCCCGCAGACCGACGTGGACGAACACGGTATCGGCGTCGGCGTAAACGTCGAGCACGTCGTCGAACGCCCGTTCGGACACCTCGCCGACCGTCGGATTGCGCCGCTTGCGGCGGACGACCATCGCCGCGCGGTTACGGAGCGTTCGGCCCCGCTGGTACCTCCCCTCGGCGATCCGTATCGCCGTTGCGATGCGCGATTTCCCCCGGTGGCTCGCGTTCGGAAGTTCCATTCCGGTTCCTCTCCACTGATAATGTATTTCAGACAACTATTCAATCTGGCGTATGTCACCACATCGATATGGGGAGACAGGGTTGCGATCGGCGACGAGGACCCGCCGGGACGGCCTGACGCTCGACGTCGTTCGACCCCCTCATGCACGGCCCCCGCATCGGCTTCCCGCACTTCCGCTCGGGGTGACCCTAGAGTCAGCCACGAGACCCGATACATCGTATAGTACGATACAGATCCGTCGGCGTCGGGCGTAGGCAGTAGAGGAAGGCGTTGAGTTCGCGGCCCTCCCCAGTCGGGACGGGCGACGGAATCGATCGGCGATCCGGCCATCGTGGATCGACGATCCCGACGGTACGGACGTCGACGTTACCGATTTCCTCCATTGGTATCAGTGTTGATACTTTCTGCGTAACGTTTATCGACGATGTCAGTATTTTGGTATTATGAGCGAACGATCGGAACCCAGCGGACCGAGGCGAACGGACGGCGGCACGGTGACCGACGAGAGTGGCGGCGAACCGGGACCGAAGGGGGCGAGTTCTGGGGGTCTCCGTCCGACGATTGACGCGGCCGACGAAACCGAACGGCTCCGCTACGAGCGCGACTACTGGCGCGGGCTGTTCGAACAGCTGATCGAGGAGAACCCGGAGGCGGCATGGGTCGTCGACGGCGCGGACGAGTTCGCGTACTGCAACGACGGGATCGCGGCGATGAACCGGGTGGAGAAGGCGGAGATCGTCGGCGAGAGCGTGGACGAGTTCCTCGCCGCCCAGGGGTCGGAGGGGATGGAGACGTTCGCACAGACGGTCATGCACGAGGGCGAGGCGCGGTGTGATCCCGAGCCCCGCCACATCCCCAAGGCGGAGGGCGACATCTGGATCCGCTCGAGCGGCGTTCCGCTCAGAAACCCCGAGGGGGAGGTCGTCGCCGGCCTCGAGACCGCATCGAACGTGACCGGGCTCGTCGAACAACGAAAGGCGATCGCGCGGGCCCAGGAGCAGGTGGCCGACGAGGTGTCGACGAGCGCCACCCGCGCGGAGGAGGCGACGGAGCGCGTCGCCGACGCGATCGGCGAGGCGGGCGAACTCGCCGCCGAGCAGTCGGAAGACATGAACGAGGTGTCCGGCGAGGTGTCGTCGGTGTCGGCGACCGTCGAGGAGATCGCGGCGTCGGTCGAGGGGATCAGCGAACAGTCGGAGGCCGCGACGCGACTCGCGATCGAGAGCACCGACGCGGGCGAGTATGCGGCCGATCGGATGGAGCGCGTCGCCGAGAGCGGCGACGAGGCGGCCGAACGAACGCGCGAGCTCGCCGAGCAGATCTCACAGGTCGACGAGATGGTGGGGATCATCAACGAGATCGCGGATCGGACCAACATCCTCGCGCTCAACGCGAACATCGAGGCCGCGCGGGCCGGCGCGGCGGGCAACGGCTTCGCCGTCGTCGCGAACGAGGTGAAGTCGCTCGCCACGCAGGTAAGCGAGGAGTCAGACCGCATCGAAGACGTGATCGAGGAGACGCGCGAGGACGCCACCGATACCGTCGAGAGCATCGAATCGGTCACCGACGAGATCCGTACCAGCGCGGAGGCGGTCCGGGAGGTCGTCGACAACCAGGCCGAGATCGTCGACTCGGTGAGCGGGATCTCCGCCGGAATGGAGGAGATCGCCGAAGCGACCGACGATCAGGCGGGGCGGGCCGAGGAGGTCTCGAGCATGGTCGACACCGCCGCCGACCGGTCGCGCCGGGTGGCCAGGGTGGTCGATACCGCCGTCGCGTCCAACGAGGAGCAGACCGGGCTCGTCCGTGAGATCGCAGCCGCGATCGACCGGCTCGAAGCGACCGTCGACCGGATAGAGACCGGCGGAGCAGAAGCGGGGAGCACGGTCCCCTAAGGCGGGCAACCGGTCGCGGTACGGTCGAGAGCGCGAGCCGGCGAGTCCCGTCGTGTGAGGGTCGCTACTCGACGAACCGGTACTTCCGTTCGCCCATCCGACCCCAGCCGTCGAAGACGAACTCCCCGTGCGGGTCGGTGAACTGTTCGATTTCCCCCTGATCGAGGTCGCTCTCGATGTCGTGGTTGTGCACGTCGTGGACGCGCTCGTACTCCTCGTAGGAGAGGTCGTAGCGGTCCTCGATCTGCTGGTCGATCGTCAGGTCGGCGATCTTCCTCTCCCAGGTGTCCTGGACGGTCTCGGCGTGGATCTCCGCCTGCGCGCCGCTGCCGTACGAACCGACGAGCAGGCGCTCGCCCGCCAGGTCCCGGTCCTCCTCGAAGGCGGTCCTGAGCGCGCTCGTCCGCGCGAGGTGGACCGAACCGGTGTACCAGTTGCCGACCTCCCGCGAGATCGTGAGCGTCGGGTCGATCACGCGGCCGTACCACTCCTGGTAGGCGTCGGTGCGTTTCAGCCCGTCCATGTACTCGTTGAGCGCCTCCTCGTAGGCCTCCTCGTCAGCGTGGGACTCCGTCCCACTGGATTCCGGGCCTTGCCCGGAGACGCCGAACGCCTCCTCGCGGGGCTGGCGGCCGATCTCATCGGCCAGCTCCTCCTCCTGCTGGGTGTCACGGATCATCCGCCGGTAGCCGAACAGCGCGGCCTTCCGGACCATGCCCGGGAACGGCGTGTGAAAGGGGATGTACGCGAAGTCCTCGGTGCGTGCGCGCCCCGCGACGCCCTCGAAGTCCTCGAGGGCCTCGCGCATGCGAGCGAGATACACCTGCACGCTCCGCTTGCCGTCGACCGACGGGAACTGCTGGTTGGGCTTCAAAAAGTCCGTCTCGTCGGCGCTCCCGTAGCCCTGTTCGGTCGAGAGGCTCACCAGCTCGGGGTCCTCGGAGATGAGCATCGCGACCGCGCCGGCGCCCTGGGTCGCCTCGCCGGGGTCGTTCCGCGCGTACAGCGCGGTGTCGGTCGCGATCACGAGCGCCGAGCGGCCCCTGTTTCTCCCTGCTTTGATCCAGTTGTAGGCGTCGTCGATCGATTGGGTGCCCGCGACGCAGGCGAACTTCCGCTCGCCCTTGTTGGCGTGGCTGAACTTCCCGTCGTAGACTCCCTCCAGACAGCCCGCGATATACGTCGAGACGGGTTTCGAGTTGTCGAAGGAGCTCTCGGTCGCGACGTCGATCCGGCCGATGTCCTCGGGTTCGAGGCCCTCGTGTTCCATCAGCCGGTGGGCGGCGTTCGCGCCCATCGTCACGATGTCCTCGTAGGTGTCGGGGAAGGAGCTCGCGTTCAGCCCGAGGCCTTTCGTGTACTTCTCGGGGTCCTCGCCCTTCGCCGGCGCGAAGGTGTTGGGCAGGTCGAGCTTGAGCTTCCCGGTCCAGATCTCGATGGCGTCGATGCCGACCTCGGTCATACGTCCTAACTATCGTGGCAGTTATATGGGCCTGTCGACTATCGGTTCGACGATCGACGTACGGCAGGGTCGGAGCGGGCGCTGGTCGAAGCAGTGTCTTCAGCAAGCCTCGCTTCGGACCCGAGCGCGCTTAGCTCTCCTCGTCGGCGTCTTCCTCCTCGATGACTTCGGGGTCGCGCATCGCGTTCTGGAGGCTGTCGAGGCCGTTGACCCACTCCGCGACGAAGCCGTACTCGATCTCCTCGCCGATGCTCACGTCGAGGTTCTCGCCGTCGACGATCCGGGTGCCGGCCTGCGCACAGTAGCCGAGCGCCGCGTCGAAGTCCTCCTCGGCCTCCGCGTCGGCCGCCGTGCGGACGTATTCCTCGATCGAGGCCTCCTCGCTGGCCCCGCTCAGGATGTACTCCTCGGCGGCGGCGAACACGCAGACCAAGCTCGTCTGGACGCCGTCGATCAGGAAGGCGGTCTCCTCGTCCTCGACCTCGACGTCCGAGAGGACGATCTCGCGGACGTCCGCGAGCTCCTCGATGGCCTCCTCCTCCTCCTCCAGTTCGCCCTCCTCGTGGGCGTTGACGATCTTCGCGACGGCGATGGCGGTGTCGTCCTGCAGGTTGAGCAGCAGGCGCGCCGAGTCCTCGTCCTCGGGGTCGATCTCCTCGGCTTTCAGTCGGTCGATCCAGTTCTGCCACCGTTCCTCGGAGTAGAACGCTTCGGGCGGGGTGCTCATACCGAAGGGTGTCGACCCGCGTTCAAAGCCCTTTCTCTACTCGTCTAAAGTGTCGATCGTATCGATCCCGTAGACCCGCTCGGGCGTCTCGACGTGTGCCGTCCGGATCGCGTCGTCGTAGCCCTCCTCGCGCAGCCAGCCTACCCGTCTCGGCACCGTCTTGGGACCCATCACCGCCCCCGGCCGGTCGGGATCGTCGATGAAGTCCGTCTCCATCATGAACGGCTCGCCCGATTCGGCGGCACGGCGCAGCTCGTCCTTATCGCAGATGACGCTCGGCGTCGGGCCCGCGAGCCGGCCGCCCGCGTAGTGTTTTACCACCCGCTGGGCCGGTAACCCCCGCTCCCCGGCCCACTCGGCGATCTCCGTGAGGTCCTCGCTGCCCTCCGTATGCAGCTGGACCGCACAGCCGTGCTCCGCGCCGAGCGCCAGCGCGTGTCGTAGGGTCTCGTTCGAGGCCTTCCATACTTCGTTGCTCACCTCGTAATGGGGTCGCCCGGACTTGAGCGCCAGCGCCCGCCCGTCGAGGTACTCTCTCGCGAGGTCGAGCCCGGCGCGCATGATCTCCCCGGCTCCCTCGGGATCATGGCCCGCATCGACGAGCTGGGAGATCAGCCCCGGATGCACCCCGAGGACGGGCCACGCGCGCCCGTCGAGGACGTCGTTCGCCTCGGCGACCGCCCCGAGGGTGGTCTCGAAGACGTGGCGGAAGTCCGCGCCCGACTCGGGGAGTTCCCCGAGATGCCAGGAGGGTTTGTTGACGACGAGCAGATGGGTGCCCCCCGAGCGCGCGAAGTCCTTGACGGCCTCGATCCCCCGACCGTGGTCGGGGTCGAGATGCAGGTGGTCATCGAGGATCGGCTCCATACCGGGGCTTCTCGTGCGGGTCCGAAAGGGCTACGTATCGCCGTCGAGCAGCACCGCCTCCTGGGCGGCGTTGCGAAGCGCGTCGGAGCGGCCGTAGGTACCGGGTGCGACCGCCACCGTGTGGATCCCCCGTTTGGCGGCCTTCTCGAGGACCGGCTTGAAGTCGGTGTCCCGCGAGACGACCATCAGGGTGTCGATCGCGTCGGTGTAGACGAGCTCGGTGGCGTCGATCGCGAGCTTCACGTCGACGTCGCCGCTGGTGATGACCACCTCGTACCCGCGGGCTTCCGCGGCCTGGATCAGCCCCGGCGTGGCGTGTTCGTCGAGATACAGCCGGGTCGCGACGAGCGTTCCCGAGTCGAGGCCCACGGCCCGCACGTCGTCGAGATCCACGTCGAACTCGTCGCGCAGCACGTTCGGCCCGTCGACGAGCAGCCCGACCCGCCGGCGGTTCGATCCCCCGGGCCGAACCCGATCCAGTAGCTCCCGCAGACCCGCTCGAACTCCCATGCCATCGTCACTCGGGGGTCGGATAAAAACCGTGTCGGATTCCCGGGGCGATCGACGGAAACCCTTAGACCCTCCCGCGCGACAGCCGAGGTATGTCAGATCGCAGGCCGCCGCTGTACGCCACCCATGACGGCGCTGACGCGAAATTCACCCCCTTCGGGGGCTGGGCGATGCCCGTCGAGTTCGACTCCATCCGAACCGAACACGAGGCCGTCCGCGAATCGGCCGGGATCTTCGACGTCTCCCACATGGGCGAGATCGAGCTCTCGGGCCCCGACGCCGCCGCGCTGCTCCAGGGGCTGACCACCAACGACGTCGAATCCCTCTCCGTAGGGCGCGCACAGTATTCGGCGATCACCGACGAGGAGGGCACCATCCTCGACGACACAGTCGTTTATCGGCTCGACGAGGAGGAGTTCCTCTTCATCCCCAACGCGGGTCACGACGAACGGATGGAGGAGCGATGGGAGAGCCACCGCGAGGAGTGGGACCTCGACTGCGAAGTCGAGAACGCCACCGAGGACTGGGCGATGTTCGCGATCCAGGGGCCCGAGGCGGAGGACCTCGTCGCCGAGGCGGCGGGCGAGGAGCTGCGCGACCTCGGGCGATTCGCGATCACGGAGGCCAGGATCGCGGGCGCGGACTGCCTGCTGGCCCGGACGGGCTACACCGGCGAGGACGGCTTCGAGGCGCTCGTGCCGTGGGACGCGGCCGAGGAGGTCTGGAAGGAGTTCGACTGCCAGCCCTGCGGGCTCGGCGCCCGGGACACCCTCCGCATCGAGGCGGGCTTCCTGCTCTCGGGCCAGGACTTCGACCCCGAGGAGAACCCCCGGACCCCCTACGAGGCCCGGATCGGCTTCGCGGTCGACCTCGACACCGAGTTCGTCGGCCGGGACGCCCTCGCGCGCGTCAACGAGGACGGGCCCGAGGAGCTGTTCATCGGCCTGCGCCTCCTCGAACGCGGGGTCCCCCGCAACGGCTACGAGATCCGCGCGGACGACGGGGCGATCGGCGAGGTCACCAGCGGGACGATGAGCCCCACCCTCGGGGAGCCGATCGGATTGGGCTACGTGCCGACGGAGTACGCCGAGGAGGGTCGCGAGGTCGCGGTACGGATCCGCGGGTCGGACAAAAGGGCAAGGATTGAAGCCCCCGGCTTCCTCGGTGATAGGCAATGAGCTTCGACGTACCCGAGGAGCTGTACTACCTGGAGTCCCACGAGTGGATCGACCCCGACAGCGGGAGGGTCGGAATCACCGAGTTCGCACAGGACGAGCTCGGCGACGTGGTGTTCGTCGAACTTCCCGAGGAGGGCGAGGAGCTCTCTCAGGAGGGGGAGTTCGGCGTCGTCGAGTCCATCAAGGCCGTCTCGGACCTCTACTCGCCGGCCGACGGCGAGGTCAGGGCGGTCAACGAGGCGCTGTTCGACCGGCCCGAACTGCTCAACGAGGACCCCTTCGGCGAGGGCTGGATGCTCGAACTCGACGTCGCGGGCGAGCTCGACGGGCTGCTCTCGGCGGAGGAGTACCGCGAGCAGATCGAGTAGCCGCGAGCGGCCGGAACCCCGCTCTTCATGTACTGGCGGGCGTAAGAGCCGCCATGAACCGGCCGACAGCTACCACGCTTTTCGTGACAGATGACGACACAACACAGCCGCGGTAGCCCCTTCGCACCGCACACCGACGAGGAGACCGCGGCGATGCTCGCGGCGGTCGGCGCCGAGAGCGTCGAGGAGCTGTTCGACATCCCCGACCCGGTGCGCTTCGACGGCGAGTTCGGGATCGAGCCCCGGGGCGAGCGCGAGCTCCGCGCCGAGACCCGGGCGCTCCTTGGGCGCAACGACGACCTGACGGAGTTCCTCGGGCGCGGCCACTACGACCACTACGTCCCGTCGCTCGTCGACCACCTCGCCGACCGGTCGGAGTTCCTCACCAGCTACACCCAGTATCAGCCCGAGATCACCCAGGGCTTCCTCCAGGTGCTCTTCGAGTACCAGTCGATGCTCGTCGAGCTGACTGGTTTAGAAGTCGCGAACTGCTCGATGTACGACGCCGCGACGGCGTTGGGCGAAGCCGCGACGCTCGCTGATCGAGTGAGGGAGACGAGCGGGTCGACCGTTCTGGTCCCCGAGCTGATGCGTGAAGAGCGCCGTTCGGTCCTCGAGAACTACACCGAAGGGGCGGGGCTGAGCGTCGAGACGTACCCGCACGACGACGCGAACGCGGACCTCGACGCGCTCACGGAGATCGCGAGCGAGGAGACGGTGATGATCTACGCCGAGAGCCCGACGGTCCGCGGGGCCATCGAAGAACGGCTGGGAGAGATCGGCGACCTGACCGACGCGAACGACGCGCTGTTCGTTCTCGGCTCCGACCCGGTCGCGCTGTCGGTGCTCGAGGAGCCCGCGGCGGTCGGCGCGGACGTCGTGATCGGCGACGCCGCGACGCTGGGACTGGGAACGAGCTACGGAATGGGACTGGGTCTGTTCGCGACCCGCGAGGAGTTCGTCCGGCAGGTGCCCGGGCGGCTGGTCGGCGCGAGCACCGACTCGGGGGGCGAGCGTACCTACACCCTCACCCTCCAGACCCGCGAACAGCACATCCGCCGCGAGCGCGCGACCTCGAACATCTGCACGAACCAGGCGTGGGTCGCGCTTCGGACGGCGATCCACGCTGCGTGGCTCGGACCTAGCGGATTGGTGGATCTCGCCACCGAGTGTCTCGAGGCGCCCGCCGAGCTCGCCGAACGCCTCGACGACCTCACGGGGGTGAAGGCGCCGGTCCACGACCGCCACCAGTTCCGGGAGTTCGTCGCCCGAACCGACCAGCCCGCGGAAGCCGTCCGCGAGACGTTAGAGGGGAAGGGCTTCGCGGTCCACGCGATCGACGACCACCTGGTACAGGTCTGTGTGACCGAAACGAACACGGAGAGGACGGACGCGCTGGTCACCGCGTTCAGGGAGGCCGCCAAATGACGCTCGAATACACGCAAGCACGCTGGAACACGGACGAGGACGGCTACGAAGCGCTGCTCTCGGAGAAGAACGAGGAGACCGTCGAGACCGACGACGTCCCGCTTCCCGACGACCTGAAGCGCGACGAGCTGACGCTGCCCGAACTCTCCGAGCCCGAGCTCGCGCGCCACTACACCCGACTCAGCCAGATGAACTACGGGGTCGAGTCGGGACCCTACCCGCTGGGGAGCTGTACGATGAAGTACAACCCGAAGTTCACCGAGGACGTCGCGGCGCTGCCCTCCGCGGGGGTGCACCCGGATCGCTCGCCCGAGAGCATCCAGGGAACCCTCGAGCTGCTCCACCGTCTCGAGGACCAGCTCGCACGGATCGGCGGGATGGACGCGGTGACCCTCCAGCCGCCCGCGGGCGCGGCCGGCGAGTTCGTCGGCATTCTGATCGCGAAGGCCTACCACGAGTCCCGAAACGACGAGCGAAGCGAGGTCGTGATCCCCGACGCGGCCCACGGGACGAACTTCGCGAGCGCCGCGATGGGGGGCTACGATGTCGTCGAGCTGCCTTCGGGCGAGGACGGTCGGGTCGACCTCGACGCCCTCGAAGCGGCACTCTCCGAGGAGACCGCGGCGCTGATGCTGACCAACCCCAACACGCTGGGGCTGTTCGAGCGCGACATCGAGGAGATCGCGGGGATGGTCCACGACGTCGGCGGGCTGCTCTACTACGACGGCGCGAACCTGAACGCCCTCCTCGGGAGAGCGCGCCCCGGCGACATGGGCTTCGACGTCATGCACTACAACGTCCACAAGACGTTCGCGACACCCCACGGCGGCGGCGGACCCGGTGCCGGACCCGTCGGCGTCAGCGAGGAGCTCGCGGAGTTCCTGCCGAACCCGCACGTCCGTGAGGGGGACGGCGGTTACGAGCTGTACGAGCCCGAGAGCTCGATCGGCAAGGTGCACGGCTTCATGGGCAACTGGCTCGTGCTGATCAAGGCCTACGCCTACATCGCCCGGCTCGGCGATTCCGGGCTGTCGGACGCCAGCGCGAAGGCGGTGCTCAACGCGAACTACCTGGCGAGCCAGGTCGAGTACGACACCCCCTATGAGCCGTTCCACCACGAGTTCGTCGCGAGCGCGGGCGAGCAGGACGCCGCCGACGTCGCAAAGCGGATGCTCGACTACGGCGTCCACCCGCCGACGACCAAGTGGCCCGAGCTCGTGAGCGAGGCGCTGATGACCGAGCCCACCGAGGTCGAGAACCGGAGCTCGCTCGATCGGCTCGCACAAGCGTTCAACGCCGTCGCGGGCGAGGACCGCGAGGCGATCGAGGCGGCGCCCGAACGGACGGCCGCGGGACGGATCGACCAGACCGAAGCGGCACGGAACCTCCGGCTCTCGTGGCGGGCACTCGACGAGGATTCATAACCGAGCCGGGATAATCCGGCCGGTTTTAGCAACTCTTACTATCTGCCCACCCTTCGATTAATACATGACAGTCGTCAGCGTCTCGATGCCCGAGGAACTGCTGAACCGGATCGACGAGTTCGCGGACGATCACGGCTACACCGGCCGCAGCGAGGTCGTCCGGGAGGCCTCGCGCAACCTGCTGGGGGAGTTCCAGGACCGCGAGCTCGAGGACCACGAGCTGATGGGCGTGATCACCGTGCTGTTCGACTACGAGACCACGAGCGTCGAGGAACGGATGATGCGCCTGCGCCACGAACACGAGTCGCTGGTCACCTCGAACTTCCACAGCCACGTCGGGGACCGCTACTGCATGGAGCTGTTCATCCTCGAGGGGAACCTCGAGGGGATCTCGGAGTTCGTCGGGAAGGTCCGTGCGACGGGCGACATCCTCACCGTCGACTACTCGGTGATCCCGGTCGACGACTTCGCCGCGACGCTCTCGCAGTCGTAGTCCGGCACGCCAAAGCCTGACCCCCGTTATCGGCACCGCTCCGCGTGGTTCCATCGGCCCGGCTACTGTTCGGGTTCGACCTCCGCGAAGCGCTCGTCGAAGAGCGCAGTGACCCGTTCTTCGATCTCGTCGCGGATCTCGCGCACCTCGTCGACGCTCCTCCCGTGCGGGTCCTCGAGGTCCCAGTCGCGCACGTCGACGTCGGCGTCGAGTTCGAGCGTCGAACAGCCCATCGTCGCGACGACGTCACACGAGTCGAGCTCCTCGGTCGAAACCTCCCGGGGTTCGCGATCCGAGAGGTCGATATCGAGTTCGGCCATCGCCTCGATCACCTCTTCGTGGACCGACTCGGCGGGATGGGTGCCGCCGGTGAGGATCTCGAGGTCGTCGAGCCCGCGCCGCTCGCGCTCGCGTTCGGCGAACGCGGCGGACATCTGGCTACGGCCGGCGTTCTGCACGCAGACGAACCCGAACCGGACGGGGCGCTCGGTGTCCATGTCCCATCCGATGGGTGACCGGGGCTTCACTGCTGCTATGAGGGCTATATATCGCTATAGAAGCGCGAAAGCGGGCCGCCTACGCCTGGCCCTGGCTCGAATCGATGCCGTTGATCCTCACGAACCCGTAGTCACAGTCGGGACAGTGCCACTTGACCTTCTCGCCGAGGTGGAGCGTCGTGCTCGCCGCCCGGTAGAACGTCCGCTCGTCCCCACAGTCCGGACAGTCGTGGTCGAGTTCCTGCATACCGGCCTTCGGACGCGATGGCGCTTAACCGTGATGATTCCTCGGGCCCGTGACCCGATGCGGGGGCATTCCGTCGTCGGAGGCGATCCTCATAGGAAGATCCGGACGGGTCGACGGCCCCTTGCTCGGTTTCGGATCGGGGATCAGTTCGCGGCCAGCCGCGTCGGGAGTTCGTGGCGATAGCAGGTCCGGCCCGCCGCCCGGAGGACGACTCGGGCCCGGTCGTTCCCGGACTCGAGGTCGATCCGCGGTTCGTCGTCGGGGAGCCGGACCTTACAGACGTGCTTGTAGGTGGTTTCGGCGGTGGAGTCCCCGTCGACGAGCGCCTCGTCGATCCGCGCGTCCGTCTCCAGGTCGCGGAGCTCGACCCGATAGTCCCCGTCGCGCTTCTCGATCTCGACGACCCCGGATCGGTTCGTCATGGATAATCATACGTCGATCGGGAACATAAACGTAATCCGAGACGGCGTCGCGTGACACGCGGCGCGTGCTATCGGTTAGCTACCCAATGAGGTACGCGGGCTGACGCTGCCGGTCTGGCGGTGGACGCCGTAGACGAGGACCGCACCCGCCACGAGGGGGACGACCGCGCAGGCGGCGTAGACGGGGGCGAAGCCGATCGACTCGACCAGCGGCAGCGAGATCATCGGGCCGATCCCGCCGCCGATATCGCCGAGCACGTTGTTCGTCCCCATCGCCCGCCCCATGCGCTCGTCGGGGGTCAGGTCCGCGAGCAGGGCGATCATCGGGCCGCTGGTCCCGCCCTGGCCCGCGCCGATGAACACGCAGGCGACGACGAGCGAGGCGACCGAGTCGGCCGTCGTGAGCAGGACGAACCCAACAAACGAGACGATGAGGAAGGCGAGGAGGATGGGAACGCGCATCCCGAGCCGGTCGCTCATGACCCCGCCGCCGAGCATCAGCCCGGCCGCTGAGAGGACGGTCACGGCCATCAGCACGCCCGAGGAGGCCTGCGGGCCGTAGCCGAGCACCGAGAAGTCGTTGGCGCCCAGAAAGAGCACGAGCGTCGAGAACAGCGCGCCCAGATACGCGAAGTAGAGCCCGAAGTTGACGAACCCGACGGTCAGCGCGGGGATCGTCGTCTCGATCTCCCAGGGCTTGACCGCGGTCTTCGACTCGCTGACGTGTGTTTCGGGGATGGTAAGGTACGCGAGGATCCCCGCGACGAAGGCGAAGGCGGCCGCCAGCGCGAAGGCGGTCGGGATCGTGAACAGCTCGCTGACGACCCCGCCCAGCACGAGGCCGGCCGGGAAGCCAAGCGTCATCCCGCCACGGACGACGCCCATGTTCGTTCCCCTCGATTTCCCGGTGCTGACGTCGGCGGCGATGGTGTAGGCGGTGGCGAACACCAGCGCGCTGCCGATCCCCCAGATCACCCGGGCGAGCAGGAACCACGCCTCGGGGTAGGCCGACAGCATCGCGACGATGTAGCCGAGCGTGGCGACGGCCTCGATGAACAGCCCCGCGATGAAGGGCGTCCGGGTGCCGATCCGGTCGACCAGCGCGCCGGCGGGCGTGTTGGCGATCGTCCGCGTGAAGCGGTTCGCGCTCAGGATCAGCCCGACGAGAAAGGGCGAGATCCCGAGCACCGCTCCCAGATTGGGGAGGATCGGGAAGACCACGCCGCCGCCGAAACCGACGAAGAACGTGCTGAGGATGACGGCGAGGATGACCGTCCGTTCACGCCGCACGCGCCGACGGCCCCCGCTCGTGTGTTTCGAGTGCAGTACGCATCGGCTTCGTCTACCCCACTCGATCGTTTAGTGGTTGGCGCTCCGGCACCGACTGCCGCAACGACCGCGCCCGGCCGGCAGTATAAGTGACCGCCCGTCCTCTACGGGGTGTGAAGATCTACACCGGCCGCGGCGACGAGGGGATGACGGACCTCCAGAACATGGACCGTGTCTCGAAGACGAACGAGCGCATCGAGGCCTACGGCACCGTCGACGAGGCCAACGCCCTGCTGGGGACGGCCCGCCCGACCGGCTACGACGACGTCGACGCCCAGCTGGAGGGGATGCAGAACCACCTCCACGTCGTCCAGGCGGACTTCGCGAACCCCGAGCCCGACGAGGACGACACCCGCGTGCGCGAGGAGCACACGGAGCAGCTCGAGGAGTGGATCGACGCCTACGACGACGAGCTCGACCCCCTCCAGCAGTTCATCCTCCCCGGCGGGAGCGACGTGGGCGCGACGCTCCACCACGCCCGGGCGGTGGTCCGGCGGGCCGAACGGCGCGCGGTCGCGCTGGCGGGCGAGGAGCCGATCAACGAGGAGGCCGTCGTCTACCTCAATCGGCTCTCCGACGCCCTGTTCGTCGTCGCGCGGGCGGTGAACAAACGGGAGGGGGTCCGCGAGGAGAACCCGACGTACTGAGTTCCGAACTATCGGAGGCCGACGACCTCGCGGTTCAGCACGTCCGCGTAGCCCGAAAAGGACAGCTTGAGCGCCGGGACTCCGGGGAACGACAGCGTCTGGACAGCGAGCAGCGGCCTCTCGACGCCCACACTTCGACTCCGAAGCGCGCTCTCGATCGCCCCCAGCAGGGTCGCGGTCTCCTCGACGTCGAGGTCTGAACAGGTCCCGGCGACCCGGAAGGGCGCCTCGGCGACGACCTCGCCGTCGGCGACCGCCCAGCCCCCGCCCATCTCCGCGACGCGCTCGGCCGCGAGCGCCATCGAGGCCTCGTCGGCGCCGACCACCGCCACGCCGGGCCGTTCCCACGTCAGCGAGGTGGCCGCGGCACCCGACTCCAGGCCGAAGCCGGTGAGAAAGCCAGTGAAGCTGTCGTCGTGACCCGGTCGCCGGTCAAGGAGCGCGGCCTTGAACAGGTCGTTTCCGGGGTCGGCGCGGAGCTCGCCCCCCTCGACGGGCGGGGAGACGCGCTCCTCGCCGGTCAGCAGTCCTCCTTCGAGGCTGATCGCGCGAATTTCGTCGTCGTCTCCCGGTACGGGCACCGAGAACGTATCGGGGCCGATCGAGAGCGAGACCGACTCGTAGAACTCCTCGGGGTACTCGCGGTTGCGCGGGCCGACCGTGGCGGATCCGTTCCTGACGACGACTTCGCCGCCGCTGACGACGGTTTCCACCCGAACGCTCTCGAGATCGGAGAGGACGACCACGTCGGCGACGTTGCCCGGCGCGAGCGAGCCCCGGTCGTCGAACCCGAAGTGGCGGGCGGGCGAGAGCGTCGCCATCCGGAGCGCGTCGGTCGGGTCGATCCCCGCCTCGATCGCCCGGCGGACCACGCGGTCCATGTGGCCATCCGCCAGATCGCGGGGCCAGACGCCATCCGTCGACAGCGAGCACTCCGCGGGGTCGACCCGGTCGATTGCCGCGGCGAGCGCGTCGACGTCGTCGCGGATCGACCCGCAGCGCCCGACGACGTGGATCCCGTTCTCGGCGCGTTCGATGACCTCCTCGCGGGTGATCGCCTCGTGGTCGTTATCGACGATCGAGGAGAAGGCGGCGAGCTTCTCGCCGCGACAGCCCGCGGCGTGGCCCGTCACCGGTTTTCCGAGCTCGCGTGCGCGCTCGTAGAGCGCCTCGGCCGGCGTATCGCGCCCGACCGCGTGGATCCAGTCGGTCTCGCCGACGCCGACGACCCGGTCGTCCCCGAGCAGGTCGACCAACTGCGCGGCCTCCTCGTCGGTCGCCTGCGGGGGCTCGAACGTGTCGAACAGCGGGGTCGGCGGCAGCGCGGCCCGCACGGTGACGGGCAGGTAGGCGGTGGCCGCGAGGAACTCCTCGATCCCGCGGGGGCCGAAGGCGCCGAACGAGGAGCACTCGGAGACCACCGTCGTCGTCCCGCCCTCCAGCGAGCGGTGGTAGGCGAGCTCGTAGCACTGGTAGACGTCGAGGTGGGTGTGGGCGTCGATGAAGCCCGGGACGACGGCCCCGCCGTCGGCGTGGATCACCTCGGTGTCGGGGCCGATCACGGGTTCGGCGTCCTCGGGCAGTGCCGCGACGCGGTTGTTCACGACGGCGACGTCCCGGGACTGGAACTCGCCGAGCTCGGGGAGCAACACCCGGCCGTCCGCGACGACGAGGTCCGCGGGCTCGTCGCCGAGCGCGACCGGCTGGAGGTCGTTCATCCGTTCATCACTGCCTCGTGGCACGTCATTGCCTCGTGATACCGTAGCATCCCCCAAACCAGTTGTGTCTGCACAGCGTGGCGAGACAGAATCCTTAAGACCGGCGCGCGGGAACTACCCGCTGCGGGTCGGTGATCTAGTCCGGTTATGATACCTCCTTCACACGGAGGAAGTCGGCGGTTCAAATCCGCCCCGACCCACTGAGCGTTCTCCGGCACCTCCGCGAACACCGCGAGCGACAGCGAGCGTGTGTGAGCAACCCCGTGCCGGAGAACCGAAGCGTCGGGCGGTTTGAACCAGGGAGTGTAGCGAGCGAAGCGAGCGGAACGACCGTGGTTCAAATCCGCCCCAATCTAATTGCTCTGGAAGTTACAAATTATATATGGAAGTGCTTTCAGTATAGTAGTGACTGTCTAGCAGTATGGATCATTACTTCGAGTCAGAAGACGATCTATCAAGGCTAAGACTAAAGATTGGTCATTTAGAGAAAGAATGGTCAGAAATGTGCGATAGTTGGGATGATCGGGGAAATATACGATCAATAGAGGATGATCTGATTCCACTTATTATCTCTACTCATGCAGCGATAGAGGATCTCACAGCGCATCTAATCATCACATTTGTAATAAAGAGGAAGTTTTCCGAAGGTGCCTTCGAATATGTCTATTCAGGAATGAGCCAATCACATAGAGAACAGTTGCTAGCGAATTGTGGGATCCTTTCAAACGAAACGCGAGGTAAGCTTAGCGATTTCAAAGGACTGAGGAACGACGTGGCTCATGGGACGTTTATGAAATTGGATTGGTACCGAGATAATATACAAGAGAAGATGGATGCAGCATTTGAGGTTCTAAATGCATTTGAAGAAGCGTTCACCAATTCCGACCTAATTGACGATATCTACGAAAGGAATAAGGTGCTCTGAACTGATTTGTCAGCCTCTTGGGTCTGAGAACAACTATTGCGAACGGAACGACCGAGGTTTAAATCCGCCCCGACCGGGAGACCTATTCCCACGGCCTGCGATCAGCGAAACGAAATGGACATCGCCGACGCCACCGCCGAGTGCGAGCGCGTCCTCGAGGCCGTCGAGGGGGCGGTGATCGCCGATCGAGCCGTATTGGAAACCGTTCTGCTCGGCACCCTCGCGCGCGGGCACGTACTGCTCGAGGACGTCCCGGGGACGGGAAAGACCCTCACCGCGCGGAGCCTCGCTCGGGCGCTGGGGCTCTCCTTTTCGCGGATCCAGTTCACGCCGGACCTCCTCCCGTCGGACATCACGGGCACCCACGTCTTCGACGAGCGCGATCGGGGCTTCGAGTTCAACGAGGGGCCCATCTTCGCGAACGTCGTGCTGGCCGACGAGATCAACCGCGCGCCGCCGAAGACCCAGAGCGCGCTGCTGGAGGCGATGGAGGAGCGCCAGGTGACCGCCGACGGCGAGACCCGCGCGCTGCCCGAGCCCTTCCTCGTGATCGCGACCCAGAACCCCGTCGAGCAGGACGGCACCTTCCCGCTGCCCGAGGCCCAGGTCGACCGCTTCCTCGCGAAGACCTCGCTCGGCTACCCCGACGCCGCGGGCGAGCGCGAGCTGCTGGCCCGGCGGGCCGACCGCACCCGCCGCAGTCCCACCATCGAACCCGTCCTCTCGACCGACCGGGTCGAGGCCCTCCAGGGGGTTCCCGAGACCGTCCGGGTCGAGGAGGACCTGCTGACCTACATGGTCGAACTCTGTCGGGCGACCCGCGAGGACCGTCGGGTGTCGGTCGGGGTCTCGCCGCGGGGCACCCAGCGGCTGTTCGAGGCCGCGCGCGCCCGGGCGGTCCTCGCGGGCCGCGAGTACGTCACCCCCGACGCGGTGAAGACGGTCGCCCGGCCCGTCTTGGCCCACCGGCTCGTACTGACGCCGGACGCCCGGGTCGACGACGTGAGCAAGGGAGCCGTGATCGAGCGGGTCCTCGAGTCGGTCCCCGTCCCGACGGTCGATTAGTCGAGCGTCTCGAGCAGCAACACCGCCGCCACCAGCAGGAAGACCAGCGCGGCGACGGGCTGCTCTCCGGTCCCCGCCCGGTAGAGCCCGTAGCCCGCACCCGCCGTGGCCAGCCCGACGGCGGCGCTCGCGGCCGCGTGGACCGCTTCCGCCCTCCTCGTTTCGGCTTCCCGCCCGAGCTGGCGGCCGACGCCGAGCGCGTTGCCCGCGACGTCCCACGCCACGATTGCGGCGACGACCGAGACGAGTACCACGGGAGCCGGCGCGCCCTCGACCCCGGCCGCGAGCGTCCCGCTTGCGAGCCCGGCCGCCCCCAGGGTCACCGGGCGGTCCGTACCGCGTACGAGCCCGACGCTGAGGGTCAGGAAGCCGATCGCACCGAGCGCGAGCGCGAGCCACGAGTAGAGGCCGCTCGACAGCAGGGCGACGAGCGCCGCCGCGAGCGAGAGCCGCCGGCCGAGCGGGGCCGGCGAGCGGTCGATCCGGCTCATCCCCGCCCCCGCTCGCCGTGGCGCGCGAGCGCGGCGTCGAGGGGCTCGTCCGCCCGCCAGTCGATCACCGGGATCCCGGCCCGCCGGAGCGCGCTCGTCCGGAGCGTTCGCGAGACGGCCGCCAGCCGGTGGCCGGGGGTTTGGTCGGCCGTCGGATCGGGGCTGAGGACCGTGACGGGGTGGCCGTGCTCCTCGAACCGGCGGGCGAACCGGCCCGCGGAATCGTCGACCAGCGGGGTACAGAAGACGACCTGCGTGCCCGGCGACAGCCGCCGGCGGAGCCGTCGCTGCGATCGAAACCAGCCCGAGGGGGTCGCCGGCGGGACGGGCGAGAGGACGGGATGGGTCGCGAGCAGCTCGCGCGCCGCCGTCCGGTGGTCACGTCCGGTTCCCGGGGCGAGCCAGCAGGGCTCGTCGCCGAGGGCGGCGATCCCGACCCGGTCGCCGGCCGCCGAGAGCGTGGCGAACAGACTGCCGGCGGCGTCGACCGACCGATCGACCGCGTGGGGTTTCTCGGGGCCGGGCGAGCGATAGGCGGGTTTGCGGGCGTCGATCAGGACGACGACCGTCGCGGCGCGCTCCTCGTGAAACTCGACGGTGGTCAGCTCGCCCGTCCGGGCTCGGCGGTTCCAGTCGATCCGTCGCAGGGGGTCGCCCGGGCGGTACTCCCGGGTCGCGTGGAACTGGGTCCCCTCCCCGCCCCGGTCGGTCTCGACCCGGCCGGCGTATCGCGTGGCCTGCGGGCGGAGCGCGAGGGGCTCGGCCGTCTCCCGAAGCGGGGGCACGCAGGTCAGCGTCGTCCCCGCCTCGAGCAGCCGTTCCTCCTCGGTCGAGCCCGCGAGATCACGGGCGACGAGGAGGGTCGGCCCGAACTCGTGGACCCCGCGGCGGGCGATCACGCCGTAGGAGAACGTCGCGCTCTCGCCGGCACGCAGCGCCGTCCCGAACCGCGGCGAGCCCTCGGCGACCGACAGCGCCTCGGGAACGCCGTCGACGACACGGAGATCCGACAGGAACCGGCCGCTCTCGTTGGTGAGGGTCACCCGTACTTCGACCTCGTCGCCGGGCGCCGGCCGAGAAGCCTCGACGACCCGCTCAGCCGAGACCTGCCCGGGCGGGAACGCCGACGAGCGAGCGTAGGCGGCGTAGCCGACGCCGACGGCCCCGGCGAGCAACACCGCCGGCTGCTCGACGAGGATGCCCAGCCCGATCCCGGCGAACGCGAGCGCCCCGATCCCCTGCCAGCGTCCCGTCGGGTGTGCCCCGCGGGCGATCACCCAGTCCTCGAACTCGCGGTTCGTTCCCGTCGAGAACCGGGTCGGGCGGTCCCGATCGGAGGGCGGACCATGATCGCCCTCCGAGCCCTCCCTCCTGATTCCGGCCACCGCGGCGATCGCGTCGACGGTCCGTCGGATCCGCCGGTCGCGTGAGGACTCTCGGCGCACCAGGTCCCGAAGCCGGGCCCGACGGGAAAGTCCCGCCACGTCCTCGCCGAGGAAGGCGGCCGCGTAGGGGTCGTCGGTCCAGGAGCCGTCCTCGATCCGTTCCTCGGCCTCCGGCTCGGGGAGTCCCTCGTACTCCCGGAGGACGCCGATCGCCGCCGCCCGGAGCCCCTCCTGGGCCCGGGTCCCGCGGTAGTAGTTCCGACGGTCCCCGAGGAACGCCTCGACGGCGGATTCGAGCTCCTCGCCGGGCGCGTCGGCCGTGACGGTGAGTTCAGGGTCGGGGGTCGTCGCCTCGTCGAGGTCGGCACGTCGACGGGACTGGACGGAACGAAGCGCCTCGACCACTGTCAGCAGCCCGACCAGCGTGACGACCGCCGTGCCGAGGTCGAGCCCGACGGCGTCGGGGGCGACGATCGACGCGAGGCCGAGCCCCAGCGCGGCGAGGCCGAGGACCAGCAGGAGCCGGCCGGCGTTCACGACCCGCCCTCCGCGTACCGGCGTTCGATTCGCCGAAACGTCTCGACCGCGCGGCGCTCGTACTCCTCCGACACTGTTCGCTCGCCGTAGCGAACGTCCTCGAACAGCCGGGTCAACTCGTCGACGTCCTCCTCGCTGATCCCGGCCGCCACCGCCCGGTCGGCGAACTCGCCGGGCGTCCGTGCCTCGGGATCCGGGGCGTCGAGCAGCCCGGTCATCTCCCGCCAGGCGCGGTACACCTCGTTTTCCGTCCCCCTGTTCTCCACCCGGTCGGCCGCCCGCCCCGCCGCCCGGCCGACGGCCGCCGCATCGGCAGTGTCGGGCCCGGCCTCGGCGTCCTCGGAGCCCGCCTCCTCGCTCGCGTCCGAGCGGCCGAGCAGCGCGATCACACCCCCGACGAGCGTGAGGACGAGGACGAGAACGGCGAGAGCAGCCGGCAGGGACGGCCCCGTCGGGTCGTCGCCGTCGGTCGCCTCACCCTCGCCGTCGCCGCCGAACGGAGTCCCCTCGCCGGGTTCGAGTGGGGGTGCCATCTCCCCGCCCACACCGGCGACGAACCGGAAGAGGAGGTACGCGAGCCCGATCAGGAGCGCCATCCCTATGATCACTTTGGCGGCCTCGCGGCGGTAGACGAGGGCGTAGACGACGACCACGAGGGCGATCAGAACGACCAGAACGGTCAGGAGCTCCGCGAGATACGGGGCGACGACGGTCTCGGCCGGCGATCCCGACTCCGGCTCGGGGAGCGGGCCGCCCTCCCCGTCCCCCCCACCGCCGCCGTCGCCCGTCCCGCTCGGGCCGTCCCCGTCGGTCGTCACCGTGGATCCGAGGGTCGCCGCGGAGAGCGCGACCGCGAACAGGGCGAGGGCGGCGATCAGGCCGGAACGGATGGCGTCGTTCATTAGCGGGGGTTCGGCGGCGACCGCATCGCGTTACACGCCGAATATCGGGTCGAAACTAAGAAGCTTTCTGCCCGTCCGGGATCAGGGATCCATGCCCTTCTCCGCCAGCTCCTCGCGGGCGGACTCGGACTTTCCGAGGTCGAGCCCCATCCCCTCGAGGACCGCCTCGCTCTTGGTGAACTGGACCTCCTCGTAGGCGACGATCTGGATCCGATTGCCCCACGGGTCCCGGAAATCGAGGCCGGAGGTATCGAGGCGGCCGATTCCCTGCTCGTCGAGGCGGTTCTCGAGGAGGCCTGGGTCGTCGACCACCAGCCCGAAATGGCGCCCCTCGTCGACTCCCTCCCCGTCCGCCTCGCCCAGCGCGAGGAACTGATCGCCCATGTCGAGGAAGGCGTGCGACTCCGAGCGCCCGCGCAGCTCGAACGCGAACAGCTCGCCGTAGAACTCGACGGCCTCGTCGAGGTCCCCGACCTCGAGGGCGACGTGGTTGATGCCGACGGGACGTGCGCGTGCGGGGTCAGCGTCGCTCATGTCGGCCCCTTGATCGCCGCGGGCCATAACCCCTCCCGTCAAGCGCTATCTCATCTGATAAATATAAGAATAAATATATGTACGTCGGCGGACTGGATACGGGTAGAAATGGCAACCGAGAGCCACTCCTCCGCCGACGAGGCCGACGTGACGGCCGCGCTCGGACTCGACTACAACGCACTGACCGACGGGATCCAGTATCCGATGTTCGTCCTCGACGCCGACCGACGGGTCGTCGTCTGGAACGAGGCACTCGCGGCGTTCACGGGGACGCCTCGCGACGAAATCCTCGGCGAGGCCGACGCGAGCACCGCGTTCTATCAGGACGGACGCCGGGCGAAGACGCTCGCGGACAAGGTGCTCGAGGCGCCCGAATCGGCCGATCAGGCCTTCGGCGTGGCCCGAGTCGATGGCGATGAGACGGGCTATGAGGACCACAGCACAATGTTGAACGCCCGCGGCGAGGAGCGCGACATCCGGTTCAGGGCGGCACCGCTGTACGACGGCGATCGGCTGGTCGGCTCCGTCGAGACCGTCCGGGACGTCACCGAGGAAAACCGTCGCCAGGAGGCGATGGAACACCTCGTCGAGGAGGCCGTCGAGACGATGACGGCGCTCCGCGACGGGGACTTCGGGGCGCGTGCGTCGGTCGAGGCGGAGGAGAAGAGCGCGGTCCGCGGCGACCTGGTCGAGGTGATCGACGCGACGAACCACCTCGCCGATCAGTTCGAGGCGGTGATGAACGACCTGCGATCGGAGGCGACGACCCTCTCGACGACGATCGAGAACGCCAACGTGGCGGCCACCGACATCGACGCGCTGACCGAGGAGCAGAACCAGTCGCTGACGACGGTCTCACAGGGGATGGAGGACTTCAGCGCGAACATGCAGGAGGTCGCCGCCACCGCCGCGCAGGTCTCGAACGCCTCGAAGGGCGCGAACGAGGCCGTGCGCGAGGGGATCGACGCGAGCGAGAACGCCCAAGAGACCACCGAGGAGCTCGTCGAGACGAGCACCGAGCTCACTGAGACGGTCCACGAGCTCGACGACCGGATGTCCGCGATCGAGGAGGTCGTCGAGGTCATCGAACGGGTCGCCGACGAAACCAACCTGCTCGCGCTCAACGCCTCGATCGAGGCCGCGCGGGCGGGCGAGGCCGGCAACGGCTTCTCGGTCGTCGCGAACGAGATCAAGTCGCTCGCCGACGAGACCAAGACCCACACCACCGAGATCACGTCGTTGCTCGACGGCGTTCAGGAGCAGGCCGACCTGACCGTCGAGGCCGCGGCGGAGTCGGATCAGCTGGTTGACGAGACCGCCGAGGAGCTCGACGACGTCTTCGAGGCGCTCGAGCGCATCGCCGAGGCTGGCGAGGAGACCGAGCACGGGATCGAGGAGGTCGCCGCGGCCAACGACCAGCAGGCCGCGACCATCGAGGAGGTCACCGCGACGATCGAGGACGTGACCGACCAGTCGGGCGAGATCACGGATCTGAGCGGCGACATCGTCGATCGGACGGACGACCAGCGAAACGTCCTCGAGTCGCTCACGGTCCACCTCGAGGCCGACGCGCGGGCCGACTAAAAGGCGAGGCCGACGATCCGGTAGAGGATCCCGATGGCGAACAGCGCGATCAACAGGGTCGTCACGACGGGGACGATCGGCGAGAGCATACCGGGCTCGACGCCGGGGTCCGCTTCGAGCATGCTCGCGGGAAACGGTCGGGGAAGGATAAACCTTCCCTCGATCGGGCGGCCGGGAGGTGGAACAACAGTTTAGTAGGGAGCCGCCGCAGTCGGGGGTATGGAAATCAGAGAGGCCGAACGATCGGACACCGAGGCCGTCCGCGAGGTCGCGCTCGCTTCACTGGAGACGTCCTACGAACACTTCCTGAACGAGGGGACGATCGAGGACGCCGTCGAGCAGTGGTACGGCGACGGACGCCTCGAGGAGCTGATCTCCGACGAGTCCGACGACGTCTACATCCCCGTCATCGAGGTCGACGGCGAGATCGTCGCCTACGCGCAGTGCCAGCTCGTCGAGTTCCCCGAGCGCGTCGGCGAGATCCACTGGCTCCACGTCGATCCCGACCACCGCGGCGAGGGCTACGGCTCGCAGCTCTACGACTACGTCCATGAGTACTACGAGGAGAAGGGTGTCGACCGGTTCAAGGGGTTCGTCTTCGCGGAGAACGAGCCCGGCAACGAGTTCTACGAGCGCCGGGGCTACGACGACGCCTACACCCACGTCCAGGAGATCGCCGGCGAGGAGTACACCGAGAACGTCTGGGTCGACATCCCCGAGGGCGAGGAGTACCGCCGCGCGGTCGAGCCCCACGAGGACGAGGACGGAACCACGCTCTACGTCGCCTACCGGGAGGCCTCGGTCGGCTCGCGCGGCGCCTTCCACGTCTCGTACATGGACGATGACCTGGAGAAGCGCTACGGCTGGTTCTGCTCGTCCTGCGAGAGCTTCGACAACGCGATGGACGCCTCGGGCCGGATCGTCTGCAACGACTGCGGGAACACCCGCAAGGCCACCCGCTGGGACGCCGCCTACCTCTGATCGGCAGGCTCTTTTCGCCGCCCTCCCTCGGTCCGCGCATGCCATCGGTCCGGTGTCACGACTGTGGTCGTTCCTTTCCGTTTCGCGAGCGAAAGCGCTGTGCGTGTGGCGAGCCCCTCCGGTTCGAACCCCGCGAGCTGCCGAGGTGGCCGGACTCGTCGAATCCCGGAATGTGGCGCTACGCCGACCTGCTGCCCGTCGACGCCCCCTCCGGGATCGGGGCGGCCGCCGGCGGGACCCCGATGGTGCGGACGCCACGGCTCGACGTCGGCGGCGTCCGGCTCTTCCTGAAGGACGAGGGTCGGAACCCGACGGGGAGCTTCAAGGACCGCGGCAGCGCCGTCGCGGCTGCCTACGCCGCCGAGAACGGGATCGACCGGCTCGGAACGGTGTCCCACGGGAACATGGCGATGAGCACCGCCGCGAACGCCGCCGGCGCCGGGCTCGACTGCACGGTCTGCGTTCCATCCGATATTCCCGAGGAGCGCCTCTCGCACATCGCGCGCTACGGTCCCGAGATCCTCCGAATCGAGGGCGACTACGGACGCCTCTACGAGGCCTCCTTGGAGCTCGAGGGGATCGAGTTCGTGAACTCCGATACACCCCTCCGGGTTGCGGGCCAGAAAACGGTCGCCCTCGAGATCTGCGAGGCCTTCTCGCCCGAGATTCCCGACGCGATCGTGCTTCCCGTCTCCAGCGGCGGCCAGCTGAGCGGGATTTGGCGGGCTCTCTCGGAGCTTCGGGAGGCGGACCTGATCGAGTCAGTCCCCCGGCTGTACGCCTGTCAGGCGGCCGCCTGCGCCCCGATCGTCCGGGCGTTCGAGGCCGGCGAGGAGTCGGTGAGCGCGGTCGAGGGCGGCGAGACGATCGCCTACTCGATCGCCAACGCCGATCCCCCGAGCGGGAACCGGGCGCTCGGGGCGCTGCGGGACACCGACGGCGGGGCGGTGGCGGTCCCCGACGAGGAGACCCGTGCCGCCCGGAAGCGACTCGCCCGCGAGGGAGGGTTCCGCGTCGAGGCCTCCTCGGCGGTCGCGTACGCGGGCCTCGAACGGCTGGTCGAGCGCGACGAGATCGCCTCGGACGAGCGGGTCGTGACGGTCCTCACCGGGAGCGGGTTCACGGAATCGGACGGGGCCGCAGTGGACGCACGGACGATCCCACTGGACGAGCTCGCGGATCGTTTCGGTCGATCAGCCTGAACCTCGCCCCGCCAGCAGTGTTTTCTAGTCCCGGTCCGTCGTGTCGGTATGGTCGGGATCGACTTTCGTCCCGCCGGAAAACGGGTTCTCATCGCCTTCGCCGTTTGTCTACTAGTCCTGCCGCCCCTCTCGACGTACTTCGGCGCGCGGTACGCCGTCCTCGCGTCGGCGATCGTCCTCGGGACGTTCGTCGCCCTGTCGGCGAGATCCGCCGACGGATCCGACGGGTCCGTCTGGAACGCGATCCCCGACCGGCAGTACGGCGGACGACACGTCGAATCGGGCGGGCTGACCCGCGAGGAACAGGAGCGATCCATCGAGGAGGTCCAGCGGCAGGCGGAGGAGACGATGGAGCACCACGAGCGATAGGCGGATTCAGTCCCGTTCCCCTTCGAGCGCGTAGGCGGCGTTGAGCGGGGTCGCGTCGTCGAAGCGCGCGCCGACGAGCTGCAACCCGACGGGAAGCCCATCGACCTCGCCCGCCGGGACGCTCGTCGCGGGGTGGCCGGTGCGGTTGAACGGCGAGGCGTTATCGGCGGTCCCGAGCTCGCGGGCGCGGTCGAACTGGTCGCGTTCGGGGTCGTACTTCGGAGCGGTCTCGACGACCGTCGGCATCGCGAGCAGGTCGTACTCGTCGAGTAGGGCGTCGTACTCCTCGATCAGCTCGAGGTAGAGGTTCATCCCGCTGGCGTAGTACCGCGAGTGGTACTTCTTGCCGGCGTAGGTCCCCATCAGCAACGAGAGCTTGACCGTCGCGGGGAAGTCGTCGCTCTGGGCCTGGCGGAACTTGCCGAAGGACTCGATCCAGGAGGGGTTGTACCAGCCCTGCCAGCCCCGGCCGACGCCCTCGCTGCGCATCGCCGCGGCGATCGCCTCGGACTGGCAGATCGAGTGGACCGCCCCGGCGTCGGCGTGGGGCGGCACCGAGACCTCCTCGATCGACGCGCCGAGGTCCCCCAAGGTCCCGATCGCCCCGTGGACCTCCTCGACGACACGGGGGTCCGCCTCCTCGCGTTCGAAGCCCTCCCGGACGACCCCGATCGAGAGCCCCGAGACGTCGCCGTCGAGCGCCTCCTCGTACTCCTCGACGGGGACGTCGGACGGCCGACGGACGTCCTTCCGGTCGCTGCCCGCGATGACCGAGAGCGTCCGCGCGACCGTCTCTACCTCGCGGGCCATCGGGCCCGGGTGATCGATCAGGTGTTCGAGCCCGACACAGCCGGTGTAGGGCACGAGGTCGTAGGTCGGCTTGTGGCCGACGACGCCACAGAACGCCGCGGGGATGCGGACGCTGCCGCCCTGGTCGGTCCCGATCGCGACGTCGGCCTCGCCCTCGGCGACGACGACCGCACTTCCGCCCGACGAGCCGCCCGCGAGGAACGCGTCGTCGTGGGGATTGTGGATCGGTCCGAAGGCGCTGTGGCCGCTCGTTCCCATCCCCATGTCGTCCATGTTCG
Source organism: Halalkalicoccus tibetensis (assembly GCF_037996645.1). Classification (NCBI taxonomy): domain Archaea; kingdom Methanobacteriati; phylum Methanobacteriota; class Halobacteria; order Halobacteriales; family Halalkalicoccaceae; genus Halalkalicoccus; species Halalkalicoccus tibetensis. The sequence continues at coordinate 400,107 of NZ_JBBMXV010000001.1, forward strand.
TCTTCCCGACGACGTCGGCGCCCGCCTCGAGCAGCCGCGCCACCAGCGTCGCGTCGACGTTCGGGACGTAGCCCTCGACGACGTGCGAGCCACAGGTCATCTCGACGCCCGCGACCGAGACGTTGTCCTTCAGCGCGACGTCCCAGCCCTCGAGCGGCCCGCCCTCGTCGCCCCGGACCTCGCATCGGGTGACCCAGGCGTTGAGCGGGTTCTCGTCCGCGGGCGGTCGCGTGCCGCCGCTTCGTTCGCGGACGCTCGGCGAGCCGAACTGTGGCTCGGGGTTGTACGACCGGACCGTTTCGTAGGATTCGATGCGCTCGGCGGCCATCTCGCGGAAGAACTCGACCTCCTCGTCGGTCAGCGTGAGATACAGCTCCGAAGCCAGCTCCCGGAGCTCCTCCTTCGTCGGCTGTCGGATCGGCATACGCACCCATCGGGTCGAGGGAGTAAACGGTTGCCCCCTAACCGCGGCTTCGGGTATTGACTTACGTCGTCTGAAGCCCGTGTGTACTAGACACTCGTACGTATATGCCCACTGCACTCATGGTTATTAGTGAATCGTACGTTGAAACTGTATGCTTGAACCATTCGCATCGACGAATACTTATAACGTACTTGCAGGAGCGTGGGGGTGTCTCATGCACTTGGCGGCCCAACTACCGGAAAAGGTCTCCGACACTGGGATCGGTCCGTCCTCGACGGCGCCACGGTGGTGTATCGCTACCGAGGGACGAACGCGGGCGGCGCGGTCGCGGATTCGAACTACACAATGAAAACGAGCGTCGAAGTCGAGTACTGGGTTATCGACCGGAAGGGAGAGCTATGTGCGCCCGAGGGGCTGACGGGAATATCGCCACAGGTCGAGGAGGAGTTCGTCGACTGCCTCCTCGAGATCAAGACGACCCCGTGTGAGTCGGTCGAGGACCTCGCGGCGCAGTTCGTCGAACTGTTGGGCGAGACGCTGCGCGAGGCGAAAGAACGCGGGAAAGGTCTCGTCCCGCTGGCGACGCCGCTCGACTGTGACTCGATCGAGCAGCTGCCCGGCGACCGAGCCCGGATCCAGGAGCAGGTCCTCGGCGAGGACTTCGAGTACGCAAAACACTGTGCGGGCACCCACCTCCATTTCGAGAAACGCCGCGTCGTCGACCAGCTGAACACGCTGATCGCGCTCGACCCCGCGCTCGCGCTGTTGAACTCCTCGCCGTACTACAAGGGTCAGCGGATCGCCGCGGGCGCACGCCCCTACATCTACCGGGAGAAAGGGTACGCGCAGTTCCCGGCCCACGGCCAGCTCTGGGAGTATGCCGAGAGCGTCGCCGAGTGGAACGACCGGCTCGAACGCCGGTACGCCGAGTTCAAGCGGGAGGCGATCGACGCCGGCGTCGACGAGGCGGAGTTCGAGGCGAACTTCACGCCCGACGACGCGATCTGGACGCCGGTGCGGCTGCGCAAGTGTTTCCCGACCGTCGAGTGGCGCTCGCCCGACGCCACCCTTCCGAGCCAGATCCTCCGCCTCGCGGGCGAGATGTACCCCCTGATGGACGAGGCGAGCCGGGCGGAGGTCCGTGTCGAGGGCGACCTCGGGCTCGTCACCGACGACGGGATCACCCTCCCGGAGTTCGGGGCCGTTCGCGAGTACACCGACGCCGCGATCCACGAGGGGCTCGGCTCGGGGGAGGTCCGCGAGTACCTCGGTCGGATGGGGTTCGACGTCGACGCGTACGACCCGCTCACGGAGCAGTTGGATCGCGGGCCGTCGCTCGACGAAGCCCAGGCCCGCGAGCTCCGGCTCGAGTATGCGGCCGCCCTCGAACGCGACGTCGCCCGGCTGTCCGAACCCGAGCAGTACGCACACCGAAAACAGAACGCCTGACGCTGGGCTACAGCAGCTCCTCGACGTTATCGGCGACCTCCTCGGGAGTGTCGCCGACGGGGACGCCCGCGTCGTTGAGCGCGTCGATCTTCGATTCCGCGGTGCCGGTTCCCGAACCCGAGACGATGGCGCCGGCGTGGCCCATCCGCTTTCCGGGCGGGGCGGTCCGGCCGGCGATGAAGCCCGCGACGGGCGTCTCCATGTTCTCGTCGATGAACGCCGCCGCCTGCTCCTCGTCCTCGCCGCCGATCTCGCCGCACATCACGACGGCCTCGGTCTCGGGGTCCTCTTCGAACAGCGAGAGCGCGTCGACGAACGAGGTGCCGATGATCGGGTCGCCGCCGATCCCGACCGCGGTGGTCTGACCCAGCCCGCGGTTCGTGAGGTTGTCGACGACCTGGTAGGTCAGGGTGCCCGAGCGTGAGACCAGCCCGACGTTGCCCGACGAGAAGATGTTGCCCGGCAGGATGCCGAGTTTTGCCTCGCCGGGGGTGATGAGGCCGGGACAGTTCGGGCCGACGAGGTGGGTGTCGACCTCCGAGAGGCGCTTGTAGACCTTGCTCATGTCCTGGGTCGGGATCCCCTCGGTGATGGCGACCGCGAGGTCGAGCTCGGAGTCGAGCGACTCGAAGATGGCGTCCGCGGCGAACGCGGGCGGGACGAAGATGACGGATGCGTCCGCGTTCTCCTCCCTGACTGCTTGGTTGACCGTGTCGTAAACCGGCACGCCGGCCACTTCCTGACCGCCGCGTCCGGGCACCGCGCCCGCGACGACGTTCGTGCCGTACTCCATCATCTGCTCGGCATGGAACTTGCCCTCGCCGCCGGTGATGCCCTGTACGACCACGCGGGTGTCGTCGTCGACTAGAATGCTCATGCTTGGACCTCCTGTGCGTTCTCGACCGCACGCTGTACCGCTTCCTCCAGCGTCTGTTCGACCTGCACGAGGTCGGCGTTCAGGATCTCCATCCCCTCCTCGGCGTTGGTCCCCGCCAGTCGGACGACGACCGGCTTCGGGATCTCGTCGAACTGCTCCAGAGCGTTGTTGATCCCCTTCGCGACCTCGTCTCCTCGAGTGATGCCGCCGAAGATGTTGAACACGACCGACTCGACGTTCTCGTCGGAGAACACCATGTCGAGCGCGTTCGCGATCCGATCGGCCTTCGCGCCGCCGCCGACGTCGAGGAAGTTCGCGGGCTCGCCGCCGTAGTAGTCGACCAGATCGAGGGTCGTCATCACGAGGCCGGCGCCGTTGCCGATGATGCCGACGTCGCCCTCCAGTCGAACGTAGTCGAAGCCGTACTCGCCGGCCTTGCGCTCGAGGTCGTCGGTGTAGGACTCCTCCTCCATCTCGGCCAGCTCGGACTGGCGAAAGAGGGCGTCCTCGTCGATGTTCATCACGGCGTCGGCCGCGATGACCTCGTCGTCGCTCGTGACCATCAGCGGGTTGATCTCCGTGTCGCTGGCGTCGCGGTCGTCCCACAGCGAAAAGAGCGTCGTCAGGACGCTCGAGACGTCGCCCGCGACCTCGCGGTCGATCCCGGCGTCGTAGACGACGCGGCGGGCCTGATACGGCTGGAGGCCGAAGGAGGGGTCGACGTGCTCGCGCGCGATCGCGTCGGGGTCCTCCTCGGCGACCTCCTCGATGTTCACGCCGCCCTTGCGCGAGACCATCGCGACGGGCTTGCCCTCGCCGCGGTCCATCGTCACGCCGACGTAGAGCTCGTCGACGAAGTCGACGGCCTCCTCGACGAGCACGCGCTCGACGGTGTAGCCCTTGAGGTCCATTCCCAGGATCGAGTCGGCGGCCTCGCGGGCCTCCTCGTCGTCCTCGACGAGCTCGATCCCGCCGGCCTTTCCGCGACCACCCACCTGTACCTGTGCCTTGACCGCGACCGGGTACCCGATCGACTCCGCGGCCGAGAGCACCTCGTCGGCGCTTTCAGCGAGCTGCGAGTCGGGCGTCGGGATCCCCGCGTCGGCGAACACCGACTTCGCTTGGTATTCGTGTAGCTTCATCGTTGGCTCGAACGGAACTCCTGCCGGCGCGGAGTTAGTAGTACCGGATCCGGCCGAGATTCCCTTGGACGCCTCGGCTACGGGGCCGAAGAACGGACGGTATCCATCCTCGGAGCTACGGGAAGTCGGGTCGAGGGGTCGCATGGCGAGTGATGCTCGACAACGAACGGCACGACGGACACTGATGGCGATGTACCAGGGTCGATCCTGATCATGATAGATTATAAATATAGGTGGAGGAGCGGAGGAACCACGTTCCGAGTGTGCCTCGAGCGGTGTCTCGGGTTCGGTGACGCGTCCGGCGTGCTTCTGCCTCGGCGACCATCTACAGCCGTCGGCATCTCCCACGATATGTGTTACCGTGTCAGAGATCGACGCGCGTGAACTGACGAACCCCGGATTATGACATGACTAACCGATCGTTCACGGTTCGCGTCTACGTGTTAGCCGATCTATAATAAGGGACAAACTCCTCGTCCTCATAGGTGGTATCAATGTCATCGGAACGTAGCGGGGATGTCGAGGTGCTGTTGATCGGGATCGACGCCTGCAGTCGGGGGATACTCGAGACGCTGTTCGAGGAGGATCGCGTGCCGACCCTCCAGTCGATCTGGGAGGCCGACCCGAGCGGCGACCTCGAGTCGCAGGTCCCGCCCTGGACGGCGAGCGCATGGCCCTCCCTCTATACGGGGACGAACCCCGGAAAGCACGGCATCTTCGACTTCCTGACCTACGACGGCTACGACTGGGGGGTCGCGAACGCGAGCTCGGTCGACGAACACGCGCTGTGGGAGCTGCTCGACTACCACGACAAGCGAAGCGTCGTCGTCAACGTCCCGATGACCTACCCGCCGAGCGAGGTCGACGGGGCGATCATCCCCGGCTTCACCGCCCCCGAGAGCCCGCCCTCGCACCCCGAGGGGATCCTCGAGGAGGTCCGCGACGCGATCGGCGAGTATCAGGTGTATCCGACGCCGGGCGGCGAGACTGACGCCTTCGAGGAGTACGTCGACTCGGTTTCGATGCGGAGCGACGCGTTCCTCTATCTCACGGAGGAATTCGAACCGGACTTCGGCTTCGTCCAGTTCCAGGTCACGGACACGGTCTTCCACCAGTACGGCTACGAGGAGGAGCTCGTCGCGGAGATCTACGAGGCCGTCGACCGGGAGGTCGAGCGGATCCTCGAGGGGACCGACCCGGACGTCGCCCTGCTCGTGAGCGACCACGGGCTCGGGGAGTACGAGGGCGAGGAGTTCCGGCTCAACACCTTCCTGCAGGAACACGGCTACATCGAGACCACCCACAGCGGCGCCGGCATGCCCTCCTGGCAGACGGTTCGGGAGCAGTCGCTGCGGAAGGGCGAGGAGACGACCGAGCGCGAGCCGACGCTGCTCGAACGCGGGGTCGCGACCGCCGCGAGCATGGGGATCACCACCCGCCGGATCAGCCGCGCGCTCGAGACCGTCGGGCTCGACGAGCTCGCGAAGCGCCACGCGCCCGCCGGGATCGTCAAGGCCTCCGACGAACAGGTCGACTTCGCTCGTTCGAAAGCGTATATGCGCTCGCGCGTCGAGACCGGCGTCCGGATCAATCTCGAGGGCCGGGATCCCGAGGGAGTGGTCTCCCAGGACGAGTACGAGGACGTCCGCGACGAGCTGATCGAGCTGCTCTCGGGCGTCGAGGCGCCCGACGGCGAACCGGTCTTCGAGGACGTCGCGCGCGTCGAGGAGTACTTCGAGGGGCCGAACGTCGATCGCGCGGTCGACGTCATGACGGTCCCCAACGACTGGAACTACTTCCTCTCGGCCCAGCTGCGCGAGGAGCTGTTCGCCCCGCCCGCCGAGCCGTGGAACCACAAGCTCGAGGGGATCGCCATGGCGACCGGACCGGGCGTCGAGGGTGACGACGCCGACTTCGAGGGCGCACATCTGCTCGACGTCGCGCCGACGGTGCTCTCGGCGCTCGGCGTCCCTCGGAGCGACCGGATGGACGGCGATCCGCTGGGCGTGGTCGAGCCGAGCGAGGAGATGTCCTACCCCGACCACGCGGAGATGAATCGCCGGGCGACCGACGACGCGGACGTCGAGGATCGGCTCGCCGACCTGGGCTATCTGGAGTAGACGGCTTCCGCATCCGCCGGGCTTTATCCGTCCGAGCGCCTCGATCCGGTAATGACGCTGGCGATCGACGCGACCGGGTTGGTAAAGGAGTACGACGACGTCAGGGCGCTCGACGGGTTGGACCTCTCGGTCGAGTCGGGGGAGTTCTTCGGCCTGCTCGGTCCGAACGGCGCGGGCAAGACGACGTTCATCAACATACTCGTCGGCCTGGTCCGCAAGACCGGCGGCGAGGTGCGGGTCTTCGGGGACGACGTTGAGGACGACTACCGCGCGGTCCGGGACAGCATCGGGCTCGCGCCCCAGGAGTTCAACGTCGACCGTTTCTTCTCGATCCGCGAGGTGTTGATGCACAAGGCGGGCTATCACGGCGTGAGCGACGAGGAGCGAAAGCGCCGCGCCGACGAGGCCCTCGAGCTGGTGGGGATCTACGACAAGCGAAACACCCGCTTCGACTGGCTCTCGGGCGGGATGAAACGGCGGCTGCTCCTCGCGCGCGCGATCGTGACCGAGCCCGACCTGCTGATCCTCGACGAGCCGACCGCGGGCGTCGACGTCCAGCTGCGCCACGACCTCTGGGGGATCATCAACCGGCTGAACGACGAGGGGACGACGATCCTTCTCACTACTCACTACATCGAGGAGGCCGAACGGCTCTGTGACCGGGTCGCGATCATGGATTCGGGTCGGAAGGTCACCGTCGCGACCCCCGAGGAGCTGATGGAACGGGGCACCGACACGATCACCGTCGAGCTTCGCGACCCGCCAGCGACCGCGCCCGCGATCGAACGCGAGGTCGAGGGACTCGAGGAGGTCACGATCGACGGGAGCCGGCTCGTCGCCCGCGCGAACGCGGGCGGGCGGGTCGCACCCGGACTACTCAGCGCCCTCGAGAAACGGGGTCACGAGGCCCTCGACCTCGAGATCTCGCGGACCTCCCTCGAGGAGATCTTCGTCGAGCTCACCGAGGGCCAGCGCGGGGGCAACCAGTCCGGGACGGACGAAGGACCCGACGACGAGGCCCGAATCGCGGGGGAGACGTCCCGATGAACCCGATCTCGGCGCGCTTCTATACGCTGCTCGAACGGGAGGTCCAGCGCTACGTCCGCCGGCCCTGGAACACCTTCCTCCCGCCGATGATCACGAACGTGCTCTACTTCTCCGTCTTCGGGGTGATCCTCGGGGCGCGGATCGACGAGATCCAGGGGTTCTCCTACATCCTCTTCCTCCTCCCGGGGCTCGTCGTGCTCGGAGCGATCTCGAACGCCTTCGAGAACGCCTCCTTCTCGATCTTCCACGGGCGCTGGAACGAGTACATCCACGAGACGCTCACCTCGCCGCTGTCCTACACCGAGATGGTGATCGCCTACGTCGTCTCGAGCGCGGCCCGCGGGATGATCGTCGGGGCCATCATCGCCGTCATCGGCGCCTTCTTCACCCCCGTCGGGATCGAGCGGCCGTTCTACCTCGTCGCGTTCATGCTCGTCGTCACCCTGCTCTTTGCCGCCCTCGGCGTCGTCGGCGGGCTGGTCGCTGAGGACTTCGATCACCTGACGGTGATGAACCAGTTCATCCTCCGACCGTTGGTCTTCTTCGGCGGCGTCTTCTACTCGCTGGAGATCCTCCCGCCGCTGTGGCGAACCGTCTCGCTGCTCAACCCGATGGTCTACATGGTAAACGGCGTCCGATACGGCTTCCTCGGCTACTCGGACGTCGATCCCAACGCCGCGCTGGCCGTCCTCGTGGCGATGACGCTCGTCGTCTGCCTGGTCGACGTCGTCCTGTTCGCGCGGGGCTACGGCCTGACCGACTGAGGCGGGTTCGATACCGGCCATTATACACCAAGCAAACCCGCCCGAACTCGTGTGCCACCGCTCGAAAGATGAATTATACATGTAATATATAATACCGTTCCGAATCAATGATGAGCCAGAGAGGGCGGACTGTCCCTATAGGGGCGATCGGAACATCGAACCATGAGCGTCATCGTGAAACTACAGGTGCCCGCGGCGGACTTCGAGTTCGGACGGGTGTTCTCCGCGATCGGTACGGAGACGACGGTCGAGCTCGAGTCGCTGGTCCCGGTCCCGGGCAGCTCGACGCCGTTCGTCTGGATCTGTGGGCCGGACCACGACGCTCTGGTGGCGGAGATCGCCGCCCATCCGACGATTCACGCGGTCGAGCGCGTCGAGAGCCTCCGCGGGCAGTCGCTCTATGCCCTCGACTGGGCGATCGAGTACGACCACCTCTTCCGGGCGCTGCGGGAGTACGCGGTGCAGGTGCTCAGCGCGAAGCGCGTCGGGACCGGGTGGCGGTTCACGCTCCGATTTCTCACCCATCGGTCCCTCTCGCGGTTCCGGGACTACTGTACGGACGCCCGCATCGGGTTGGACGTCGCGCGGATCTACAACATGCCGGAGGCCCAGCCGGACCAGCCGTTCGGCCTCTCGAGACCACAGCGCGAGGCGCTCGTGTTGGCCGTCCGGGAGGGGTACTACGACATCCCCCGGGGCTGTAACACGGCCGACATCGCGGAGCTGCTCTCGATCTCCGATCAGGCAGTGACCGAACGCCTCCGCCGGGCGATCGCCACGCTCACGAGGAACACCGTGATGGCCGAAAGCCTCCCTCGCTAGTAATGACAGTATAATAATATTATAGAGGAAACCACTAAATCATGGTCAATCAAGGATATCACTATACGAACGGTGACTGTATGTGATATCGTCTGCTTGACGGCAGACACCCTCCGGACCTCGCCCGGGTCCGGAGGTGCCTCTGATGGGGACGCCGGCCCCCCGGCGTTCTCCGAGCCGACTAACGGGTAGCTCTTTGTCCGTCGAGCGCGACCGACCAGTATGCGTGCGGTACGATACCACGAACACGGCGGACCCGAGGTACTGAGCGTCGAGGAAGTCGACCGGCCCGAGCCCGGCGGCCACGAGCTGCTGGTCCGGGTCGAGGCCGCCGGGATCAACCCCGTGGACACCTACTTCCGCGAGGGGTCGTACGAGCCCTACGAGCTGCCGCTGGCGCCCGGGTCGGACTTCGCGGGCGTCGTCGAGGAGGCCGGCGACTGGACCCCGGGGTTCGAGGCGGGCGATCGGGTGTTCGGCACCGGACTCGGGAAGGACCATCAGGGCACCTACGCCGAGTACGCGCTCGTCCCGACCGATCGGGTCGCTCGCCTCCCCGACGGGGTCGGCTTCGCCGTCGGCGGCGGGGCGGGGATCCCCGCGGTCACCGCCTGGCGCGCGTTGATCGACCACGCGGGCCTCGAGCCCGCCGAGACCTGCCTGATCCACGGCGGGTCGGGCGGGGTGGGCCACGCCGCCGTCCAGCTAGCTGCGGCGGCCGGCGCGGAGGTGGTGACGACCGCCTCGCCGGAGTACCACGATGAGTTGGAGGGGCTCGGCGCCGACGTCGTCCTCGACTACGCCGACGATGACCTCGAGGAAAGCATCGCGGAGTACGAGCCGTCGGTGATCCTCGATCACCGGCTCGACGAGTACCTCGACTTCGACGCGGCGGTCGCCGCACAGGGCGCCCGGGTCGTCGGGATCGGGAACACGGTCCCGGAAGCGGGCTGGGAGAACGTGCCCGCCGCGCGGGCGAAGGAGCTGCGCGTCCAGCTCATGAGCATGTTCAACACGCCCGACCTCTCGGCTCGCCTCGAACAGCTCGCACGGCTCATGGGACGGGGCGACCTCGGGATCCACGTCGCCGAGAGCTACTCGCTCGATAGGGCCGACGAGGCCCAGCGGGCGGTGATGGAGGACAGCTTCCTCGGAAAACTGGTGATCGAGCCCTGAACCCTAATCGCCGACGTAGTACCACATCGCGTTGCCCTTCGCGACGTCGGGGCAGGCCCCGAGCCCGGGCTTGACGACGGTCTCCCACCAGCCGCCGTCGGGGATCGAGTACTCGCCCGGGTAGCAGGGGTAGACCTCGCGGATGAAGTCGCTCCGGCGGGCGCTGCCCTGGCCCCTGAGATAGGAGTAGGCCGCGAGGATCGCCCGCCGGCGCTCGGCCTGCTCGGCCCCCGTCCCCGGGACGTAACGGTCCTCGACGAGCTGTCGGATCCGGTCCGGAACGTCGCACCTCGGTAGCCGGGGACGGTCGGCGTCGACGACGATCCGGCCGCTGCCGTAAACCTCGACCGAGCAGTCCCGATACCGGAAGGAGCGGACCTCGTCGTCCTCGCCCTCCTCGATGAGCGAGCGGATCGAGTCGGTGTCGACGACGGATTCCAGCGGCGGGACCAGATCCGTGGGGGCTTCGTCCCTGGCGGCGGCGATCGCGCTCGCGACGGAGACGATCGGCGACGTGTCGGCGGTGGGCGGGTGGTGGGTCTCACGTCCACCGTTCTCCGATCGACCGCGGGAGTCGTCCCGTGACATGGTCCTATCTCTCCGAACCGTCCCGTCGCTCGAGCAGCGCGTCGACCCGTGCCGGCTCGAGCGCGAGTTTGACGAGCCGTCGGTCCCATTCGACGGAGACGATCCCCCTGTCGGCGAGCTTCGGGAGGCAGGCGTGATAGAGGTCGATCTCGACGAGACGGGCGTTGGCGGGCTCGCGCCCCTCGGGGTGGCGTGCGTTCTCGCTCGCGGCGACCCGACCCGCGATCGTCTCGACGGAGACCGGGCCCTCGGCCGTCCGGAGGGTCCGGAGCACGGATTCCTCGCGCGTGTCGGTCGCGACCGAGGGGCCCGAGGACTCGACCTCGACGACGCGGTCGAACGCGTCGCCGACCAGCGAGAGGGTGTGATCGTCGTGGTCGCGGGGATCGACCCTGACGTAGGCGATCGCGCCGGTCATTCGCAGGCGCTCGGCCAGCGACTCGACGAACGAGATCGTCCGCTTGGCCCCGACGTGTTCGATCACGGGCGTCAGCGACTCGAGCCAGATCACCGTCTGCTGGTCGGTGTGGAGCCACTCGGTGATGTAGAGGTTGATCGCGGTGTAGAGCTCGTCGAGGTCGCTCGGTCGTTCGACCGCCGTCAGCGGAAGGTCGACGCCCTCGTGGCTCCGGCGCTCGGAGGGCACCGCCGGATCGATCCGCGTGCCGATCCTGATCGCGCCGGTCTTGACCGGGAGCTCGCCGAGCTGGGTCTCGCAGGCGTCGATCCATTCGAGGGGATCGAGGCGGGTCGTGATCGCGAGGACGTTCATCGTCCGGGGGTCCCGTTGGTCCCAGATCGGTCCCCAGGTCTCCTCGGAGGGCCCGCGGAGCAGCACCGTCGCCGGCCCCTCGGAGTCCTGCCCGACCCCGTCCGGCGTGACGGACTGGGAGGTTCGCGTCATACCTGCGAATGCACGGCGACCGGCAAGTAGCTTGTCTTTCGATACCCGGTATCACGCGCCGGATAGATCCGTTTTCGGACCTCTCGAGGCGGCGTCGGGTTCGGCCCGATCGTTCGTCTTTATCCGGGTAGCCCCCGTAGCTGCGCCCATGTCCGCGAGCTTCGACTTCGACGGGCGGGTGGTGTTGGTGACCGGCGCCTGTGGCGCGCTCGGCAGCGCGGTCTGTGCGGCGTTCGAACGGACGGGCGCGACCGTCCACGCGACCGACGTGATCGACGTCGAGGACGAGGGCTCGCTGCTCGACTCCGAGTCGGTCGCGTTCCACCGGGGCGACTTCACCGACGAGGACGACGTCGAGCGCGTGGTCGGCGAGGTCGTCAACGGGGAGGATCGTCTCGACTACCTGGCGAACGTCGCCGGCACTTGGGCCGGCGGCCAGCCCATCGACGAGACGGAGCTCTCGGAGTTCGAGACCGTCCTCGACGTCAACCTGAAAACCGCCTTCCTCGCCTCGAAACACGCCCTTCCCCACCTCCGAGAGACCGAGGGGGCGATCGTCTCGGTTTCGGCCCGCGCCTCCCTCGAGGGTGGCGAGGGCGACGGCCCCTACCGGGCGTCGAAGGCCGGGATCCGGCTGCTGACGGAGACGCTCGCCGAGGAGAACCGCGGGACCGTGCGTGCGAACTGCGTCATGCCGAGCGTGATCGACACGCCCGCAAACCGGGAGACCATGGACCCCAGCGGGGAGTGGGTCGACCCAGCCGACATCGCCGAGGTCTTCCTGGTTCTCTGTAGCGACGCGACGAGCCCCACGAGCGGCGCGGCGGTCCCGGTCTACGGCGAGGCCTGACCACTCCGGTTTCCCGGGGTGTTCGCCATCGCTGCCGGACGATCTCGACGACAACTGGCCGTTCGCCCCCGATTCGATCCCGATCCGGCCGGTAAAGAATCATGTCATATGATTCCATGTATCGGTGGGTTTATAACCAGGGGTGCGAATGTTGGCTCCATGCCACAACGAGAGACATGGGCGACCAGGACGGGGTTCATCCTGGCCGCCGTCGGCAGCGCGGTCGGCCTGGGGAACATCTGGCGGTTCCCCTTCGCGGTCGGCCAGGAGGGGGGTGCGGCGTTCCTCTTGGTCTACCTCCTGTTCGTCGTCCTGATAGGCTTCCCGGCAATGCTCGTCGAGTTCACGCTCGGCCGCCGGACGCAGAAGAACCCGGTCGGGGCGCTCGCCCAGATGGGCGGGCGCACCTGGAAGCTCGTCGGGCTGGTGTTCGTCGTCACCGGCTTCACGATCCTCTCCTACTACAGCGTCATCGCCGGCTGGACGATCAGATATACGTTCGCGAGCCTCACCGGCGCCTACACCGCCGACCCCGAGGCGTACTTCGGCGCGGTCTCCGTCGGATTCGACGCCGTCGCCTTCCACGCGCTGTTCATGGTGCTCGTGATCGGCGTCATCGCGCTCGGCGTCCGTTCGGGCATCGAGCTCGCGGTGAAGTTCATGGTGCCCGCGATCATCGCGCTGGGGATCGGCCTCGCGGCCTACGCCTTCACCCTCGACGGGGCGGGAGCGGCCTACCAGTTCTACCTCTCGCCGGACCTCGACGTGCTGGCCGCCGAGTGGCAGTCGATCCTGCCCGCGGCGGCCGGTCAGGCCTTCTTCACCCTCTCGTTGGGGATGGGCGTGATGATCACCTACTCCTCGTATCTCGCGGAGGACCGTAACCTGGCCTCCGACGGCGCGATCATCATCGGCTTCGACACCGCGATCGCGTTCCTGATGGGCCTGATCCTCTTCCCGTTCCTCTTCACCGCGGGCGTCGACCCGGGCGAGGGCGGTCCCGGCACGCTGTTCATCAGCCTCGCCGCCGCCTTCGCCGAGCTCCCGGCCGGCAACATACTGGGGGCGGTCTTCTTCGGCACCGTCGCCATCGCGGCGCTCTCCTCGGCGATCAGCCTGCTCGAGGTGCCGGTCTCCTACGTGATCGACGAGTTCGGCGTCGACCGGATGACCGCGACCCTCGGGGTCGGCGGGCTCGTGTTCGTCCTCGGGCTCGCGCCCGCGCTCGACCTGATCTTCCTCGACCTCTTCGACCTGTTCGCCGACGCGATCCTGCTGGTGCTCGGAGGCCTGCTGGTGTCGATCTTCGTCAGCTGGATCGTCCCCGACGAGGCGCTCGACGAGCTCCAGAAGGGGATCGGCGAGCTGGGATCGATCGGCACCGCCTGGGTGTGGGCGGTCCGGATCCCGGTCGTGCTCGTGCTGGCGTTCTCGCTGTACCTGGGAATCGTCGGCTACATCGAGTTCCTGACGACCGATTTCGCCGACTGGCTGGGCTGACCTGCGGAACCCTTTTGTCGGCGTCCGTAATGGGTTGGCGTATGCTGAACCGTGAGGGATGGTGGTTACCGTGACCATCGACGACGACATCGAGGAGCTGCGCGAGCTGAAGGCGGAGGCCGAGCTGGGCGGCGGGGAGGACCGCATCGAGTCCCAACACGAGAAGGGGAAGATGACCGCCCGCGAGCGGATCGACTACTTCCTCGACGACGGCACCTTCCACGAGTTCGACCAGCTTCGCACCCACCGGAGCCACAACTTCGGGATGGAGGAACGCAAGGTCCTCGGCGACGGCGTCGTCACCGGCTACGGCGACGTCAACGGGAGGAAGACGTTCGTCTTCGCCCACGACTTCACCGTCTTCGGGGGCTCGCTGGGCGAGGTGTTCGCCGAGAAGATCTGCAAGGTGATGGACACCGCGATGGAGGTCGGCGCGCCGATCGTCGGGCTGAACGACTCGGCGGGTGCGCGCATCCAGGAGGGGGTCGTCTCGCTCGCGGGCTTCACCGAGATCTTCCACCGCAACCAGAAGGCGAGCGGCGTCGTTCCCCAGATCTCCGGGATCATGGGGCCGTGTGCGGGCGGGGCGGTCTACTCGCCGTCCATCACGGACTTCATCTTCATGGTGAAGGACACGAGCCACATGTACATCACCGGCCCCGGCGTGATCGAGACCGTCACCGGCGAGCAGGTCACCCAGGAGGAGCTGGGCGGCGCGCGCACCCATGCCAACGAGACCGGCGTTGCCCAGTTCGCCGCCGAGTCGGAGAAGGCCGCCCTCGACGACATCAAACGGCTGCTCTCCTACGTCCCCCAGAACAACGTCGAGGACCCCCCGCGGGTCGAACCCTGGGACGACCCCGATCGTCGGGACGAGGAGCTCAACGGGATCGTCCCCGAGAGCCCCCAGAAACCCTACGACATGGTCGACGTGATCGACGGCGTCACCGACGAGGGGGCGTTCTTCGAGGTCGCCCCCGAGTTCGCGAAGAACATCGTCGTCGGCTTCTCCCGGCTCGACGGCCATTCCGTAGGGGTGGTCGCCAACCAACCCCGGGCGAACGCCGGCACTCTGACCGTCGACTCGAGCATGAAAGCCTCGCGGTTCGTGCGCTTCTGTGACGCGTTCAACATCCCGATCCTGACGTTCGTCGACGTGCCCGGCTACATGCCCGGCACCGACCAGGAACACCGCGGGATCATCCGTCACGGGGCGAAGCTGCTGTACGCCTATTCGGAGGCGACCGTGCCGCTGCTGACGGTGATCACCCGGAAAGCGTATGGGGGAGCCTACTGCGTGATGGCCTCGAAGCATCTGGGCGCGGACGTCAACTACGCCTGGCCCACCAGCGAGATCGCCGTCATGGGCCCGCAGGGCGCGGTGAACATCCTCTACCGCAAGGAGCTGGAGGCCGCCGAGGACACCGAGAAGCGCCGCCAGGAGCTGATCGACGAGTACCGCGAGGAGTTCGCGAACCCCTACACCGCCGCCGACCGGGGGTTCGTCGACGACGTGATCGAGCCCGCCGACACCCGCTCGCGGCTCGTCGACGACCTCGAGATGCTGCGCTCGAAACGCGAGTCCCAACCGGACAGGAAGCACGGCAACATCCCGCTATGAACGGGGAGCAGTCCGATCCGGGCTCCGGATCCCGAACGCTCGCGATCCCCGACAGCGCCGACGAGGCGGAGGCCGCGGCGATCGCCGCGGCCATCGGCTCGCACCTGCGATCCCAGGAGGCGGCCGCCGCGGGCGATGACGAGGGGCCGACCTGGGAGGGCGAGCGCTGGACCTTCGCGGGCCGGGTCGAGGGCACCGGGGGACGGGCCGTCCGCGTCCCGACCACGGCACCGACCGACCGCTGGACGGCAGCGGGTCGAACCGACAGAATGAGGTAACTCACGCCGAGACCATCAACAATGTTCAGGAAAGTCTTAGTCGCGAACCGAGGTGAGATCGCCGTGCGCGTCATGCGCGCGTGTGAGGAGTTGAACGTCGGCACGGTCGCCGTCTACAGCGAGGCCGACAAGGAGAGCGGCCACGTCCGCTACGCCGACGAGGCGTACAACGTCGGGCCCGCACGGGCCGCCGACTCGTATCTGGATCACGAGGCGGTGATCGAAGCGGCGAGGAAGGCCGACGCCGACGCGATCCATCCGGGGTACGGCTTCCTCGCGGAGAACGCCACCTTCGCCGCGAAGGTCGAGGAGGCCGACGGCATCACCTGGATCGGTCCGAAGAGCGATGCGATGGAGGGACTGGGCGAGAAGACCAAGGCCCGAAAGACCATGCAGAAGGCGGGCGTGCCGATCGTTCCCGGGACGACCGACCCGGTTACCGAGCCCGAGGAGGTTCGGGCGTTCGGCGAGGAGCACGGCTACCCCGTCGCGATCAAGGCCGAGGGCGGCGGCGGCGGGCGCGGGATGAAGATCGTCCACGGGCCCGAGGAGGCCGACGAACAGCTCGAGAGCGCGCGCCGCGAGGGCGAGGCCTACTTCGACAACGACTCGGTGTATCTCGAGCGGTTCCTCGAGAACCCACGGCACATCGAGGTCCAGATCCTCGCGGACCACGCGGGCAACGTCCGCCATCTCGGCGAACGGGACTGCTCGCTCCAGCGGCGCCACCAGAAGGTGATCGAGGAGGGCCCGAGCCCGGCGCTGACCGACGACCTGCGCGAGGAGATCGGTGAGGCCGCCCGTCAGGGCGTGAGCGCCGCCGAGTACACCAACGCCGGCACCGTCGAGTTCCTCGTCGAGGAGGACCCCGACCGCGGAGCAGGCGAGCTGTTGGGCCCCGAGACGAACTTCTACTTCCTCGAGGTCAACACGAGGATCCAGGTCGAGCACACCGTCACCGAGGAGATCACGGGCATCGACATCGTCAAGTGGCAGATCCGGGTGGCCGCCGGCGAGGAGATCGCCTTCGCACAGGACGACGTGGGGATCGACGGCCACGCCATGGAGTTCCGCATCAACGCCGAGAACGCCGCCAAGGAGTTCGCCCCCTCCACGGGCGGCACACTCTCGACCTACGACCCGCCGGGCGGGATCGGCGTCCGGCTCGACGACGCGCTCAGACAGGGCGACTCGATCGTCACCGACTACGACTCGATGATCGCGAAGCTGATCGTTCACGGGTCGGACCGCGAGGAGTGCATCACTCGGAGCCTCCGCGCGCTCCGGGAGTACGGGATCGAGGGCGTCGTGACGGTGATCCCGTTCCACCGGCTGATGCTCACCGACGAGCGGTTCGTCGCGGGCACCCACACCACGAAATACCTCGATAACGAGCTCGACCGGAGTCGGATCGAGGAGGCCCAGGCCCAGTGGGGGAGCGAGACCGACGGCGAAAGCGAGGAGGAGGACGTCGTCCGCCGGGAGTTCACCGTCGAGGTCAACGGCAAGCGCTTCGAGGTCGACCTCGAGGAACACGGCGCCCAGGCTGCCGCCGCGGCCGGCGGGGGCGGCGGAGGCGGCGGCGCCCAGCCGCCCCAGCCCGCCGGCGGAAGCGACGCCGGGTCGACGGAGGTCGCGGCCGAGGGCGAGGAGGTGACCGCCGAGATGCAGGGGACGATCCTCTCGGTCGAGGTGAGCGAGGGCGACGAGGTCGAGAGCGGCGACGTGCTCTGCGTGCTCGAGGCGATGAAGATGGAGAACGACGTGATCGCCTCCTCGGGCGGGACCGTCGAGCAGGTGCTCGTCGGCGAGGGCGAGAGCGTCGACATGGGCGATACGCTCGTCGTCATCGACTGAATGAAAACCCGGAAGGCGCTCCTCGATGCGCTCGCCTCGGGACCCGTCTCGGGGCCCGAACTGGCCGAGGAGCTCGGCGTCTCGCGCAACGCCGTCTGGAAGCGGATCGAGGAGCTCCGCGAGGCGGGCTTCGGGATCGAGAGCGACGGGTCGGGCTACCGGGTCGAGTCGGTGCCCGAGTTCGGCGGCGCGGCCGTCGAGTACGGGCTCGAGGCGCCCTACTCCGTGGAGTACCACGACGCGATCGACAGCACGAACGCCCGCGGCCGGGAGCTGGCGAAAGCCGGCGACTCCGACGTCGTCGTGCTCGCGGACGAACAGACCGCGGGCCGGGGTCGGCTCGAACGGGCCTGGAACGCGCCGTCCGGCGGGGTCTACATGAGCTTCGTGCTCCGACCCGACGTGGCGCCGATGGAGGCACCCCTGCTGACGCTCGCGGCCGCGGTCGCGACGACCCGCGCGCTCCGGGAGGCGGGCGTCGACGCGGGGATCAAATGGCCCAACGACGTTCTGCTCCGAACGACCGGCGAGAAGCTCGTCGGGATCCTCACCGAGATGGAGGGCGAGGCCGACCGGGTCTCGTGGGTGATCTGTGGGATCGGCGTGAACGCGAACGTCGATCCCGACACGCTCCCCGAGGGCGCGACGAGCGTGCGCGAGCAGGTGGGGGACGTCGACCGGCGCGTCTTCGCCCAGCGGGTCATCGAGGGGTTCGACTCCCTGCAAACGGACCCGGACGCGATACTGGGGGCTTGGCGCGAGCTCGCGATCACGCTCGGCCGGCGGGTGCGCGTCGAGACGCGAGACGGGGACGTCGTCGGCGAGGCTGTCGACGTCGAATCGCCGGGTCGGCTCGTGGTCGAGACCGAGGAGGGTACCGCCAGGGTGCATGCGGGCGACTGCGAGCACCTGCGGCCGGTCTGAGGCCGCTTGGATACTACTCGAGGTCCTCCTCCCGAACCCGAACCGTGAGGACAGGCACCGGCGAGCCCCGAACGACGCGCTCGGCGACGCTCCCTAGGAGAAGGCGGTCGATCCCGCCCCGGCCGTGGGTCCCCATGACGATCAGGTCACAGCCCTCCTCGGTCGCGTAGCGGACGACCTCCTTCGAGGGGGTGCCCTCGATGAGGGCGGTCTCGACCTCGACGTCGTGACGCGCCGCGATCGCCCGGACTCGCTCGAGCGCCTCCTCGCCGTCCTCCCGGAGCATGTCGCTGACCCCCTCCCAGGAGGTCTCCATGGGGAGGCTGGCGAAGCTCGCGGTGTTGACGACGAACACCGCGTGGACCGACGCCCCGTGGACGCTCGCGAGCGAGACGGCCTGTTCGATGGCGCGCTCGACGCCCGCCGACCCGTCCGTCGGAACGAGAATGCGCTCGTACATCGTGTACGCTATTCACATACTAGCTTAATTGTGTTGCGCCGGATGGACCACGTCGAGCACGTCGTCGGTTCCCGCGCGCCTGACGACCGCCCGGATCGGGTCACGTACTCCCGAGAGGTTGTCCGAGTCGCCGTCGAGGACGAGCAGGCGTGCCTCGCGGCCCTCCTCTATCGTGCCGGCGTCGAGCCCCATCAGCTCGGCGCCCGCGCGGGTCGCCATCTCGAGGATCGTCGGGGCCTCGAGACCCGTGAGCTTCGCGGCGAACTCCATCTCGCGGAACATCGAGGGGCTGTTGAGCATCACGTTGTCGGTGCCCAGCGCGACGGTCGTTCGCTCCGCTAACTCCTCGATGGGCGGCAGGCCGACGTCGGTCACGAGGTTCGCTCGCGGGCAGACGACGACCGGAATTTCCTCGCGTTCGACCCGGTCCAGATGGTCGGGACCGGCGTTGACCATGTGGACCAGATAGTCGGGTTCGAGGTCGAGCGCGGGCACGATGTCGTCGGTGCGGTTCTCGCCGGCGTGGATCCCGAAGGGCTTGCCGGCCTCGCGGGCCGCCTCGCGCTCCTCCGTGAAATCGGCGTCCGCGGCGCCGCTGGCGCCGTAGCCGTCGCCCGCCTCCAGCGCCGCGAGCTCGTCGCGCCCCATCGCGAAGGCGTCGACCGGGAGCCCCTCTGCCGCTTCCCTGAGGACCGAGACGCCGTCGGCCCCGCCCTCGCGGAAGTCCAGAAAGCCCGTCACGCCGCCCGAGCGCATGAACCGGATCGACTTCCTGATAGCTGCGACCATCTCCTCGCGGTCGCTCTCGCGCAGCAAGCGGTGTTTCAGGCCGTCGGGCGGGGCGACGAGTTCTTCGAGGGTCAGTCCTCGTCCGGCCTCCTTGGCGATCGAGTCCCCGATGTGGGTGTGGGCGTTGACGAACGCGGGCGCGATGATCCGGTCGCTAGTAGTGGAAGCCTCTTCGACCGCTTCGATCCGCCCGTCCTCACAGACGACCCGGCCCTCGACGGGTTCGTACCCGGGACCCCGGAGGACGGTCCCCTCGACGATCATACCCGATCCTGACGGCCGCGGGATTTGAACCCCGGGATTCTCAGCGCGCGCCGGCGCCGAACCGATCCAGCGTGGTGTGCAGCCCGGGCCGGACAGGTATTAAAACTGTTTACTGGATTACCTACTCAGCCGTCGGTCGTCGTAACTCTAAATCCCCGGTTACGGCCTCGTATACGATGCTAATTACGGCTGCAATGGCGTATGATATTATTTCAACTGGGATCCTTACACCTGTGTTGAGAACGATCTCGGAGTAGATCTCGGTCGGTATTTGATATCCGATTACATAATATGGTCCGAACACTGGATACAACAACAGCCCGGGGAGTGTATCAGAAACCGGGTAATAGAACGCCCATACTAGCGGTGAAATGGCCAGCATAATAAATAAAAAATCACTTATTTATTAAATACATATTTATAACTATTTTTATTCATATCTCTACTATGACCTCTGTCTAAAAAAACTGTTCTGATGCTTCGAGATCCGTACGGTGGCTGGTTACATGCATAACATATTACACCTGGTTTGTCGAATAGGCTGGAGACTATAGCCAGAAATACAATGCTATTGATTGCCCGCGCCGAACCGATCCAGCGTGGTGTGCAGCCCGGGCCGGACGTCGCTGATCAGCGTGCCGTCGGTGTCGAGCCCGAGGACGGCCTCCGTCGCGTGGCCGACCCGTTCGGCGGCGTCGGCGGGCGCGTAGACCCCGAGGCGCCACTGGTTGAGCTGTGAGTGTTGGAGGGTCCGCACCAGCGGCGACTGCTCGTCGAGTTGCCGGGTCTCGCCGCCGACCACGACGCGAGTACTGGATTCCGTCATCTTCGGGTACGCCGGCACGTCGAGGATCACCGCGTCGTCCTCGACGCCGGCCCGGTCGGCGATCGTCTCCTCGCACTCGACGGTCGTTTCGTGGTCCATGTCGAGCAAGTCGCCCGGGACGTCGCGGTACTCCGCCCAGACGGCTCGCTTGAACAGGTCGCGGTGGGCGAACCGCCGGGCGATCCCCTCGGTGCTCTCGCTGGTGCGCAGCGCCACGAGCAGGTCGTGGTCGTCCATCCGACGGAGCTCCTCGGGATCGATCCCCGACGCGATCAGCCGCTCGGCACCCCGGCGGAGCATCGACTTGCTGATCCGGGCGACGTGGTGGCTGTACACCGTCGGGTTCATCAGCGCGCGGGCGACCAGCAGGCTCTCGGCCGATTGGACGTTGCCCTCGCCCAGGACGAGCTCGCCGTCGACGAAGCGCAGCTCCCGGACCAGCCGGCCGTGGTCGATGGTGCCGTAGGGAACGCCGGTGTGGTGGGCGTCGCGCACTAAATAGTCCATCCGGTCGACGTCGAGCTCGCCCGAGACGAGCCCGCCGTATTGGCCCTCGCCGTGGATGAGGCCGGCCACCCGGTCGGGGTCGAGGTCGTGGTCCTCGAGGACCGACTCGACGGGCCCGC
Source organism: Halalkalicoccus tibetensis (assembly GCF_037996645.1). Lineage (NCBI taxonomy): Archaea > Methanobacteriati > Methanobacteriota > Halobacteria > Halobacteriales > Halalkalicoccaceae > Halalkalicoccus > Halalkalicoccus tibetensis. The sequence continues at coordinate 421,415 of NZ_JBBMXV010000001.1, forward strand.
CCTCGATGACGTCCTCGACGTCCTCGTGATATTTTCCGGTGTGGCGCTCGATCACGTCCTCGACGTTGTGGCTGTAGGGGCCGTGGCCGACGTCGTGGAGGATCGCCGCGGCCCGCACCCGTTCGGCGGCCCGGCCCTCGATCCCCATGTGCGAGAGCGCCTGGCGGGCGAGGTGGTAGACCCCCAAGGAATGCTCGAAACGGGTGTGGTTCGCGGAGGGATAGACCAGCGAGACGGTGCCCAGCTGCTTGATGTGGCGGAGGCGCTGGACCTCGGGGGTGTCCAGCAGCGCGCGGGCAACGCCCCCGACCTCGATATGGTCGTGGACGCTGTCCTTGATCGTCTTCATACCCCCATCTGGGCCGCCCTCGGGCTTAAACCGACGGCCCTAGAGGGCCTCGGCGATCCCCTCGGCCCATCCGACCAGGCGCTCGTCGTCGCCGTAGCGGGCGACACACTGCAGCCCCAACGGAAGCCCGTCGAGCTCGCCCGCGGGAAGCGCCATCGCGGGCTGTCCGCTGTGGGTCCACGGGAGGTTCATCACCGGGTCACCCGTGTTGTCGATCCCCTCCGGGGCGGGCCCGGGCGCACCCGGACAGAGCCAGACGTCGACCCCCTCCGCGTCCATCGTTCGCTCCACGGCCCCGCGGAGCTCCCCCCGGCCGGTTCGGGCCTCGCAGAGCTCGCCGACGTTCACCCTGTGGCCCTCGCGAATCAGCTCGGCGGTCGCCTCGGCGTACAGGTCGCCGTACTCGGCGAAGCGTTCGCTGTGCGAGAGGGCGGTCTCGGCGGCGACCAGACTCTGGTGGCGGTCGTTCACGTCCTCGACGTCCCCGAGGAGGTCGACGCGTCGGACCTCGTAGCCGGCCTCCTCCAGCCGAGCGACCTGTTCGCGAAACGCATCGAGGGCCTCCGCGTCGGCCTGCTCGAGGTACGGTCCCTCGGGAACGCCGAGGGTCGGGACGTCCACCTGCTCGGGTCGCCAGTGGTCGTAGAGGACGATCGCGGCCAGCTTCGCCCCCGCGACGTCCTGTGTGAAGAAGCCGACGTGGTCCACGGAGGGCGCGACCGGCAGGACGCCACCGATGGGGATCCGACCGTAGGTCGGCTTGAGGCCGACGACCCCGCAGAAGGCGGCCGGACGAATCACCGAGCCGATCGTCTGGGAGCCGAGTGCCAGCGGGCAGAGCCCGGCGGCGACGGCCGCGGCGGAGCCGCTCGAGGAGCCGCCGGGCGTGTGGTCGGTGTCGTGGGGGTTGCGAGTCGGGCCGGGCTCGAAGTAGGCGAACTCCGTCGTCACGGTCTTTCCGAGCACCAGCGCGCCGGCCTCCCGCAGCGCGCGCACGCTGTCGGCCTCGGCTCCGGTCACGGACCCGGGCGGGACGTCGGCGCCCGCCCTCGTGAGGAACCCCTCGGCGTGGAAGATGTCCTTCACCCCCACCGAAACGCCGTACAGCGGCGGTCTGGTCGCCGGGTCGTCGAACTGGGCTTCGAGCGCCCGCACCTCCCGGTTCAGTCGGTCCCACCTGTCCGGTTCGTCGAGCAGCGCCTCGATCCGGGGTTCGACGCGGTCGGCCCGGTCCTCGAGGGTGGCGAGATGCTCGTCGGGATCCATCCGTCCGGCCCGTAGCGACGCGGCGACCGCGGAGAGGGGTTCGTCCTCGATCATTCGCGAACCGAGGGAACGGGCCCCCTTAACGGTTGATGATCGGTACCACGAGACGGTCTCAGTACGGCAGGAAGTAGAGCCCGAGCGCGAACACCGGCGTGAGCACGATCATGATGATCAGCGTGTAGCCGAGGATGTCCCGCGCGCGCACCTTCGTGATTCCCAGGAGCGGGATCGCCCAGAACGGCTGGAACATGTTCGTCCACATGTCGCCGGTGCCGTAGGCGATGATCGCCTGGCCGGCCGGCACGCCGAGCTCGTTCGACGTCTCGCCGATGATCCCGCCGATGATCGCCCACTCGCCGCCGCCGCTGGGCGCGAAGAAGTTCATGATCCCGCCGAGCAGCCACGCGAACACCGGGAACGTCGCCGGGGTCGCTAGGTCCAACAGGAGCTCCGAGACCAGGTCCGAGAGCCCGGAGTTGTCGACGATCCCCAGGATCCCCGCGTAGAAGGGGAACTGCAGGATGATGCCCGCGGAGCTCTCTGTCGCGTTCCGGATCGCGCCCATGTAGGCCGTCGGCGTCCCGTAGAGGAACAGCCCGAGCGCGATAAAGAGGAAGTTGAAGACGTTGAGGTCGAGCGCCTCGCCGATGCCCGCGGTCGCGAAGTGCTGGATCAGATAGACCGCCATCCCCGTCGCGACGACGTAGGCGACCAGCCGGCTGTCGTTGAGCCGCTCTGCGGGTGGTTTCTCGCCTCCGTCGGTGGCGACCTCGCGTTTCTCCTCTCCGTCCTCGGACTCCTCGTCGAGCATCGACGGGGCGTACTCCTCGATCCCTACCGCGTGCTCTTCCTCCGGCGCGAGGTAGTACAGCAGCGGGACGACCGTAATGAAAACGAGGATCGCGAGGCCGAACGCGTAGACGGTGAAGACGCTCTCGGAGAGCGGGACGACGCCGATGACGTCCTCGAAGACGTGGCCCTCGGTCGCCGAGAGCAGGCCGGCGCTGGTCGAGGGGCCGACGTGCCAGATGACCTGGCTCGTATAGCCCGCCGCACACAGCAGCGGGTAGTGGAACGTCTTCCCCCGGCGATAGCCCGCCCGGGCGACGAAGACGGCGAAGATCGCGCCGATGATGAGGCCGACCCCCCAGTGGAAGTAGCCCGCGAGCATCGCGACCGCCGCGACCAGCGCCGCGGCCTGCGCGCCGGTGTCCGGGAGCGCGGCAATCCGGTTCAGCAGGCCGCTGACCTGCTTCGAGTCGGCGACCGCGTAGCCGGTGACGAGCACGAGCACCATCTGCATCGCGAACTCGAGCAGCTCCCAGAACCCGTCGTACCAGTTGACGACGTTGGCCAACGGCCCGTCCGGCGTCAACACGATCGCCGCCCCGTACGCGATCACCGTCAGGACGATGGCGAAGATGAACGGGCTCGGAACCCACCGCTCCGACCAGTCGGCCACCGCCTGCCCGATCCGTTGCAGCCATCCTTGTGAATTGCTAGCAGACATCCGTCCGAGAGGATAGAACCGGCACGTATATTCGTTGCGTTTCCGCCCTCACCCGATTTCGGCGGCCGGGCATGGGTCGGCACCCGGTCCCGTGGTGCCTACCCCGTTCGGGAGAGGGTGTGATACTGTTTTCGCAGGTAGATCGCGCCGAAGTACAGCAGAACGAGCGGCGGCAGAAGCTCGAACAGCAGCCCGCCGCCCACGCTCGACCCGACGGCGGCGAGGCGGGCGATCCAGACCACCCCGATGGCGAGCGCGAACGCCGCAACCCCCGCGCGGACGAGCGCGCCGACGGTCCCGGGCCGCGTCTCGGAGGGAACGCTGTCCTCGGCCATACAACGGCTACTCGCGAACGGCGTCTAAACCGCTTCGATCCCCAGCCTCGGCTCGGGTCGGAGACGAGCGCTTAAGGCCGCCCGCCCGCCTACCCCGCGTATGGTCACGTTTCTCTCCGGGGGGACCGGGACGCCGAAGCTCCTCTCGGGTGCCGGTGACGTCTTTTCCCCCGAGGGGACGACGGTGATCGCCAACACCGGCGACGACGTCGAGCTCGGCGGGCTGTTCGTCTCGCCGGACGTCGACACCGTTCTCTTCGAGCGCGGCGGCGTCCTCGACCGCGACACCTGGTGGGGGATCGAGGGCGACAGCCACGGGACGAACGACTTTCTCTTCGAACTGGCCGAGAACGCGGGGCTGGCGGGCGGCCCGCGCTACCTCCCCGACGAGAAGCAGACGAGCGGCCGGGAGGTCGCGCGCTGGCGGCGCTTTTCGGGGATCGCGGAGTTCATGACGATCGGCGACAGGGACCGCGCGGTCCACATCACCCGGACGAGCCTGCTCGACGAGGGGCGTTCGCTCACAGAGGTCACGCGAACGCTCGCCGACGCCTTCGGGCTGGAGATCGACCTCCTGCCGATGAGCGACGACCCGCTCGCGACGATGATCCACACGCTCGAGGGCGAACTGCACTTCCAGGAGTTCTGGGTCGGCCGTCGGGGCGAGCCCGAGGTCACGGACGTGGAGTTCCGCGGCGAGGCGCGCTCGACGACGGCGGTCCGGGAGGCGCTCTCCGACCCCGTGGTGATCGGGCCCTCAAACCCGATCACCAGCGTCGGGCCGATCCGCGCGGTCGAGGGGGTCGAGCGGGCGCTCGCCGAGACCCCCGTGGTCGCGGTCTCACCCTTCGTCGGGGACCGGGTGTTCTCCGGTCCGGCCGGGGAGCTGATGGCCGCAACCGGCCACGAACCGAGCACGGCGGGGATCGCCGAGGCCTACCCGTTCGCCGACGCGTTCGTGCTCGATTCGGCCGACGAAACCGAGCTGGATCGCCCCGTCGTCCGTACCGACACGGCGATGGAGACGCCCGAGGACGCGGCCCGCGTCGCGCGGGCGGTCCGAGAGGCGCTGGAGGCGGTCGCATGAGAGAACGCGAGCGAGCGAACGCGACCACGCCGGAGCCATGCTCCGGAGGCGGTCGCGTGAGGCTCGTCGCCGCGAGCCTGAGCGGGCAGTCCGATGCCGCGTGGGCGCGGGCGGCGAGCGAGCACGTCGACCGCGCGATCCTCGGGGGGATCGCGCTCGACGAACCCTCGCGAGGGGCTGCCCGGCAGCTGGTCGCTCGGGACCGCGAGGAGTTCCTGCCCGACGACCCGCTCGCGTTCGTCGACGAGCAGCTATCAGTGCTGTCGGATCTCGGTATCGAGACGGGGTTCAACGTCCGGAGCACCTCGGTCGAGCCGGTCCGGGAGGCCGCGGCGGTCTGTCGGGAGCACGACTCGATCTGTGAGATCAACGCCCACTGCCGACAGGCGGAGCTGTGTCGGGTCGGCTGCGGGGAGGCGCTGCTGCGGGACACCGACCGGCTGTGTGAACAGGTCCGGGCGGCGGCCGGGACGGGCGCGGCGGTGAGCGTGAAGGCCCGCGCGGAGGTCTCCGGGGTGGATCTCGCCAGGACCGCCCGGGCGATCGAGGACGCCGGGGCCGACGTGATCCACGTCGACGCGATGGACTCCGAGCCCGTCATCCGGGAAGTCCGGGGGGCGTGTGACCTGTTCGTGATCGCGAACAACGAGGTACGGGATCGCGAGAGCGTCCACGAGTACCTCGCGTTCGGCGCGGACGCGGTGAGCGTGGGGCGGCCCAGCGACGATCCGCGGGTGCTCGCGCGGGTCCGCGAGGCAATCGAGGAGTGGGAGACGCGGGAGGCGAGCGTATGAGGCCCGCCGAGCACGCCCAGTTGGCCCTGCTGCTCGAAGTATCGGGCACGCCCAAACCGGGCAACGTCGACCGCGACCGGGACCTCCCCGACCTGCGCTACGAACAGTTCCTCGCGGGCGCGGTCGGCGCGGGAAGCGGGCTGCGCGCGGCCGAATCCGACTCCATAGGGATCGCCTTCGAGCGAGCCGTCGAGGGGATGGCCGGCCGACACGGCGAGAACACCCAGTTCGGCGCGCTGCTCCTCCTCACCCCGCTCGTCCGGGCCGCGAGCGAGGGCGAGCTCACCCCCGCCGGCGTCGACCGCGTCGTGAGAGAGACCACCGTCGCGGACGCCGCGGCGTTCTACCGGGCGTTCGAGCACTGCTCGGTGTTCGTCTCGGACCCGCCCGCCGAGTGGGACGACCTCGACGTCCGGCGCGGGTCGGCTGCGATCCCCGCAGTCGAGGAGCGGGGGCTCACCCTCCACGACGTCATGGCGCTCGGCGAGGGCGAGGACGACGTCGCCCGCGAGTGGACCGGCGGGTTCGAGCGCTCCTTCCGGGTCGCGGACCGGATCGAGGAGCTCTCGGGGCCGCTCTCGGACCGGGCGGCGGCGGCCTTCTGCGAGCAGCTGGCCGAGCGTCGGGACACGCTCGTCGCGAAGAAACACGGTACCGACGTGGCCGAGTGGGCCCGCCAGGAGATCGCCGACCACCTCGGCGACGTCGAGATGCTCGACGCGCTCGCGACCGCGTTCGTCGAGCGCGGGGTCAACCCCGGGACCACGGCGGACATCGTCGCCGCGGGGCTGTTCATCGCCCTTGAACGGGGTGTCGAGGCGTGAGCGGCGAGGGTGCGAGAGATGACGCGGCCGCCGATTGGCCCGTCGATCTCGACGGGGTCACCGAGTCGATCGTCGCCACCCTGGAACCGAACGACAGGTGGAACCTCGCGGCGCTGGGGCTCTTCTCCGGCGAGCCCATTACAGCTAGAACGTGGGGCAACACCCGGACCCGACGGAACTTCCACCGCCGAGGCGAGGGCTACGTCCAGTTCACCCGCGACCCCGTCGACTTCGTCGAGGCGGCCTGTTCGATCCACGAACGCGACGAGCCCGTCCTCCCCTCGGCGGACGCCTGGATTCGCGTCGAGGTCGAGCAGGTCGACGGCGGGGAGTCGGGCGGGACGCGCTGGGAGGAGTGGGAACTCGTGCCCGTGGAATCGGGGGTCGAGAACCGCACCGTGCCGACGATCAACCGCGGCTTCGGGGCGGTGATCGAGGCGACGGTCGCCGCCTCCCGGCTCGACGTTCCGAGCTACGACACCGACGAGCTGCTCGACCGGCTGGCGTACTTCGAGGAGGTCGTCGAACAGTGTGGCGACGGACGCGAGCGCGAGGCCTTCGAGCGCCTCGCCGAGCACGCCGGGCTGGATCGCCGAAACGAATCCTTTTAGGCCGGCACCCAAGTAGAGCCAGGCATGGCGATCAAACCGGCCTACGTCAAGAAGACGGGGACGCTCCTGATGGAGCGCTATCCGGAAGCGTTCGGCGACGACTTCGAGCACAACAAGACCAGCGTCCGCGAACTCACCAACATCGAGTCCAAGGGCGTCCGCAACCGCATCGCGGGCTACGTCACCCGCAAGCACGACCAGGCGGAAGCCCAGTAACGCCGATTCTCGCGTCCGTCCATGCCCTCCTAGCCTCGACTCCACCCATCCGACGAACTCACCGGGCCGATGCAGCATTTGCCCGGATCGCAACCCCCATCCGAACTCCCCGATCCAAACCGTTTTGAATACGCTGTTCCCTACCTTCGCTAATGACTCACACTGTAGGCGTTCTCGGCGCGACCGGCGCGGTCGGACAGCGGCTCATCCAGCTGCTCGACCCTCATCCCGAGTTCGAGATCCGCGCGCTCACCGCCAGCTCCGACAGCGCGGGCAAGCCCTACCGGAAGGCCGCGAAGTGGCGCATCAGCACGCCCATCCCCGAGGACATCGCGGAGATCACCGTCGCCGAGACCGACCCTGGCGCGATCGACGACGATATCGACCTGCTGTTCTCGTCGCTCCCTTCCTCCGTGGGCGAACGCGTCGAATCGGACTTCTGTGAGGCGGGCTACGTCGTCTCCTCGAACTCCTCGAACCAGCGCATGGCCGAGGACGTCCCCCTCGTGATCCCGGAGGTCAACGCCGACCACCTCGGGCTGCTCGAGGTCCAGCGCGACGAACGCGGATGGGACGGCGCGATGGTGAAGAACCCCAACTGCTCGACGATCACGATGGTGCCCACGCTCGCCGCGCTTGACGAGTTCGGCCTCTCGCGGATTCACGTCGCCACCCTGCAGGCGGTCTCGGGGGCGGGCTACGACGGCGTCACTTCGATGGAGATCATCGACAACGCCATCCCCCATATCGGTGGCGAGGAGGAGAAGATGGAGAGCGAGTCGCGAAAGCTGCTGGGCGGGTTCGACGGCGCGGAGCTCTCGATACACGACGCCACGGTCTCGGCCTCCTGCAACCGGATCCCGACGCTGGACGGCCACCTCGAGAACGTCTGGGCCGAGTTCGAGGAAGAGGCGACCGTCGAGGAGGCCCGCGAGGCGATGGAGTCCTACGAGGGGATTGATCTCCCCAGTTCGCCCGATCCGCTCATCAAGGTCTTCGAGGAGCCCGACCGCCCCCAGCCCCGCCTCGACCGCGAGCGCGAGGACGGGATGCAGATCTCCGCGGGCGGGCTGCGCGAGAGCGGGACCGGCCTGCAGTACAACTGCCTGGCCCACAACACCCTGCGGGGCGCGGCGGGCGCGAGCGTGCTCAACGGCGAACTGCTCGCCGAACAGGGCTACCTGTAACCCGTAGGACAGCCCACCGGCGCATCGTAAAGACGTTTCGAGGTGGCCGATAGTCGCCGAGCGCCCGGCCTCAAGCCGGGACGGACCGCCCGCTCGGCGAGCCGGTCTCGAGCTCGCGTTCGAGGTCGCGGAGTTTCTCGATGCGGTTCTCGGTCGATGGGTGGGTGCTCGCGATCTTGCCGATGAAGCCCGAGCGGATCGGGATGATGAAGAACGCGTTCATCTCGGCCTGCTCGCGCATGTCCTCCTTTGGCACCTTGTCCATGCGCCCGGAGATGGTCATCAGGGCGCTCGCGAGGGCGCTCGGTTTGCCGGTGATCATCGCTGCGCCCCGATCCGCGCTGTACTCACGGTAGCGCGAGAGCGCACGGATGAGCAGGAAGCTGATCACCCAGACCACCAGCGAGACGAGGATCGCCACCCAGACGGGCGCCTGGTTGCGCGCGTCGCCGCCGCCGCTGAACAGCCAGCCCCAGCGCACGACGATGAAGGCGAGCGTCGAGAGGAACGAGGCGATGGTCATGACCATTACGTCGCGGTTCTTGATGTGGGCCAGCTCGTGGGCGAGCACGCCCTCCAGCTCCTCCTCGGAAAGCGCCTGCAGGATACCGGTAGTAACGCAGACGGTGGCGTTCTTCTGGTTGCGTCCGGCCGCGAAGGCGTTTGGCACCCGCGAGTCCGTCACTGCAACCGTCGGCTTGGGCAGGTCGGCCTGCCGCGAGAGGCGCGTGATCGTGTCGTGGAGCTCGGGATACTCGTTCTCGTCCACCGTTCGCGCGCCCATGCTCTTGAGCGCGAGGGTGTCGCTGAAGTAGTACTGCACCAGCGAGAACCCGCCCAGCATGACGAGCATGGGGACGATATTGCCGAAGTACGCGACCAACAGCCCCGCGAACACGATGTAGAGGGCGAACAGCAGGAAGCCGGTGAAGACCATTCGGCCGCGCAGACCCCAGTCCGTTTGCCACTGCATCTACTGGCCCTCCGTCGTCCCCGTCCCCTCGTGTGTGTGCCGCCGACCGGGCGACGCCGACGCGTCGGCACCACACCATCGACAGAAGGACAGCTCGCCGTCGAGGTCACGGTGACACGACGGGCAGCGCTCGCCGACCTCGATCTGCGATCGAGCGTTCCGATAGTAGGCCAGCAGGTAGGCGTCGACGACGCTGAGCGTGCCGACGAAGACGATAGGAGCCACGGCCCAGATCGTCAGTTCCCCGGACGAGGGGACGAACAGCCACGTAGTCATGGCGATCGCGCCGATCCATCCGAGCGCGCGTGCCCACCGCCGCAGGTACACGTGTCCGAGCCCGGTGAGGACGAACGCGAGGCCGGCGGCGAGCCACGGACGCTTGGACGATGTAGCTCGGTCCATACCCTAACTGAATAGTTAGTTAGTACTAAGGGTTGCGGTCACCGCTCCCTCGTTTCCCCGGAAACGGACCCTCCGCTCGGCCGGGTCGTACTCGATCGTTCCCTCGGCAGCCAACTTCGGAAGGTGTGCGTGGTGGAGATCGACCTCTACGAGTCGTCTATCGCTCCTTTTCCCCTCGTCCCCGATGGATTCGTGTCGCCGAATGGCCGCCGCGAGTTCCTCGATCCCGACCGTCGTCTCGTGAGCGTCCCGGCCGTAGCGGACGACGTAGCGCCGGCGTGGATGCTCGAAGGGGATCGACCGCCGCCCGTCCGACCCTTCCGTCGACTGTCGATTCACATGATGACTAACTGGTCAGTCAGCACTAAGTCTTTCGCAGCGCGGATCCGGCACCCGTCGGCCGAGCGACGCGGGACGCGACGGCCGGTCACTCCCGCTCCAGCAGTACGGCCGCAACGTACTGGTCGGCGGTCCGTCGCGCGGTGTCGAGCGCGCTGGGGTCGTCCAGCACGACCGCGCGGGTCCGTGCGCCGTGGACGATCGTCATCAGCGACCGCGCGACGCGCTCGGCGTCGGCGTCGGCGAACACCCCTTCCTCGATCCCGTGGGACACCACCGTCCTGAGCATGTACCGGATGTACTCATCGTTCTGCCGGAACTGCTGTCGGAACGTCTCCTTGTACGGCGCCTGGCTCTGCATCTCGACCAGCGCGATCAGGAGGTCGTGGTGTTCCTCCTGGGGGACGAGAAGCTTATCGAGCAACAGCTGGAGACGCTGCTCGGGATCGATCGTGTCGACGTCGTGGACCGCGTCGGCGAACCGATCGAGGACGTAATCGAGGAACGCGACCAGTAGCTCGTCCTTCGTGTCGTAGTGGTAGTGGATCGCGGCGGTCGACTTGCCGTACTCCTCGGCGATCCGTTTGATCGTGAGGTTCGCGTACCCGTGCTCACAGAGCGCTCGGTACGTGGCCCGCATGATCTCCTCGTCCGGTTCCGAACCGACGTGTCCGTCCGACACGTCCTCCATTACCTACAGAGACCCCGGTGTCCCGGATAACTGTTTTGTCCCGGCGGCCGACCGGGATCCGGTTCGCCGATGGATTTAACTGACCAGTCAGTCATCCCGCGATACGGACGAGAAACCGTGATGATGGGTGCTTCGATCACCGGTGAGCGAGATTGATGGGAGAGGAATGGCCGTCGGCCGAGCGACGCGAAGCGATCGACGACCGCCTCGAAGCCGCTCTGCCGCCGGCGGGCGGCTCCCCCCTGGCGCCGGCGCGCGAGGTAGTGCTACAGGCCGAGGACCGTCGATACGGGCGGCTACTGGTCGCTTCCTACGGGTCGTACGGCTCGCTTCCCGGCGCCCGCGTTCCCGAACCGATCCCGAGCGCGGCCGCAGCGGTCGAGCTGCTCCGGGGGTACTGTCGGCTGCGGGAACGGTTGTTGAGCCGGGTCGACGGCGTCTCCCCTTCGGATCGGGCCCCGATGGCAGACCTGTTGGCGGCGGACTACCTCTACACGGCGGCGTACTCGTCGCTCGTCGGAGTCGATGACGACGGCCTCACCGTCTGCATGGGAGTGTTCACCGACGCTCTGAGCACGATCGTCGAGACGTTCGACGCGGCTTACGCGCGCCCCTCGCCGGCGATCGATCACGTCGCATACGTCGACGGGACGGCGGGAGCCCTCGGCCGGGGTGCAGCCGTCATCGGGGCGACGCTCACCGGGGCCGACGACGCCCCCCGGAGCCGGTTCGCGGACTACGGGCGCGGCTTCGCCACGGCTTATCGGATACGGCTCGCCCTCGCGTCGGACGATGGGACCGCCTACCCGTTCGCCGATACTCCGGACGATCGCCTGCACCGACACGCGATAGGGCGCTTCGGGGACGCGGAGGAAGCGCTCGAACGGCTGCCCGTCGGCGTCGACACCGATCCGCTTCGCACGCTGCTCGGGTCCGTGACCCCGATCCGGGTCTCGAACGATTCCGCCGACTGATCGACCGCCGAGCGCCCGGACGCGCTTGCCCGCCTCGATCGCCGGGACGATCGTACGATATAAGTCTGACTAACCGGTTAGTAACGTAGAGAGCGATGGAAACGAACGGATCACGAGGGTCGCTACGGCGGAGAATGAGCGAGTGGAACGAGGAGGGACGTCTCTACCTCTGGGGCGGGGCCCTCTCGGCGGTCGTAGCGTGGTTCGTCGTCCCAGTGTTCGGGCTGATCGCCGTCTACTGTGGGTACAAGCTGTACGACGGGGAGGACAGGACCGTCAGTGCCGCGTTGATCGCCGGCTTCGGTGCGGTCGGGTTCCTGCTCTGGATCGCGTTCCTCCTCGCGCTCTGAGGGCCCCCCGCTTGGCCGGCCGTCAGATCACCCGGTTCTCCAGTTCCTTCTCTCCGGCGTCGATCCGTTTGACGTTCTCTGCGACGATGTCGGCCAACCGCTCGTAGTAGCGGGGCGTGTGGCCGGCGTTGTGCGGCGTGATCTGGACGTTGCCGAAGTCCCACAGCGGATGCTCTTCGGGGAGGGGCTCGGGGTCGGTCACGTCGAGCGCGGCCCCCCGGAGCTTGTTGCGCCGGAGCGCCGAGACCAGCGCGTCGGTCTCGACGACGGGTCCGCGGGCGATGTTCACCAGTAGCGCGTCCTCGGGCAGCGTGACGAACTCCTCCTCGCCGATCAGGCCCTCCGTGGTGTCGGTCAGCGGGCAGGCGAGCACTAGGACGTCCGTGCGCGCCAAGGCCTCGTGGAGCCCGTCCTCGAAGCCGATCACCTCGTCGGTCGGCCCGCCCTTCTCGGGGGTGTAGCGCACGCCGATGGTGTCGACGCCGAAGCCTGCGAGGCGCTCGACGATGGCCTGCCCGATCGCGCCCAGACCCACCACGGTCACGGTCGCGCCCATGAACTCGTCGGCCTGGTAGTGGCGCCATTCGTGGTTCTCCTGGCGCTCGCGGCCCTCGAAGAAGTCCCGGTGGAAGGCGAGGATCGAGCCGATCACCTGTTCGGCGATGTTCGGGCCGTGGACCCCCGCGGCGTTGGTCACGGCCACGCCCGCTTCTTCCAGGGCGTCCATCGGTAGATGGCCCGTTCCGGCATAGGCACACGCGAACAGCTCGAGGTTTTCGGCGTGCGAGAGCAGCTCCTCGCCGATCCCCATGCCGACGGCGATCCGCGCGTCGGCGATCAGTTCGCGCTCCTCGTCGGGGGTTTCCGCGACCCGGATCTCGTGATCGGACAGTCGTTCCCGGATCTCCGCCGCGAGGTCGGTGACCGGCATTCCGTGGGTGCCCCGTCGGAGGACGAGGATGGGTTCGCTCGACATGGGTGGTTGGTCCCACCGACGGGACTTAGTTCTCCCCGATGGGCTCGCCGTCGACGAACACCCGGTCGGGGAGGTCGCGACCGCTGTTTCGGCTAGAAACCCGCTTCCGTGCACCGTCGGTTCAGGAGGTTTAAGAGAGTGCGAGAGACGTTCGGTGTATGGAGCGCGTTGACGTCGCGATAGTCGGCGGCGGCCCCGGCGGGATGTCGGCCGCCGAGGAGGCCGCCAAGCGAGGGGCGAAGGCCCTCGTCGTCGAGAAGGGGGTCCCGCGGGCCGATCGGGCGGAGCTCGGGCCGGACTCGACCGACGCCGCCGGGATGCTCGATTACTGGGTCGACCTCATGGACATCCCCTTCGAGGAGATCCCCGACGAGATCGTCCTCCGGGAGCTCGAGGGGACGGAGTTCGCCGGCCCCACCGAGGGCTGTACGATGTACTCGACGGGGATCGACTCCTCGTACCCGAAGTTCGGGTTCACCTTCGACCGGCCCCGGATGGACGACTGGCTGCGCGAGCGCGCGGAGGACGCGGGCGCCGAATACCGGGTGGGCACCGCGGTCAAGGGCGTCGAGACCGACCTCTCGAACGGCCACACCCACCGCCTGACGCTCGGCGACGGCAGCGAGGTCGAGGCCGAGCATCTCGTGCTCGCCGACGGCCCCCAGCGCAACGTCACCATCCCCGTCCTCGACCAGTTCCTGCCGGAGGGCGAGTCGATGGGCGATCACCTCGGAACGCACGCCAACCACATCGCCTATCAGGAACACCGCCGGTTCCCCGAGGAGGTCTTCGACGAGGGGCTTCTGAAGTTCTGGTGGGGCCACATCCCGGGGAAGACGGCCTACCCGTGGGTGTTCCCGAACGACGGCACCGTCGCCCGCGTCGGGCTGACGATGCCGATCGGGATGAACCTGGAGGACGTCGAGAACCCCGAGGAGTACCCCCTGCTCGAACCCGACGACGACCGCCTGCCCTCCGGACGGGAGTACCTCCGGCGGCTGCTCGAACGCGAGTACGGCGACCGCTACGACATCGAGGAGGACTTTCCCCTCGTCGAGGACCGCGGGAAGAGCGGCGGCACCGAGGCCTACCCGATCTCCTCGACGCGGCCGATCGAGTCGCCAACGAAGGCCGGGATCGCCGTCGTCGGCGGGGCGATGGGCACGACCTCGGCGTTCCACGAGGGTGGCTACCACCTCGCCGTCCGTTCGGGGAAGATCGCGGGCCGGCTCGCGGCCATCGGCGACTTGGGAAGCTACAACGACACCTGGAAGGGGCGCCTCGACGAGGAGCTCCGGCGCAACGTCTCGATGGCCGACATGGTCGAGGGGTACACGCCCGCCAACTGGGACCGGACCTTCCGGGTCGCCCGGCGGATGCTCGCCGACAGCGAGGGGATCGGCATGTTCAGCCGGAAGTTCGGCGCCGGACTCGGCGCGACCCGCCTCCTCCTCGAATATCGGAAGGCCCGCTTCGGGTTCCGCGGCGACCGCTACGTCCAGTTCCACGAATCCGACTACACGCTGTAGCGCGCGCGAGCCCTCGACGCCGATCGGACCGGGCGATCCGTGGGGTTTAATCGTTGTATTAAGTTACTTCCCTTCCAGACGGATGTAGTCGCTGACAGAAATAGCGGCAATTATTACTCGTTGTTCGGGTCGGGAAACGCCCGCAGCTCCCGTGGCGGGACGAGGTAGTTGCCCCGGCGGCGAACCGTGATGTACTGGAGGATGCCGTTGTTGGTGATCGAGCCGATTCCGGTGTCGGCGGCGACGTCGTCGCCCGTCATCGCGTCGCGAACCCGGACGAACTCCCCGATGTCGCGCTGCAGCGAGAGGAAATGCAGGCCGGGGCGGTCGTCGTCGGTGGTGTTGAAGTCCCGCCGAAGCAGGAGGGGTTCGCCGTCCTCGCGGGCGCGGGCGGTCTTCTGGGCGTGGCCGACGACGCCGTGGCGACGGGCGTCCTCGGTCGTCTCGGCGATCCGCTCGTCGGTGAGGGCGTTCGAGTCCTCCAGCTTCTCGCCGTACTCGCCCACCATGTCCTCCTCGGCGTGTTCGTGGCTGAAGGTCTTCGCGACGCGCTGGAACTGCGAGTCCTGCTCGTACCACTGATGGAGGTCGATCGCGAGCGACTCGACGTGCTGGGTGGTGCCGCCGGCGAACGGTCCCTCCTCGATCGTCACGCGGTCCTCGGTGGCCTGGCTGCGGTCGAAGCCCGAGCGAAAGCCCATGAAGAAGGGTGCCTCCTCGGGGATCGGTTCGGAGTCGGGCACGCCCGAGACGTCCGCGTCGGCGGGGAGGCCGGCGCCGACGAAGCCCGTGAGCCGCTCGCGCGAGTCGACGAGCTCCGCGATGTCGGCCTCGACCTCGATGCCGTTGACCTCCTCGAGTTCGCCCAGCAGCGCCTCCTCGGCGGCGACCACTGCTTGGGAGTGGTCGCTCGTGAAGTGGATCAGGAGGTCGCCGCCCTCGAAGGCCGGCTCCTCGAAGTCGGTGAGGGCCTCGGGTTCGGCCAGCCCGTTCCAGCCGACGCGGTCGAAGTAGGTGGGGGTGTAGCCGACGGTGAAGAGCAGCCCCTCGTGGCTCCACTCGTAGGCGCGTTCGAGGGTCTCGAGCGCGCGTTCGAACCGCTCCCGGTCCTCGTCGGTCGGGTCGCGCGCGAGCGAGAGCGATAGCAGGACGTGGTGGCGCGCGGGGACGATGTTCTCGTTGTCGTTGCCCGAAAGGACGTCGTTCCAGGCGTGCTGTCGGTCGGGGAGGCCCTCGGGGTCGCCGGCCGGGATCTCGACGTTCGATTCCTCCTCAAGACAGGCGGCGAGCGCGGCCGTCCCGCCGGCGGCGACGAGCCCCTTCAAGTACTCGCGACGCGAGAGCGCGGCTCGGTCGGGGAGGGTCATTCGGGGTCGGTTCTAGGGACCCGACGAGCAAATACCTGTCTTCGCCGATTATGAGGTGTATGTTGCCGCTATCGGGAACACCTCATAACACTTGCATCGTTCACGGTCCATCGCCGGTATTTGCCGGGTTCGGAGCGCTCGACCGTCGATCTTTTATCTATTGGATGACCGATACTCGGGCATGTCACGGCGAACATCACGACGACGGTTCCTGACCACGAGCGCGATCGCGGGTGGCTTCGCGCTGGCGGGCTGTATCGGACGCGCCGACGAGGACGCGGAGGGCTCCGACGACTCGGACGACGCCCAGGAGCAGTACGAAATCTGGGGGCTCGACCAGGGCACCGACACGGGCTACATCTACGAGCCACGCGGCGACGGTGATGGGTTCGAGCTGGTCGACGAGATCGACTTCCACGCGCTTGAGGACGTCACCCCCAACGAGGAGGGCGCGATCACCCCGCACATGGTCTCCTTTAGCTCGGACTACGAGTACGCCGCCGTCGCGTGTACGAACGCGGGCCAGGCGCTCGTCTTCCGCACCGAGGACCGCGAGCTCGTCGGCTCCTGTCCGACCGGGCCCGGTACCCACTTCGCGGGCTTCACCCCCGACGACGAGGCCCTACAGGTCGACGTGATCGGCGAGGGGACGATCGCTCGGATCGGCGCCGACCTCGAGAACGAGGAGTTCTCGATCGACGAGGAGATCCGCGTCAGGGACGCCGGCCCGGTCGCCGACCGGCTCGATGAGTTCGAGCTTGACGAGGACGAGCTGCGCCCGATCTGTCACGACTACACCGACACGGGCTACTCGTATCACACCCTCGGGCCGAGCGTCAACCACGCGGGCGTCGTGGTCGTCGACTGGGACGCCTTCGAGGTCACCGAGGTCATCGCCCCCGAGCAGGTCCGGGCGAACTGCGGGACGATCGCCCACCCCGACGAGGACAAGTTCTACTTCACCGCGGGCGCACCCTCGAACCACGAGGCCACCGGCGGCGTCGGCGAGTGGTACGTCTTCGATACGAACGAGCACCGCCCGATCGACCCCGAGACGGGCGAGGTCGTCGAGGGCGAGTACACCCACGAGGACGTCGCGCGCGACTCGGGTGGCTACGACGCCCACGGCTTCTGGTTCGTCGGCGACGATCTGTGGATCGTCAACCGCGAGACCAGCGACGGGCTCGTGATCGACCCCGAGGCCGACGAGGTGACCAACGAGTTCGAAACCGCCGAGGCGCCCGACATCATGTGGGGTTCGCCCGACGACGAGTACGTCTTCGTCACACAGCGCGGGCCCGAGCCGCTCTCGGGCGACCCGCACGCCTCGACCGGCTCGACCCCCGGTCTCGGCGTGCAGGACGGCGAGAGCCGCGAGGTCGTCACGGTCCTCCAGCCCGACGAGGGCAATCCTGAGAGCGACTTCCACGCCGTCGGCGTGCGCCCCCTCGAGGGCCACGACGAGAACGAGGACGGCTTCGGCGCGTAGACCGAGGGCTTAATCCGCCCGAGCGGCTACGGGGAGTGCACACCTCTAGTCCCCGGCGGAGTCTTCCCATTCGGGAGCGATGATCGCACGGCGAACCCGGGTGTGCGACAGCGTGATTCCGAAGGAATCACGAAACGATTGACGGTGTAGCCGTCAATCGCGCGGTTCGCGCGGTCCCGAAGGGACCGCGAAACGCGAGGCGGCCTCGCCGCCGAGCGCGCTGTACGGTTTGCGATGCGGCTGCGGTTGCGGTTCACGAGGTTCCGATGGAACCTCGCTATGCCCGGCACGAGGGTTTCCCGGTCGACGCGGCACGCCGCCTCGGGATGAGACCGGCCGTTAGTGTTCCGGGCGACATCCCCGACACCACCTCGCCAGCCGGCGGTCCATCGGATGACTGATGGGCCGGGGGTGCCTATCCCCGATACGCGACAATGAACGACCGACTCTCCACCTTCGTTGGCGACCTCTGGGGGATCGCCGAGGAGTTCCTCTACGACGACGGCATGCTCGGGACGGTGCTCGCCTTCATGCTCGTCTTCGGTGGGGCGGCGCTCGCGGTGCTCCTGATCTTCCTCGTCGCCGGCCTGCTCGCGTGAAGCGATGGAAACGACTTTTCGACCCACGGCCGAAGCACGCCCATGAACGTCGAGTCCGTGTCCGATCTGGGGCCCGAGCGCCGCCGCGCGCTGTTCGAGCGCGACGCCGGCATCGAGGCGGTCCGTAGCGACGTCCGCGGGATCGTCGAGCGCGTGCGCGAGGAGGGCGACGTCGCCGTCCGGGAGTTCTCGAAGGAGTTCGACGGCGTCGACGTCGGCAACCTCGAGGTCACCGACGCCGCCGAGCGCGCCTACGAGTCGATCGACGCGGGGACGCGCGAGGCGATCGAGACCGCCGCCGACAACGTTCGCGAGTTCCACGAGCGCCAGCTCCCGACCGACTGGCGCGAGGAGTTCGATGACGGGCGGGAGCTCGGCCGGCGCTTTCGCCCCATCGAACGCGTCGGCGTCTACGTCCCCGGCGGCGCGGCGGCCTATCCCTCCAGCGCGCTGATGGGCGTGATCCCCGCGACGGTCGCGGGCGTCGAGACCGTCTGCGTCGCGACCCCGCCCGCCGACGAGATCAACCCCGTGACGCTCGCGGCGATCCACGCCGCCGGCGCCGACGAGGTCTACAGCGTCGGGGGCGCCCAGGCGATCGGGGCGCTGGCCTACGGCACCGAGTCGGTCACCGGCGTCCAGAAGGTCGTTGGACCCGGAAACCGTTGGGTCACGGCCGCGAAGGCCGAGGTCCGGGGCGACTGCGAGATCGACTTCCTCGCCGGCCCGAGCGAGATCCTCGTGCTCGCCGACGGGACGGCCGACCCGGAGTTCGTCGCGAGCGACCTCCTCGCACAGGCCGAACACGACGAGAACGCGTCGGTCGTCGCGGTCGCGACCGACGAAGGAGTAGCGGAGGCGATCGCCGAGGCGGTCGAGGAAGGGGCCACGGAGCGCGAGCGCGAGGGGACGATCCGCGCGGCGCTCGAGAGCGACGCCAGCGGCGTCTTCACGGCGCGCTCGATGAGCGAGGCGATCGCCCTCGCCGAGGAGTACGCCGCCGAACACCTCTCGATCCAGGCCGAGGACGACGAGGCGATACTCGACCGGGTCAGTAGCGCAGGAAGCGTCTTTCTGGGTCCCCATACCCCCGTCGCCGCGGGCGACTACGCCAGCGGCACCAACCACGTCCTTCCCACGAACGGGCTCGCCAAACTGACCGGCGGTCTCTCGGTCGAGCATTTCATGCGCGCGAGCACGGTCCAGCGGCTCTCCCCCGAGGGGCTCGACTCGCTGTCCGATACGATCGACACCCTCACGCGCGCCGAGGGCCTCGAGGCCCACGCCGAGAGCGTCGCGGTTCGGCTTCGGGAGCGGGCCGGGCGCGAGGACGACGGCGAACGGCTGCGCGAGCGCTGATCCGTCAGGCTTTCTGGCCCGCAGGCGCGTACTGACAGCCGATGAGCGGCGTCGAGCGGAACGACGAAGGTGTCGTGAACCGGGCGGTCGACTGGGTGCTGTTCGACGGCTCGCGGTGGGCCGTCGCCGGCGGGTCGCTCCTGCCGATCGTCGTCCTGTTGGGTCTGATGGCCGGGACGGACCTGCTGGTGCTCGACGACACCGAGCCGCTGTTGTTCCTCTTCAGCGCGATCGTCGGCGGGAACTTCACCCTGCTTACGGTCGTGCTCTCGGTCAACCAGCTCGTGCTCTCGCGCCAGCTCGAGTCCCCCGGCGAGGTCCGCGATCGGATCGGGTCCGTCCACGACTACCGCGACGAGGTCGAGAGCCACACCGAGGGGGTCGCCCCCGTTCTCCCCCCGGAGTTCTTCCTGCGGGTCCTGGAGGGCGCCCGGCGACAGGCCCAGGAGCTCGGCGGGCTGGTCGCGGGCCGGAGCCCCGATCCGCTGCGCGAGGACGTCGACGAACTCGTCGAGACCGTGACCGCACAGATCGACCGAAGCCGCGAGCTCTACGGGCAGTCGGAGGCGGGCACCGTCGAGGTGCTCGTGGTCGCGCTGGAGACCAACTACGCGATGCAGATCCGCGACGCCCGGCGGATCAAGCGCCACCACGAGGCGGAGCTGTCCGAGGAGCTCCGGGAACGGATCGACGACCTCATCGATTCGCTCGAGCACGTCGACGTGGCCCGCCAGTACCTGAAGACCCTCTACATCCAGGACGAGCTCGCGCGCTTCTCGCGGCTCCTGCTGTACGTCGGGATCCCGGCGATGTTCGTCCCGATCTGCGTGCTGGCCGGCTTCACCACCGCGCCGGGGATCGGGTCGACGAACCCCTTCCTCCCGGCGCTGGTCGTCGCGTCGATCGTCGTCGGCCTGCTGCCGCTGGCCGTGCTGTTCGCGTTCGTCCTCCGGGTCGCGTCGGTCTCCCAGGAGACGATCGCGATCACGCCGTTTACGATGGCCCAACAGGAGTCCGAGGACCGTTCGAACGGATCGGAGGACGGCCACCCGGGTTCGTGACCCCGCGGGAGCGGGAACGCTTTTAGTACCGGACTGACACCGGCTACCCATGGACGGCGAGGAACGGGACGAATGGCTGATGGTCGCGCTGGTTCTCACCCTCGTGATCGTCCTCCCGCTGTTGATCCTCGAGGCCCCCTGGCTGCTCGCGCTCGCGATGCTGCTGGGTGCGGGCTACTGGTGGCAGACGGGCCGGAACCCGGTCTCGGCGACCCTCGACGCGGTTCGGGGCGACGAGGAGCCGCCGGCCTCCCGCGAGCCGCCGGCTGGCGCGCGAACCGCGGACGACGACCCGCTCGTGGTGCTGCGCGACCGGTACGCCCGCGGGGAGATCACCGAGGAGGAGTTCGAACGCCGGCTCGACCGGCTGCTCGCGACCGAGCCCGACGAGCTGGACCGTGAGCGTGACCGATCGTACGAGCGGTAGCGCGGGTTGCCGTCACAGTTAACCGCCTCGGCGACCGATGGTGGGACATGAGCACAGAGACCGCCGCCGGCACGGACCCGGAGATCCAGGTCTCCCCGACGGCCGCCGAGCAGGCGATCGACCTGCTGGAGGGCGAGGGGCTTGACACCGACGTCGCGGGCCTGCGCCTGTTCGTCCAACAGGGCGGCTGTGCGGGCCTCTCGTATGGCATGCGCTTCGACGACGAGCCCGAGGACGACGACACCGTCTACGAGCACCACGACCTGCGGGTGTTCGTCGACCCCGCGAGCATGCGCTACATCGAGGGCAGCCAGCTCGACTTCGAGGGCGGCCTCCAGGGCGCGGGCTTCCACGTCGAGAACCCCAATGTCGTTTCCGAGTGTGGCTGCGGGGAGTCCTTTCGCACCTGAAAGCCCTCGCTCGACGCTGGCGCGTCTCGCTCGCCCTTTTCATTTCCCTAAGAAAGGCCGCAGAGCGGTCTTTTCGGGCTGAGCGGCGACGACGTCGCCGCGAGGTCCGCGGGAACGCAATTCCCGCGAGATCCCAGAAATTTTCGATTTCTGAGGACCGCCAGGTGCCGCCGAGTCGCGGCGCGTGATCACGCGCCGCTTCCGAGGACGCCAGCCCTTCCCCGTTCGCGTGGCAGTCGCTCCGGAGCGACTGCCACGCGAGGCCACCGCCGTGGTAGGTAGAAAATAAAATCGCTACCCGAGTCCGTTCTCAGTCCTCGACTTCGAAGGCGACCTCGAGGGTCGCCTGGTACTCGGGCTCGTCGACGTTCTTGAGTTCGACGCCGAACTCCTCGACCTCCGCCCAGTAGACGTTCTCGAGGGTGTTCTGGGCGCGCTCGATCGCCTGGTCGGCGGCGTCGTCGAAGCTCTCGGTGCTCGTCCCGATCAGCGTGACCTTCTTGAAGACCATATGCATCCGTGAGTTCCCTCGGTATCCACTTAACTCCGGGGCCGGCGCGACGCGCTACACGTCGTCGTGGGACAGGTTGACTGTGAGCGCGTTCTCGACCAGCGTCCGGTGACCCCGCCGGAGCCGGTTCGAGAGCGCCTGCTGGGAGACGCCGAGCTCGCCGGCCAGCTCGTCCATCGAGAGCCCGCGGGGGACTTCGTAGTAGCCGGCCCGGAGCGCCGTCACCAGGGTATCGTGCTGGAGGTCGGTCAGCCCCGGCTGCCCCTCCATCTGGGGCTGGGTCGGCTTATAGAGCCGGTGGATCTCGGCGCTCCGGTTGCTCTCCTCGAGATAGTGCTGGAACGACGAGGAGGCGTCCTCGTCGTCGAAGCGCAGCTGGAGCTCCCAGCGGCCGTCCTTCCCGGAGGCGTTGAGAAGGGTCGCTCCCGCCTGCGTGTAGGCGTAGGCGACGGTCTCGACGTCCTCGACCCACTCGGCACGATACAGGGCGGCCCCGTCGCGCTGGTCGAGCTTCGTGAGCTCCGCGACCGAGTGGTCGTCACGGGCCGCCCGTTCGAACGCCTCCTGATCGCCGCCCGATGTCCAGAAGTACGGGACGATACGGTCGTCGGCGTGGGCGACGACGCGCTCGACCGCGACGGTCGTTTCGGGGACGACACAGAGCGTCTCGTAGAGGGCGAACTCCTCGGCCGGGACGGTGAACTCGATGATCGTACTCATTGTTACCGATGTGCTTACCGAACCCTATAAGACCTCAGCCGGCGCTCCCCGTTTTCCCTGTCGGTCACGGCCTCGTGACCTCGGGCTCGGACTCAGCGTCGCCCATCGAGTGCCCGCGGAGGGCCGTCGAAACGAGGTGTTTGTGCGCCCGCCGGAGGCGCTCTGAGAGCGCCTGGTGTGAGACCTCGAGTTCGTCCGAGAGGTCGGTGAGCGACGTCTCGCGCGGGATGTCGTAGTAGCCCCCCGAGAGGGCCGTCTCGAGCGTCCGGCGCTGGTTGTCCGTCAGCGACTGGACCGGGGTGCTGTCGCTCAGCTCGTAGATCGAGTCGACCGTCATTTCGATCCCGTCGTCCGCCCGCGAGTCGTACATCCGCGAGAGCCGCTCGCGCGTCGGGAAGAGGACCTCGATGGCCCACTCGTCGCCGTTCAGCGCCGCGCTACGGAGATGGCCGCCGAACTCCTCCAGGGTGGCGAAGATCGACCCTTCCGGGTCGGCCCACGCCAGCTCGTAGAGCCGGCGCTCGCCGACCTCGCTGACGATCGAATGCTCGGCGACGGTCGGGTCGCCGGCGAGGGCGTCGTCGACGTCGCCGAACGCCTCGGCCCGGATCCAGACGAGCGGCCGTTTGGCCTCGTTGGCGCCGTTTGCGAACTGTTCGACCTCCATCGAGATCTCGGGGACCGACGCGACCGTCGCCCCCAGCGTCGCGTTCGTCGCCGGGACCCGAAGCTGTATGATCGCGGCCATCGGGATCAGTCACGCCACGGCTGCGGGCTGTGTGCCGTAGCCCCTGTTGCCGTCCCCGTTCCAGCTCTCGCGTGTTCGCCCGTACGCTGCCCCCATCGTCGCGTCTGCTCGAGCATGTCCTACACCAGAGTACCGTCGTTGATCCGAGTGGCGGTTGTCATAACAATCCGTTTATGCTCATGCGTCGGCCCCCGAACCGGGGGCTCGAAGGAGGGCACGCCGTCGTGACGACCGGGAGCACGCCTCAGAAGCGCGAGCGAAAGGCGCCGGCGATCCTCGGCGTCGCGCTCGTCGCGATCTCGCGCCAGCGATCCGCCCCGCGGACGCCGATCCGAACGCTGATGACCGCGAGCACCGTCCCCGCGATGACGTCGATCCCCCAGTGGATCCCCAGATACATCGTCGCGATCACGACGCTGATCGCGAGGACCGCCGCGATGGCGAGCCAGCGGGGGTAGGCCTCCCGGGTGCGCCACGCGAACAGCAGCACCGTCACCGAGAGCGAGGTGTGAAGCGACGGGAAGACGTTCGTGTTCGTGTTGACCGCGCTCGTGAGGAACTGCGAGGACGGGTAGAGGGTGTACATGAGCTCCTGGGCGATGTCGAGGTTGCGCGGGCCGTAGGCGATGAAGAAGAGATAGCAGACCAGCCCGATGCCGTAGTTCGCGGTGTAGGCGATCGTGAGCTCCTGAAACGTCCGTTGCTCGGAGAGCGCCAGATAGGCAAGCAGCGGGAAGACCAGCAGGAAGACGTAGCCGTAGATGTAGATCGCCGAGAAGTACAGCGTCAGCTCGGTCGTCTGGAACGTCTGGATCCAGGCGACGAACTCGCCCTCGACCCGGTAGATCGGGTCGGTGATGTTGAAACCGACCAGCCACGACAGCTGCTGGGCCGTCCGCCGCGTGAGGCTGTTGAGCACGAGCACGGCGCCGAGCAACCCGATCGCGGGCGCCGCGACCCGCAGCCGCGGTCGGAGGTCACCCGCCAGCTCGCGCAGCTGGCTGCGCTCGATACAGACGAGCGTCCCGATCACGAGCAGGAGGCTCACGACCACGACGACCGACAGCAACACCGTTATCAGAGCCATTGTGACCTCAACGTATCACCATTTCTCCGTCCTCGTTGTATATATACCCTGCCTCGTAGAAGAGGTCGCGCGCCGTCTCGGCGTCGACCTCCCCGGTCCCGCTCTCGCCGACGAAGCCCGCCTCGTGGCCCGAGTGCCAGTCGTCGCTGGGGCCGGCGGCGGCGATGGGGCTGAACGCCGGGGTCGCGTCGCCCGCGAACACCTCCGTCCGCAGGTACTCCCTGTCGAACAGCCTCGCGGCCGCGCGCCTGAACCGGGGGTTCGACAGCGGCGCGTTCCGGGCGTTGAACCCGACGTGGTAGTGTGCGCTCGTCTCGTCGCTGACGAGCTCGACCCCGCTCGTCCCCCGGATCCGGTCGATCTCGGTCGGGGGCAACGCGGCGGCGCTGGCGTCGATCTGTCCCGCCCCGACCGCCTCGATGACGTTCGCCGGCGACGGCGAGTAGTCGAAGACCAGCCGTTCGTAGGCGGGCCCGCCCGCGAACGCCTCGAGGGGGCCCTCGGTCAGCCGGGTGAGGAAGTGGTCCTCGTTGCGGACGAGTTCGAGGCGTTCGTCGGTGGTGACGTCCTCGAACCGGAGGGGGCCTGAGCCGACCGGCTCCATGTTGTCGGCGACCAGCGCCTCGGTGACGCTGTCGAAGTCGAAGCCCGCGATCGATGCGGGATCGGTCCGCTCCTCCCAGACGTGCATCGGGAGGACCGGGACCGTGAGCGCCCGCAGCCCGACGTCGGGGTGGGCGTCGATCGTCAGATCGAGGGTCCGTTCGCCGATCACCTCGACCGCATCGACGAGCGTGCTCCGGGAGCGGAAACACGGGGCCGGGACGATCGGGGGGTCCTCGCTGTAGGTGGTGTCCCACAACAGACGGTAGGTGAAGGCGACGTCCGCGGCGGTGAGCGCCTCGCCGTCGTGCCACGCGAGGTCCTCGCGCAGCCGGATCCGCAGGCGGTCCTCGTCCCACGACCAGTCGGCCGCGAGCCAGGGGACGATCCCGCCGTCGACGTGGCGACCGAGCGGATCGTAGAGCAGCCCCGTGACGATCCAGCGCCGGCGGTACTCGACGGCGAGCGGGTTCAGGTTGTTCGTGATCCGTCCGTCGCTGATCCCGAGCTGGAGCGTGTTCTCGGCCCGGTCGTCCCGTGCGCGCCCGTCGACCTCCTCGAGGTCGAGAAGGCCGAGCGGCGATTCGAGCGAGCGATCGCCCCACCCCCTGTATCGGTCCGTCCGGAGCGCCCTGGGCTCCTCGGGGTAGGCAACGACCGAGAAGGGGGCCTCCTCGCGGAGGCCCTCGACGAGGCTCGAAAGGGCACCCTCCCGGGTTCCGTCGCTCGTCTCGCGTTGGGTTTCGAGGGGCTCGTCCACGCCGGGGACGTTCACGTAGCCGAAGGGGTTCTGCCAGCCGGCTTCCTCGCTGAACTGCGAGTGCAACAGCCCGTAGAGGTAGTCGGGGTCGGCGTAGCCGGGGTGCTGTCCGATGTAGATGTCGAAGTCGTGGTTGAGGAGGACGTCGCGCCAGAGCTGCTCGGTCGTCACCGGCTGGAGGCCGACGTCGATCCCGGCCGTCTCCAGGTTCTCCGCGAGGTGGCGCGCGATCCGTACGGGAACGGAGTCCTCGTCGTTGGGAACTGTCGTGATCGAGAGAGAGACCTGTTCGGGCGTCTCGCGGTCGACGGAGGCCTGAAACCGGTTCAGACAGCCGGCGCTCGACGCGAGTACGCCGGCTGTGGCTGCGAGAAACGCTCGCCGATCGGTCGGTCCCCTCCGTACGGTCACTGTGGGGGCGATACGAGACCCGCGAGTATCAACGTTCCGTCAGTGGACGGCTACGCGCTCATCGAGGGGGCGTGGATCACGTCGTAGTCGGCGTCGTCGTCGACCGAGATGACGGCCCACTCGTAGTCGGGGCCGAGATCGGAGAGGCGACGGACGAGCGACTCCGCCGTCTCGCGATAGGTGACGAAACAGCGAAGCGAGCCGGAGTCGGGGATCGCTCCCTCCTCCTCGTCCGCGGTTGCGGTCACATGCACGACCTTCCACTCGCGCTCGGCGCGGAACTCGGTGCCGTCACCCGAGAGGGTGTAGCCGAGTTCACTGAAGATCGACCGGGCCTGCTCGACGGGTGGTATGCTAACAGGTCCCATCCACTAGTCACTACACCGTCCCGGTTGATAAAGCTTCACCCTCATTCGTGGGCCGCGTCCCACTCGGTGGGCTTTCGCTGGTTGGGACAGTCGTTACAGACGATCCGCCCCATCGTGTCCATCGCCGTGTTCGCGCCCTCGCAGTTCCCACAGAGGTAGCCCCAGCGCTCCTGGCGATCCCTCGTCCGATAGACGACGTAGAAGGGGCCGTCCGAACCCCGCTCGGCCTCGTCGCGCGCGACGTACGCCTCCTCCCCGTCGATCGACAGCTGATCCATACCTGCGGTCCGGCCGCCGACGGCTTGAGGGTTGTCCCCGTCCGGCTGCGGGCGGCATTTCGTCCTGAATCCATCCATCAGTCGGATTGAAATACCGTCTTCTGCTTCGGTTTTAGCTGTCATAGCATACTAATTAATCAGATGACAATAATAAGGACGTGTCGATAATCGGGAAGTATGAACGGAGCATCACCGTCGCGGCGCCAGTTCCTTGGAGGGGGCGCGGTCGCCGTCGTCGGGCTGGCCGGCTGTCTCGGCAGGCTGGACGGGACGGCGGACGAGGAGGACGATGACAGAGCTACCGACGGGACTGACGCCGGCGACGGGAAGGAACCCGAGGTCCGCGACGACGAAGCGGAGGAGGAGGAGGAACCCCCCGATCCCCCGGAGGGCGGTGCGGTCGTCTTCGTCTACGACGACGGCCCGATGGAGGACTATACCCAGGCACTGCCGGCTCATCGGGCGTTCGACGCGCCCGCGACGACCGGCATCGTCAGCGAGTGGATCGGCCGCGAGGACTTCCAGAACAGCGGCTGCATGGACGTCGAACACCTCGAGGAGCTCGTCGACGCGGGCTGGGAGATCTGCTCGCACACGACCGAGCACACCGCAGTGGGGACGTTGCCCCTCGTCGAGGACGCGGCCCCGAGCGACGAACGGATCTACCCCGAGGAGATCCGCCACGGCTACCACCGCGGCAAGACCCTCGAGATCACCGACGGCGAGCGGACACTCCACAGGACCGTCGCCGACTACGGAAGCGACGGAACCGGACGCTACATCGACCTCGACGAGCCGCTCGGCGAGGCGTGTGCCGCCGGCGACACGATCGTCCGCTATCCCGAGGAGCAGGTCGAGGAGGCGCTCGGGAAGTCCAAACGCGACCTGGAGGCGCTCGGCTTCGAGATCGATACCTTTCTCGCGCCCTACGACAACTTCGACGACTACTCGCGCGGGTTCGCCACGGAGCATTACGACGGGATCGCCAACGCCGACCACGGCTCGCGGATCAACCCCCGGGAGGGGTTCGACCCCTTCCACACCAAACGCGACTACTTCATCGAGTTCACGAGCCCCGACAGCGTGCGGGCCGACCTCGACGAGATCGGCGACCGGGGCGCGCTGGGCGTGATCGGCGCCCACACGTTCAAGGAGGAGGTCACCGAGGAGCGGATCCACGAGACCCTCGGATGGGTCGACGAGCGCGGGATCGAGGTGCTGACGCTGCGCGAGGCGATCGAGCGCTACGCCCGGTAGCGCCGCGACCGCAGCGGTTATGCGGGCGGCCTCGGTAGGGTCGTCGAATGGGTCCCCGGCTGCTGCAGTACTCCGACGTCGAGAACGCCTACGACGACCCCGAGCGGATCGGCCGGCTCGCGGGCCTGATCGGGGCGCTGCGCGACGAGGACACGATCGTCGTCGGGACCGGCGACAACACCGCGCCGGGGGTGCTCTCGCTCGTCATGGAGGGTCGCCAGGCCCTCGATTTCTTCGAGCGGGTCGAGCCCGACCTCGGGACGTTCGGCAACCACGACTTCGATCACGGCTACGGGGCGACCCGCGAGGTGCTCCGGGAGTCGCCCCAGACCTGGGTGAGCGCGAACGTCTTTCGCGAGGGCGAGCGCTTCGGACGCGAGGAGGGGGTCGTCCCCACGGCGGTCGTCGAGCGCGATGGGGTTCGGGTGGGCTTCTTCGGCGTGCTCGACCCGGCGACGCCCTCGATCAATCCGAAGGCGAGCGACCTGACCGTCGAGGACCCGATCGAGGCCGCCGAGCGGGCGGTCGCGGCCCTGCGTTCGGAGGGCGTCGATCGCGTGGTCGCGCTCTCGCATCTCGGGGCCGGCGACGACGCGCTGGCCCGCGCGGTCGACGTCGACGCGATCCTCGGCGGGCACGTCCACTCCGATCGTCTCGAACGGGTCGAGGGGACCCTCTGTACGCGCCCCGGGGCCAACGGAACGGCGCTGCTCGAGGTCGAGCTCGGCGAGGAAGTGCGGGGAACGCGCCACCACGTCGAGACGGGGCCGTGCGACGAGCGGGTGGCGGACGCGCTTCGCGAGCGCATGGCCAGGGCGGGACTCGACGAGGTCGTCGGCCGCGTCGAGGAGCCCATCGAGCGCTCCGAGGAGCTCACCGTCAGCGGGGAGTGTCGGATCGGCAACTGGGTCGCCGACGCCTACCGGTGGGCCGCGGGAACCGACGTCGCGATCCACAACGCCGGCGGGATCCGGTCGGGCCCGCCGCTCGCGGGCGAGGTGACGCTCGCCGACTGCATCAGCGTGGTCCCGTTCGACGGGCCCGTGACGGTCGGGACGGTGACTGGCCGGGAGCTCCGGCGGCTGCTCTCGCAGGCGAGCAACGGCGACGCGAGCTTCGGCGAGTCCGACTGGTGGCACGCCCACGTCAGCGGGCTCCGGGCGACCTTCGACGGGACCCGCGTCGAGTCGGTCCGGGTCGGCGGCGCTCCCCTCGAGCCCGACGCCGAGTACTCGATCGCAGCGAGCCGGTATCTCTTCGAGACCGACCACGAGTTCCCGGCGCTCACGACGGCCCACCGGGTCGGGACCGTCGAGGTCCAGTACGAGGTACTCGCCGAGTACGCCCGCGAGGAGGGGATAGCGCCGACCATCGACGGGCGCCTCGGGCGGGCCGAAAGGAAAGGTTGACACCGGTCGGTACACCTACTCCCACCCGTGACTCGCGTCGTCGTCCCCGTTCGATACCCCCTCTCGAACCGCTCGAAGCGCACCGTCGAGCGGGCGCTCGAGGTCGCCGACGAGGACGACGCTGCCCTGACCGTCCTGCACGTCAACCTCTATCAGAACGGCCACCCGATCACGCGCGCGGAACTCAAACGCGAGGTCGAAGGCGCGTTCGGACGCCTCAGACGCGTGCGGTACGTCGTCCGATCGGGGTTCCTCGTCGAGGAGACCATCCTCGACGAGATCGCCGCCGAGGACGCGGACGTCGTCGTCATCGGCCACAGACAGGCCTCCCGGTGGAAGCGCCTGATCGGACGGCTCACCCGGGATCCGGACATCGAGACGTTCCTCAAGACCCGCCTCGAGTGTACCGTCATCACGGTCGGCGGCTGACGTCGGGGTCCGCGTCGTCGTCCGTCGATCCCGTCGTCCCGCCCGTCTCCCCTTCCACGTCGTCGAAGACGACGTGCGTGTGGGGGTAGGGGATGTCGACGTCGGCGTCGGCGAGCTCCTCCCAGATCCGGCTCTGGATCTCCGAGCGAACCGCCGGGGCGTAGTAGGGCGACCTGACCCAGTACCGGAGCCTGAGTGCCACCCCGTTATCGCCGTACTCGACGATGTTACAGGTCGGCCGGGCGGGATACCGGGCGCTGCCCACGCGGATGGTCGGGCCGCCGCCGATGACGCCGTCGGTCCCCCGGGCGGCCCGGACGATCAGCCGGCGGGCCTCCGCGAGGTCGCCCTCGTAGGTGACGGTCATGTCGAGGGCCAGTCGGGTACGCTCGTCCTCGGCGGAGTAGTTGATCACGTCCCGCTCGCGGATGGTGGCGTTCGGGATCACGAGCACGGAGTTGTCCTCCGTGAGCACCTTCGTATACCGGAGCGTGATGTCCTCGATGAACCCCCGCTGTTCGGTGTCGACGATCTCGATCATGTCGCCGATCTCGTAGGGCTGGTCGGCGAGCACGAACAGCCCGCCGACGTAGTTGCCGATCACCGGCGCGAGGACGACGCCGATCACCGCCGAGATGACCGTGACCGAGAGGAAGATGTTGCCGATACCCACCCCGAGGATCCCGGCGGCGACGGCGAACGCCATCAGGATGACCGAGATCTTGACGATCCGGAGGATCGTCCGCGAGAGGCTCTGGCGCTCGAATCGCTGTGCGACCGGCCGGCCGAGCATCCTGACGACGAGCCCCGAGACGTACCAGCCGACGACGATCACGGCGGTCGCGAGCAACAGCCGTCCCGTGGCCGAGTTCCCCAGCCACTGGAGGGAGTTCTCGACCGTCTCGACGATCGTCTGCCCGACCTGCATTACGTGTAGTTGCACGAGGCGTGATCAAAGGGCTGTCGTCTGACACGGGTCCGACGCCACCAACGGCTAAGGGCGCGTCCCCCGTAGCCCCGACCATGGCCGCCGACCACACCGACACCTCGTTTCACGTCACTCACGAGACCGGCGAGACCGGCGATACGCTCCTGGTGGGGCTCTCGCAGTTCGGCCTCGCGGGGCTGACGGCCGTCGACTACCTGACCACGCAGCTCGACCTCGAGGAGACCGGTCACATCACCGCGGAAGCGCTCCCCTCGATCACGCCGTTTACCAACGGGGTGCCCCGGCATCACACCCGGCTGTACTCGCGCGCGGACCTCGATATCACCGTGCTGGTCGGCGAGCTGTTCGTTCCGGTGGGGGCCGCCGACCCGTTCAGCCGGGCGATCCTCGAGTGGGCCGAGGGGAACGCGGTCGACGAGATCGCCGTCCTCGCGGGGATCCCGATGGCCCACGGCCCCGCGGACCACCGCACCTTCTACGTTGCGACCGAGGACTACCGCGAGGCGCGCCTCGACGGGGCCGACGTCGACCCGATGGGGATGGGCTTTCTCGACGGCGTCAACGCCAGCCTCGTCGAGCGCGGGCTCGACACCGACCTCGGCGTCGGGGTGTTCGTCACGCCGGCTCACGGCCAGACGCCGGACGCGGAGGCCGCGTTGCGCCTGCTCTCGACGATCCGGCGGGTCCACGACCTCGAGTTCGACACCGGCCCCCTCGAGCAGTTCGCGAGCGAGGTCCGCCAGCACTACGCCCAGCTCTCCGAACGCCTCGAGGCCGCCGAGGCCCACGAGCGCCCCGACGACCGGATGTTCATGTAACGCGGTTCCGAAACCGGGTGCTACTCGGATTCCGATACATAATTCATCATTGCGGATCTGTGACCCGTATGGTCAGCGACGATCTCCGCTCGACGCTCGAAGCCGTCGGCGAGCAGTTCAACCTCGGCGAATACGAGATCGAGGCGTATCTCACGGTCCTCGAACACGGCCAGCTCACCGCGAGCGAGATCGCGGATCGAACCGACATCCCCCAGCCCCGGGTCTACGACACCGTCCGCAGCCTCTCGGATCGCGGGCTCGTCGAGCTCCGCGAGACCCGCCCGATGCAGATCATCGCGGTCGACCCCGAGGAGGCGTTCACGCGGGTCCGGGGCTCGCTCGACGAGATGGTCGACGAGCTCGAGGCGCGCTACACCGCCCCGGCCCGCGAGACGGAGGCGGTCTCGCTAGTGAAATCGCGCTCAACGATCCTCCGGCACCTCACGGAGGTGATCGAGGCCGCCGAGTTCGAGCTGATCCTCTCGCTCACGCCGGAGCTGCTCGAGCGCTTCGAGGGGACGCTCCGGGAGGTCCACGCCTCGGGGGTCAGCATCGAGCTGCTCGTGACCCCCGCGAGCGGCGCGCCCTCGCCCGAGGAGTTCGACTACGGCGAGGTCTCGACCGTCGCGAAGGCCCGCCGCGGGATCACCACGCCCGTGCTCGCGGTCGCCGACGGGGAGTACTCGGTCTACGCCACCCAGGACGCGATCCGCGACGATCGGGACCGCTACGGCGTGATCTTCAACCGTTCGGCGCTCGGCTTCCTGGTCTCGGGCTTCTTCGGGACCGTGCTCTGGACGACCGCCGAGACGCTCTCGGCGAACGGCGACGGCCGCCCGTTCCCCCGGAAGTACGCCTCGATCCGCCGCTGTGTGAAGGACATCCGCGAGCTCGGCGGGGAGTTCTACGCCAGCGTCGACGGCCGCGACGTCGAGACCGGCGAGGCGCGGGTGGTGCGCGGACGGGTCGCGAACGTCGACTTCGAGGACACCGAGGAGGTCGCGACGATGACCGTCGAGACCGACGACGGCGAGGTGAGCGTCGGCGGGCGGGTCGCCGCGCTCGAACGGATCGAGGCCCACGAGATCCATATCGGACGCGACGGCGTCCCGTCGATGTAGGCGCGCCCGTCGTGCAAGGGCCGGATACTTCACCGTCGAGGGTCTCGATACGGGAGAGCGATGAGTGACGACACGGTTCGCTGGGAGTACGAGACGCTTCGACCCCCGCGGGAGGCCACGAGGAAGGAGGCGAGCGACCCGAAATCGGAGCTGAACGAGCTGGGCGCCGACGGCTGGGAGCTCGTCGGGACGGTCGAGTACACCGGCGGCGGCACGAAGTACCTGGTGTTCAAACGGCCCAGGGGGAACGGGGACGACGACCCATGAGCGAGAACCCCGATCAGGGTGCGGACGTCGACGCGGACCCGGACGTCGACACGGAGATCGACGCCGACGCCGAGGCCGACATCGGGACCGCGAACACGATGCAGGCGCGCTCGAGCGAGAGCCGGATCAAGCTCTGGGCGGTCCTGAAGGCCGAGCGGCTGCTGATAACGGGGCTGCTGGCGCTCGTCTTCTTTCTCTCGTTCGTCGTCATCGGGGAGCTGTTCGTCCCCAACTTCGAGTCGACGCTCCGGACCGACGAGATGATCAACTACATGTTCTCGACGATGATCAGCGCGATCATCACCGGGACGACGCTGGTCGTCACGATCAGCCAGCTCGTGATCTCCCAGGAGAATGGCCCGCTCGGCGAGCAGCGCGAGCGCATGAGCAACACGATGGACTTCCGGGAGTACACCGAGGAGATGATCGGCTCGCCGAGCCCCGCCGACCCGTCGGCGTTCCTGCGCGAGACCGTCAGCCTGACCGAACGGCGGGCCAAGCTGCTGCGCGCGTCGATCGCCGACAACGACGACGAGCAGCTCAAGGCCGAGGTCGACGAGTACACCGAGAGCCTCATCGGCAACGCGGAGGAGGTCCGCGACCAGCTCGAGGGGGCGAGCTTCGGCTCGTTCGGCGTCCTCAACGCCGCGCTCAACTACAACTACGGCATCAAGATCTTCCACCTCGAGCGGATCGCGAACGACCACGCCGACAGCCTCACAGACGAGAACATGGGGCATCTCGACGACCTGAAGTCGTCGCTGTCGATGTTCGGGCCCGCACGCGAGCACGTCAAGACGCTCTACTTCGAGTGGGCGCTGATCGACCTCTCGCAGCTGATCCTCTACGTCTCGGTCCCCGCGCTGCTCGTCTCGGGCACCATGCTCGGGTTCTACAGCGGGCTCTCGTTCCCGAACACGACGTTCGGCATCAACGACTCGATCCTGATCGTCGGCGCGGCGTTCACGGTGACGCTGCTGCCCTTCTTCCTGCTCATCTCGTATATCCTGCGTGTCGCGACCGTCGCCAAGCGGACCCTCGCCATCGGCCCGCTCATCCTGCGGGAGTCGGCGCGCTGAGACCGGCCGCCACCACCCTTTTTGCGCGGCCCGGACGTGGACGGCTCATGGACACCGACGACAACGACATGGAGTACACCACCCTCGGCTCGACGGGGATGGAGGTCTCACGGCTCTGTCTGGGCTGTATGAACTTCGGGAGCGCCCAGCCCTGGATGATCGACGACGAGGAGAGGAGCGTCGAGATCATCGACCGGGCGATCGACCTGGGGATCAACTTCCTCGACACCGCGAACGTCTACTCACGGGGGGAAAGCGAGGAGATCGTCGGCCGAGCGATCGAGGGCCGCGATCGTTCGGAGCTCGTGCTCGCCACGAAGGTCTACGGGCCGATGGGCGAGGGCCCGAACCAGCAGGGGCTCTCGCGGAAACACGTCATCGACCAGTGTGAGGCGAGCCTCGATCGATTGGGAACCGACTACATCGATCTCTATCAGATCCACCGCTGGGACGACGACACGCCCATCGAGGAGACGCTCTCGGCGCTCAGCTACCTCGTCGACGAGGGCCTCGTGCGGTATATCGGCGCCTCCACGATGATGGGCTGGCAGTTCATGAAGGCGCTCGGGGCGAGCGATCTCAACGATCACGAGCGGTTCGTCTCGATGCAGCCCGAGTACAGCCTCGTCGACCGCCACGAGGAGGAGAACCTGCTTCCCGTCTGTCGGGACCAGGGGGTCGGCGTGATCCCCTGGAGCCCGCTTGGCGGGGGCTTTCTCACCGGGAAGTACGACCCCGACGACGAGCCCGAGGAGGGGCGGGCGGCCACCGACGAGCACACCCACGAGCGGTTCACCGAGGAGAACTGGGCGGTGCTCGACGCCGTCCGCGAGCTCGCCGACGAGAAGGACGCCTCGCCCGCCCAAGTCAGCCTCGCGTGGCTCCTCGAGAAGGAGGTCGTCGATTCCCCGATCATCGGGCCCCGCTCGCTCGAGCACCTCGAGGAGAACGCCGGGGCGGTGTCGGTCTCGCTCACCGATGAGGAGATCGAGCGCCTGGAGGAACCGAAGACGCCGGTCTGGTCGCGGGCGACCGGCGACCTCTGAGACGGGCTCGGAGCGAACAATGCGTCTATCCCCCGTGGTATTGGTTCTCAGGGGATGTCGAGCGACGACCCCGAGGCCGGCCGGACGGTGCTCGTGAGCGTCGAGGGACGCTGGACCGCCACCGGCGAGGACTGCGAGGCGGCCCGAATCGCCGTCGAGTCGGTGGAGTAGTGCGGAACGCTCTTGGCCGCGCCCGCCGTCCTGTCAAGTATGAGCGAGCTACCGAGGCGGTTCGGCGGCGCGGACTGGCTCGATCTGGGCCCCGACGAGGAGCTGCTCTGGGCGGGCCATCCGAGCGTCGTCCCCTACCTGGGCGCGTTCGTCCTGGGGGCGGCGCTGATCGTCGCCGGCGCGATCGGGATGGCGCTGCTCGGGGAGTACGCGATCGTGGGGGTCGCGGGGATCGTGGCCGGCCTCGCGACGGCGGGATGGGCCTACTACCGGCGGATCTCGACGGGCTACGTGATCACGACCGCGGAGGTCTACCACAAGGAGGGGATCGTCGCGCGCGACGTGACACAGATCCGCTACGAGCGGATCCAGAACACCTCCTTCAGTCAGTCGGTGTTCGAACGCGCGCTGTCGTACGGCGACGTGGTCATCACCAGCGCGGGCACCGGCGAGGTCGAGATCGTCCTGAAGAACGTCCCGGACCCCGCCGATCTGAAGCGACTGTTGAGCCAACAGCTCGACGAGGTCTACGCCTCCGATACCGGTGCCACGCCGACCCGATCGGAGCTGTAGGCCGCTGACGGAACCCTCATACCCCCTCCCCGATAACGGGGATTCGATGGGTCCGATCGCCGCCCTCCGTCGACCGGAACATACCGGGGCGAACCGCTGTCTGCCCTGTACCGTCGCCAACGGGGCGATCCTGATCGGCTGCTGTCTCGTCCTCGCACTCGTCCGGATTCCGATCGCGGTCGTCGCGTTGCTGGCGGGGTCGGGAACGATCTGGCTGCGGGGCTACCTCGTCCCCTACACCCCACAGTTACTGAGCCGGGTCCGGGAGCTGACGGGACGCTCGCGGGAGCCGGACCCGACACCCGCCGCGTCGCTGGCCGCGGCCGACGCGGCGGTCGGCGAGCGGGCCGTCGAGTCCCTCCTCGGGGCCGGCGTGCTCGTCCCCGAGGGCGACCGGCTCCACCTCGACGAGGGGTTCCGGGCCGACTGGCGCGACGGGATCGAGCGGCTCCGGACCCGCTCGGACGGGGGGCTGGTCGAGGCGGTTTCGGCGGCGACCGACCCGGGGACGGACGCCGAGCTGATCGCGGCCGACCGGCCGATGATCGCCCTCGTCGGCCCCGACGGCGGCGAGTCCTGGGTCTCCCGGCCTGTCGCGATCGCCGAGGTGGCCGCGGTCCGGGCGCTCGATTCGCACGTCGCCGACGGGGCAAGCCGGGAACGGCTCGCCGCGGCCCGGGCACTCCGGGGGTTTCTGGACCGGTGTCCGGTCTGCGATAGTTGGACCGAGGAGGCGTCCCTCCGGCGCTGCTGTGGGAACCGCCCGCGACGGGGGACCGTCCTTCGATGCCCGGACTGCGACGAGGCCCTCTATCGGTTCCCCGACGAGTGATCGACGCTATCGACGGTTTACAACGGGCGTAGTAGCAGTATTCAAAACAACTAAATAGGAAAGATCCCTCTCTCCGTGAGAGATGGGGCGAGGGAACACGAGACGACGCGCCGGGCTGTCCCGCCGAACGTTCGTCAAGGCGGCCGGGGCGTCCGGCGTGGCCGCCGGATCGCTGGGACTGGCGGGCTGTTTGGGCAGCGCGGACGACGACACGATCATCATTCACAGCGATACGGACTTCCAGGACATCAGGGACACCGTTCAGGAGACCCTCTGGGAAGCCGGCCTCGACGAGGACATCTCCTACGAGGTCCGCGCGGCCGCGGACGACACCGAACAGCGCCGCCAGGACATCCAGTCGGCGCTGCAGGCCGGGCGATCGACCCCGGACATGTTCATGATGGACTCGGGGTGGACGATCCCCTTCATCCTGCGCGAACAGACGCTGAACCTGGAGGAACAGCTCTCCGGCGAGGTGCTCGACACGATCGAGAACGACTACCTCCAGGCGTCGGTCGAGACGGCGAGACACCCGGAGACCGACGAGCTACACGCGCTACCCCTGTTTCCCGATTTCCCGGTGATGCTCTATCGTCGGGATCTCGTCGAGGAGGCGGGCTACGACACCGAGGGATGGGCGACCGAACCGATGTCCTGGCAGGAGTTCTCCGAGGTCGTCGCCGACACCCGCGACCAGAGCGACGTCGACTTCGGCTTCACGACCCAGGCGGCCGCCTACGAGGGGCTCGCCTGCTGTACGTTCAACGAGACGATGTCGGGTTGGGGCGGGGCGTACTTCGGCGGGGTCGACAACCTCTTCGAGGCCGGCGACCGGCCCGTCACGGTCGACGAGGAGCCCGTCCTGGACGCGATCCGCATGATGCGGGCGTTCATCCACGGCCAGGAGGACGAACACGCCCTCGAGGGCTACGAGCAGATCGCCCCGACCTCGATCGTCCAGTGGATCGAGGACGAGTCGCTCGGCCCGTTCCAGAACGGTAACGCGGTCGCCCACCGCAACTGGCCGGCGTTCGGGATCGCCGAGACGGCCGGCGAGGACGACTTCGGCGAGGCGATCGGTGCGATGCCGATGCCCTACGGCGTCACCGAGGAGGAGTCGGAGTACGAGGGGCTCGGCGGCTCGCGCGTCGCCCTCGGCGGGTGGCATCTGACGATCAACCCGTCGACCGACAAGATCGACGAGTGTGCCCAGATCCTCGAGGCGTTCACCGCCGAGGAGGTCCAGCTCACGATGTTCGAGGAGGGGACGTGGTTCCCGCCGAACCTCGACCTGCTCGAGTCCGAGGAGGTCCAGGAGATCGAGCCGCTGAACCGCTACACCGACACGCTGCAGGCGCTCGGCGACAGGGCCGTCCCGCGGCCGGTAACCGACATCTGGAACGAACAGGCGGCGGTGATCGCGATCGAGGTCCACAACGCCTACACGGGCCAGAAGAGCCCCGAGGAGGCGATGGAGGACCTTCGAAACCGACTCGAACGCAGCGAGGCGGACGTGGAGGACGTAAATGCCAACTGACGCACCCGAACGCGGACGGCTCGCACCGGTCGTCGACTGGATGGAGAACCTGAGCGAGGCGGCCTACGCCTATCTGTTGCTCACGCCGGCGTTCGCGTTGCTCGCGCTGATCGCGTTCTACCCGCTGGCCGCGACGTTTCGGATGTCGTTTCTCGAGGACCAGACCCGTGGGGCCGAGCCCCTCGGTGGGTTCGTCGGCTTCGACAACTACGTCAACATCCTCACCGGCGACGCCCGTCTCGCGAGACAGTTCCTCGACGTCCAGCTCACGAGCGGCTTCCCGTTCGTCGAACTCGGGGTCGGCTTCTTCCAGCAGGCGCTGTTCGTCACGCTGGCGTTCGCGATCCTCAACGTCCTCTTCACGACGCTGATCGGCTTCGGTCAGGCGATCGTCCTCGATAAGGACTTCCGGGGCCGGCGCTGGGTCCGGGTCGCGGTCATCATCCCATGGGCGGTGCCGATCGTCATCCAGGGAATGATCTTCTACCTGATCTTCCAGCCGACCGTCGGCTTCGGGGCGGACCTGATGAACTGGCTCGGCCTGTTCGGCTCGGACCCGCTCGCGAGCAGCCAGGACTCGTTTTTCATCATCCTGATCGCCGACGTCTGGAAGACCTCGGCGTTCATGGCGCTGTTGATCCTCGCGGGGCTCCAGAGCGTCGACCGCAGCCTCTATAACGTCGCGAAGGTGTCGGGGGCTTCGGCCTGGCAGCGCTTCAAGCTGATCACGTTCCCGCTCGTGCTGCCGGCCCTGCTGGTCGCGATGCTGTTCCGGACGATGGACGCGATGCGCGTCTACGGGCTGATCGAGTCGACGGCGGGCTGTACGACGGTGCCGTCGCTGACCTGTATGGTCGTCGAGGCGCTGTTCGGCGGGACCCGCATCTTCGGCACCGCGGCCGCCGTGGCGTTCATGACGGCGGCGATCATCGGGGTGTTCATCTCGATCTACATCGTGAAGTTCCGTGACCAGGAAGGAGGTGTCTACTGATGGCAACCGAAACCGAGACGGCCGAGACACAGTCCGACGACCAGGAGCGCGAACAGGGTCCCCTCGAGCGGTGGGTCGGCGACTCGATCTCCGATCCCAACCGGGCCTACCGGCCGATGTTCTGGCTGGTGACGGTCTTCTTCCTGTTCACCACGCTGTTCCCGTTCTACTGGCTGCTCATGGTGGCGCTGACTCCCGAGGGTCAGCTCCAGGACGTCTGGCTGACGCCGAACGGGTTCAACCCCGGCGTGTTCATCGAGGTGTTCGAGATCCTGCCGTTCCACCGCTACATGTTCAACAGCTTCGTGATCGCGACGGTCGCGACGCTCGTCGTCCTGGTCGTGGCGAGCCTCGCGGGCTACGTCTTCGGCCGGCTCTCGTTCCCCGGGAAGGGACCGCTGATGCTTCTGGTCCTGCTGGTCTCGTTCTTCCCGCCGGCAGCCTTCTTCATCCCGATCAACGACCTGTTCAACACGCAGTTCGCGATCCTCGAGCCGATCATGCAGGACGGCAGCCTCTACAACACGCCGTACGCGTTGATCATCCCGCTGTCGGCGATCTTCATGCCGCTCGCGATATTCATCCTCACGACCTTCTACAGCCAGATCCCCGACGGGCTCGAGGACGCCGCCCGGGTCGAGGGGACCACGCGGCTGGGCGCGCTCTTTCGGGTGATCATCCCGCTGTCGGCGCCCGGCGTCGCGACCGCGGGCGTGCTCACCTTCATCGGCGTCTACAACGAGTTCTTCTTCTCGTTTCTCATGACCGACGGCCAACCCGAGAACTGGGCGCCGATCCTCGACGGGATCCTCGGGTTCCAGGGACAGTACCAGACGTTGTACAACGCGATGGCCGCGGCGTCGATCATCGGCGTGCTGCCGATGGCGATCCTCGTGGTCGTCGCACAGGAGAAGATCGTCAGCGGACTGACGGCGGGCGGCCTCAAGGAGTAAGATCATGGCACGAGTCACACTCGACGGAGTCACGAAACGGTACGAGGACGTAACGGCGGTCGACGACATGAACATGGAGATCGGCGACGGCGAGTTCGTCACCTTCGTCGGCCCCTCCGGCTGTGGGAAGTCGACGACGATGGAGACGATCGCGGGGCTGACCCAGCCCACCGAGGGGACGGTCCACATCGGCGACCGGGACGTGACCCGGCTCCCGCCGAAGGACCGCAACATCGCGATGGTCTTCCAGAACATCGCGCTGTTCCCCCACATGGACGTCTACGA
This sequence comes from Halalkalicoccus tibetensis, assembly GCF_037996645.1. NCBI lineage: Archaea > Methanobacteriati > Methanobacteriota > Halobacteria > Halobacteriales > Halalkalicoccaceae > Halalkalicoccus > Halalkalicoccus tibetensis. Next base: position 461,743 of record NZ_JBBMXV010000001.1, read on the forward strand.
GAACATCAGCTTCGGGCTTCGCCTCCGCAACTACGAAAAGGAGGAAGTCGATCGACGGGTCGAGGAGGCCGCCGACATCGTCCAGCTCGAGGGGATGATGGACCGGATGCCCGAGGAGATGTCCGGCGGCCAGCGCCAGCGCGTCGCGATCGCCCGCGCGCTCGTCCGGGAGCCCGACGTGTTCCTGATGGACGAGCCCCTCGCGAACCTCGACGCGAAGCTCCGCGTCCACATGCGCACGGAGCTCCAGCGGCTTCACCGCCGTTTGGACACCACGATCATCTACGTCACCCACGACCAGGCCGAAGCGATGACGATGTCCGACCGGATCGCGGTGATCAACGCGGGCTCGCTCCAGCAGATCGCCCCGCCGCTGGTCTGTTACAACGAGCCCGCGAACCTCTTCGTCGCGGGCTTCATCGGCTCGCCCTCGATGAACTTCGTCGAGGCCGAGGTCGGAACCGACGAACTCGAAACCGAGAACTTCTCGATCGAGTTCGACCCCGCGACGACCGACGGGCTCGCGCCCGGCGACCGGGTCACCGTGGGTGTCCGCCCCGAGGACGTCTACCTCGATCACACCGCCGACGGGGTCGAGCATTCGACCGGGCTGATCGACGCCCGGACGGACGTCCTCGAGCCCATGGGCAACGAGGTGTTCGTCTACCTCGTCACCGGCGACGACGCCGAGACGAGCATGGAGGTCGAGGGCGGCGCCGCGACCGACGACCAGCTACTGATGAGCGTCGACCCCGACACCGAGATCGACATCGACGAGGAGGTCAAGGTCGTTCTCGACCGTTCCCGGATCCACCTGTTCGACATCGAGACAGGGGACGCGCTCCGCCACGGGCTGGTCGAGGTCGCCACGACCGGCTCGGGGACCCCCGAACGCGGCGTCGGCGACTCGGACTGAGACCGTTATCCGGTCTATAATAACGTACTCCCGACGGGTTAGTCGAACTATGAGACGAACGATATGTATTGGGGTCGACTCGACCATGAACGAAAGCGTAATGCGGTAACTTTCTCTAGTTTCCCCAATGAACGACCCACGAGACGTTTCGGTCGGGGTTATCGGCCTCGGAAACATCGGGCGTTACCACGCCGATCGGCTCCGGAACTACGGCGCGGAGCTCGTCGGCGGGATGGACGTCCTGCCCGAGGCCCGCGAGCGCTTCGAGCGTGACTACGGGGTCGCCACCTACGAGGACCACGAGGAGCTCTACTCGAGCGTCGACGCACTCGTCATCACGACGCCCAACAAGTTCCACGAGGAGTACGCGGTCTCGGCGCTCGAGGCCGACCTCAGCGTCCTGCTCGAGAAACCCCTCGCCCACTCCGTCGAGAGCGCAGAACGGATCGCGTCGGCCGCACGAAACTCCGAGGGGTTCTGTATGGTCGGTTTCCACAACCGCTATCTCCCGTCGATAGAGGTGCTCACCAACGAGCGCGACCGCGGGCGGTTCGGCGAGCTCACCCATGTCGAGGCCAACTACGTCCGCCGTCGCGGCATCCCGGGCCGTGGCTCGTGGTTCACCTCCCGGGAGATCGCGGGCGGGGGCGCGATGATCGACATCGGCGTTCACGCGCTCGACCTCGCGCTTCACGTGCTCGATTTCCCCGACATCACCGAGGTTTCCGGCGTGGCTCGCTCGGAGTTCGGCACCCGCGAGGACTACACCTACCTCCAGATGTGGGGCGAGGACGCCGGCCACGAGCGGTTCGACGTCGAGGACTCGGTGAGCGCGTTCATCCGCTGTGCGGGTGGTCAGACGATCTCGCTCGAGGTCGCGTGGGCGGCCAACCGCCCGGCGGACAACGAGTTCGTCGTCCACGGCACCGACGCCGGCGCCCGCTTCGACCGGGGGGACGGCGAGATGACCCTCTACGAGACCAGTGCCGACGGGTCGGCTCACTTCAGCGACACGGAGGTCAGGACCCGCGAGCGCGACGCCCACGCCGCGGAACAGGAGACGTTCCTGCAAGCCGTCGCCGCCGGCGAGGCACCCGACCAAAACACCGTCGAACAGGGGCTGCTCGTCCAGCGGGTGATCGACGCGATCTACCGTTCGAGCGAACAGGGCCGTTCGATCCGGTTCGAGGAGGAGTGGGTCGCAGCGGAATAATCACCGGGATTTATTCTCGTTCGAGTTCACCCCCCGGTATGGACATCGGCGTACTCACCGTCCCGCTGGGCGGCCAGTCACAGGAGGAGGCGTTCTCGTATCTCTCCGACATCGGCGTCGGCGCGGTCGAACTGGGCTGTGGCGGCGCCCCGGGCGACGACCACCTGCCACGCGAGGAGTACCTCGGGAACGAGGCGGCCCAGTCGGAGCTGCTCGACCTGCTCGAGGAGTACGACCTCCGGATCAGCGCGCTCGCGACCCACAACAACCCGATCCACCCCGACGAGGACCACGCCGGCGAGGCCGACACCGAGCTCCGCGAGGCGATCGAACTGGCCGACGAGCTCGACGTCGGCGTGGTCACCACGTTCTCGGGGCTTCCCGGCGGCAGCCCGAGCGCGCAGGTGCCCAACTGGATCACCGCGCCGTGGCCCACCGAGCACGCCAACGCCCACGACTACCAGTGGGAGGAGGTCGCGATCCCCTACTGGCGGGAGATCGCCGAGCACGCCGACGACCACGGCGTGAACGTCGGCATCGAGATGCACCCGAACATGCTCGTCTACGAGCCCCACGGGATAGCCCGGCTGCGTGAGGCGACCAACGAGCGCATCGGCGCGAACTTCGACCCCTCGCACCTCTACTGGCAGGGGATCGACGTCACCGAGGCGATCCGGTATCTCGGCGAGCGCGACGCGATCCACCACGTCCACGCAAAGGACACCAAGGTCTACGAGGCTCAAGCGAGGGAGAAAGGGGTGCTCGACACCACGCCCTACACCGACGAGCCGAACCGCTCGTGGCTCTTTCGGTCGATCGGCTACGGCCACGGCGAGAGCCACTGGAAGGACGTCGTTTCGACGCTCAGAATGGTCGGCTACGACGACGTGCTCAGCATCGAACACGAGGACTCGCTGACCAGCGCGAACGAAGGTCTGGAGAAGGCCGTCGACGTGCTCGACCGCGCCGTCTTCGAGACGACGCCCGGCGAGGCCTACTGGGCCGAATAGGGAGTTCGACTCGGGTTACGGCTCAAGGACGACCTTGACGCAGTCGTCCTCCTTGTCGTTGAACGTCTCGTAGAGCTCCGGCCCGTCCTCGAGCGAACCCCGGTGGGTGATGATCTCGGCGGGGTCGATCTCTCCGTTCTCGATCGTCTCGAGCAGCGGGTTCAGGTAGGCCTGGACGTGGGTCTGGCCCGCGTTGACCGTGAGGGCTTTGTTCATCAGCGGCCCCATCGGCACGCCGTCCATCTCGCCGATGTAGACGCCCGGGATCGAGAGCGTCCCGCCCTTCCGACAGGACTTGATCGCTTCCTGGAGCACGTACGGGCGGTCGGGCTCGTCGGGGACGTGGTCGACGCAGGTGTGGTGGGCCTCCGAGCCGACGGCGTCGATACACCGATCCGGCCCCCGGCCGTCGGTCTCGTCCATCAGCCACTCGTAGACGTCGTCCTCGGAGTAGTCGATCACCTCGGTGTCGGCGTGGCCCTCGGCCATCCCGAGGCGTTCCTCGATCCGGTCGATCGCGATCACGCGGTCGGCGCCCATCATCCAGGCGCTCTGGATGGCGAACTGGCCGACCGGGCCACAGCCCCAGACGGCGACCGTGTCGTTCTCCTCGATCTCGGCGTTCTCGGCAGCCATATACCCCGTGGGATAGATGTCCGAGAGGAACAGCACCTCCTCGTCCGAGAGGTCCGACTCGATCTTGATCGGCCCGACGTCGGCGTGGGGGACCCGCAGGTACTCGGCCTGCCCGCCGTCGTAGCCGCCCAGCGTGTGCGAGAAGCCGAACAGCCCCGCTGGCGAGTGGCCCATCGTCTCGGCGGCCATCTCGGCGTTCGGGTTCGTCTCGTCACACAGCGAGTAGAGGTCGTTCTCACAGAACCAGCACTCCCCACAGCTGATCGTGAAGGGGATGACGACGCGGTCACCCTCCCGGAGGTCGTCTACCTCCTCGCCGACCTCGACGACCTCGCCCATCGGCTCGTGGCCGAGGATGTCGCCCTCCTCCATGCCCGGCATGAAATCGTTGTAGAGATGGAGATCCGAGCCGCAGATCGCCGTGGCCGTGATCTCGACGATCGCGTCGGTCGGCTCCTCGATCTCGGGTTTGGGAACCTCGTCAACGCGGACGTCGCCCTCGCCGTGCCATCGGAGTGCTTGCATTACGGTCCCATACTGCGGTGTCGTTTTCGATAAAGGCATGGCTTGTCCCTGCAACGACCCCGCCGACGAGACGGAAACCCCTAACTACATCTGTGGTGAACGATCGCGCATGGCACTCGACGTAGGCGTACTCGGCTACCGGTTCATGGGCAAGGCCCACTCGAACGCGATGGCACGGCTCCCGATGTTCTTCCCGGACGCTCCCGAGATCAACCGGGAGGTCCTCGTGGGCCGCGACGAGGAGGCCCTATCGGAGGCCGCCGACAGGCTCGGCTTCGCGCGGACCACGACCGACCCGAGCGAGGCCATCGAATCGGTCGACGCCTTCTACAACCTCGGGCCGAACTTCGTCCACCCCGAGTACTCGATCGAAGCGCTGGAGGCGGGCGTGCCGGTCTTCTGCGAGAAGCCGCTGGCGCCCACCGTAGAGGAGGCCGAGGAGATGACCGATGCCTACCGCGAGGCGGGCGTCCCAGCGGGCTGTGCCTTCAACTATCGGTTCGTGCCCGCGATCCGCTACGCGAAGGGGCTGATCGAGGACGGCGAGCTCGGCGAGATCTACCACGTCCGGGGACGTTACCTCCAGGACTGGCTGGTCGATCCCGAGGCCGAGTGGAGCTGGCGCAACGACGAGGAGCTCGCGGGAAGCGGCGCGCTGGGCGATCTCGGCGCGCACACGATCGACCTCGCGCGCTTCCTCGTAGGCGAGCAAGCGGGCGAGATCAGCGAGATCACGGGCCAACTGCGGACGTTCACCGACGAGCGCCCCACGGGCGACGGCGAGACCCGCGAAGTGACCGTCGACGACGCCTACCTCGCGACCGCGGAGTTCGAGGGCGGCGCGGTGGGCAGCTTCGAGGCTTCCCGGAACGCCAACGGCCGGAAGAACGACCACACCATCGAGATCGAGGGCTCGAAGGGGAGCCTGACGTTCTCGCTCGAACGGCTCAACGAGCTCGGGTACAAGCGGGAGGGCTCGCGCGGGTTCGAAACGATCCTCGTGACGGACGGCGACGATCCCTACATCGATCACTGGTGGCCGCCGGGCCACGTCATCGGCTGGGAGCACACGTTCGTCCACGAGAACTACGAGTTCCTCTCGGCGGTCGAGGAGGACGACGAGTTCGAGCCGAGCTTCGAGGACGGGCTCGCGACCCAGCGCGTGCTCGCGGCGATTCAGGAAAGCGACGAGAACGGCCAGCGCGTCAGTCTCGACTGAGAAACCCGATCAGGGCGTCGTTGACACGATCGGGGGCGTCCATCTGGACCCAGTGGCTCGCGTCGTCGATCCGTTCGACTTCGACCTCGGACACCCACTCCTCGAGCCCCTCGGTGAGCCGCGGGGAGAGCGCTTCGTCCTCCATCCCCCAGAGCAGCAGCGTCGGCCGATCGATCAGCCCGTCGCTCGCGGTCGCCGTCGGCGCGCTACAGCCGGGGATCGCCGACCGGACCGTCCCCCGAAACGCCGCGCGATAGTAGTTCAACATGGCGGTCATCGCGCCCGGGCGCGAGCAGGCCCGTTCGTACCGGCGGATCGCCTCGTCGTCGAACGCCTCGGGGTTCTCCGCGCCCTCGCGGAACAGCCGCCGCAGCAGGCGTCGTCCGCCCGCCCGGAAGAGGAGCTCGGGCAGCCACGGGAGCTGGAAGAACAGCACGTACGACGAGCGGCGCCGCTGGTCGGAGTCGGGGTCCTGAAGCTCGCGGCGATACGCGCTCGGGTGGGGGGCGTTCATGACGACCAGCCGCTCGACGCTTTCGGGGTGGCGGACGGCGACCTCCCAGGCGACCATCCCGCCCCAGTCGTGGCCGACGAGGTGGGCGTGCTCGGCCCCGCAGCCCTCGATCAGCGCGCGGACGTCCTCGACGAGCTGGCCGATCCGGTAGGCGCTCACGCCGGGCGGTTTCTCCGAGCGGTTGTAGCCGCGCATGTCAGGGGCGACGACCCGGTAGCCCGCCTCGACGAGCGCGGGGAGCTGTTCGCGCCAGCTGTACCAGTGTTCGGGAAACCCGTGCAGGAGGACGACGAGGGGTCCCTCGCCCGCCTCGACGTAGTGCAGCCGGACGCCGTTGACGATCGCCTCCTCGTGAGACTGATCCATACCGCTCGTGAGGACGGCTCTCGGGAAGCTCTTGTGCCCGGCAGTTCCCGGCCGTGATACTATCCGTTCGCCGTCTGAACGTCCGGTATGAAGGTCGCCATCACCGGCGCGAACGGCAACGTGGGCCACCAGGCCGTCGAGGCGCTCTCCGACCACGACGTGACGCCGATCACCCACAGTGAGACCGAGGAGATGGACAGCGAGATCGCCGACGTCACCGACGCCGAGCGGGTCTCGAAGGTCCTCTCGGGTCATGACGCCGTCGTCCACCTCGCGGCGAACCCCGACCCCGACGCCGACTGGGAGGGCGTCCGCGAGGTCAACGTCGACGGCGCGTACAACGTCTACGAGGCCGCCGTCGAGAACGGCCTCGATCGCGTGGTCTTCGCCTCCTCGAACCACGTCAGCCACATGTACAACGCCGCCGACCCCGCCGAGCCCGAGTCGATGGTCGAGGCGCCCGACGTGGTCGACGCCGACGACCCGACCCGGCCCGATTCGTACTACGGCGTCAGCAAGGTCGCCGGCGAGGCACTCGGCGACTACTACGCCGATCGCCACGGGCTCGAGGTCGTCAACCTGCGGATCGGCTGGCTGCTCGAGCAGGAGGACCTGGAGGAGACCCAAGAGGACGGCGAGGAACACGCTCGATACGCCCGCGCGATGTGGCTCAGCCCGCGGGACTGTCGGGATGCGATCGAGTCCGCGACGACGGGCAACGTTGAGGGCTCCGTCGCGGTGAACGCCGTCTCCGCGAACGACGACCGGTATCTCTCCCTGACCCACGCGATGCGGACGATCGGCTACCGGCCGCGGGACGACTCGGGCGAGGCGCTCAGCCGAAGTACGTACTGAACTCGCCGCCCTCGGCTTCGATCTCCTCCTCCTTCGCGACGCTGAGGTAGATCGCGCTGTTGATCAGCCCGATGTGCGAGAACGCCTGCGGGAAGTTCCCGAGGAAGGTGCCCGTCCCGGGCTCGATCTCCTCGGCGAACAGCCCCAGCGGGTTCGCGTGATCGAGCAGGGTCTCGAAGATCTCCTCGGCCTCCTCGATCCGCCCTGAGAGCGCGAGCGCGTCGACCAGCCAGAACGAACAGAGGACGAACGCCCCCTCCTCGCCCGGCAGGCCGTCGTCTCGCTTGTAGCGGTAGACGAACCCCTCCTCGCTGGTCAGGTCGGCGAGGATCGCGTCGATCGTGTTCTGGACGCGCTCGTCGTCGGCGGGCAGGAAGCCGCTGATGGGGATCAGCAGCGTCGAGGCGTCGAGGTGTTCGTCGGTGTCGAAGTGCTGGACGAACGCCCCCGCTTCCTCGCTGTAGCCCCGCTCGAGGATCGCCTCGCGGATCTCCTCGCGGACCTCGCGCCAGCGCTCGAGGGGTGCCTCGCGGTCGTCGAGCTCGGCGATCTCGATCCCGCGCTCGAGCGCGATCCAGCACATCAGCTTCGAGTGGACGTGGTGGCGCGGCTCGTCGCGGAACTCCCAGATCCCCTCGCCGGGCTCGTCCCAGATCTCGCAGGTGTAATCGACGACCGCCTCGACCAGCCGCCAACCCTCCTCGTCGAGGTCCTCGTCGTAGTGAAGCGTCTCGTAGATCCCCTGGACGATCGAGCCGTAGATGTCGCCCTGGTGCTGGTCGGCGGCCGCGTTACCGATCCGGACCGGCTTCGAGTAGCGATAGCCCGTGTGTTCCTCGAGCAGCTCCTCCTCGAGGTCCAGCTCGCCGCGCAGGCCGTAGATCGGCTGGAGCTCCTCGGGGCCGGACTCACAGAGGTCGAGGAACCATTCGAAGTAGGCGTGGGCTTCGTCCCTCTTCCCCAGGGCGTAGAGCGCCTGAACGGTGAGCTTCGAGTCCCGGATCCAGTTGTAGCGGTAGTCCCAGTTGCGAACGCCCCCGAGGGTTTCGGGCAGCGAGGTCGTCGGGGCCGCACAGATCGCGCCCGTTTCCTCCTGCATCAGCAGCTTGAGCACGAGCCCCGACCGGACGACCGCGTCCACCCATCGGTCCTCGATGACGTCCGCGAGCATCCCGTTCTCGCGCCCGACCCAGTCGGTCCAGTAGTCGACCGTCGTCTCGAGGACCGCCTCGCCCTCGCTCGGGTCGGGCGCCGTCTCCCCGTCGTGCTGGGCCACCGACCACCGGACGTCGCCCGCCTCGAGGGTCTCGTGGCCGATCGCGCGGTCGTCGTCGACGCGGAGCGGCGACTCGCTCGCGAACTGGAGGCGCTCGGTCTCGCCGTCGGCGATGATCGCTTCTCCGTTCTCCTCGAGGACGGTGTCCGCGCGAGCGTAGTCGAACCGGGGTTCGAAGACGGTCTGGACGGTGACCGGCCCCTCCTCGCAGGTCACCCGCCGGTAGATCGACTGAACGCGCGAGGGCCCGTCCTCGGCCTTCGGAATGAAGTCCGTGACGGTGATCGCGCCGCTTTCGGTCTCGAACTCGGTGTGGAGGACGTTCGTGTCCGGCTCGTAGCGCTGGCTGCTCGTCGCGGGCGAGACCGGCTCGATCGAGAACCCGCCCATCCCGGGGTCGAGCAGCCGGCCGAAGACGCTCGGCGAGTCGAGGTTCGGGACGCACCACCAGTCGATCGTCCCGTCCTCCGCGACCAGCGCACACGTACTTCCGTCGCCGATGAGCCCGTGGCGCGAGATCGGGGTGAAGTCCATACCGGGACCTAACAGGTGGCCGGTATAACTGTCTTTAGAACGCCATCGCGCCGTCGTCAGTGATGATCGCGTCGAGCAGCCTGATGGGGGTCGCGTCGTACAGCGGGTTCTCGACGGCGAACCCCTCGGCGGGCTCGAGCAGCACCTCGCTGGCCGGCCGGTAGTCGTTCTCGAAGACGAACCCGCTGTCGATCAGCTTCGCCCCCGAGCCCGTGACCCGCATCGGGACGTCGAGGTCCGCGGCGGTCGCCGCGATCGGGTAGGTCCCCACGCGGTTGTACAGCGTGTCCCCGACCAGACAGTCCATCCCCATCAGCACGCAGTCACACTCCTCGAGGTAGTTGCCCGCCGCGCTGTCGACGATCAACGTCGGCTCGACGCCGTCGATCCCGGCGAGATGGCGGGCTGTCTTTCGCCCCGCGAGCCGGGGGCGGGCCTCGGTGACGTAGACCGACAGTTCGTTCCCCTCCTCGACCGCCCGTTCGATCGCCGCGTTGACCGTCGAGGAGTAGTCGTGGGTCAGGACCGTCATCCCGTCCTCGAGGGTCTCGGCGGTGTGGGAGGCGGCCCGATCCTTGCCGTCCTCGACGCGCTCGACCGCCCGATCGATCGCGTCGGCCAGCGCCGCCTTCGCCGACGCGACGTCCTCGGGCTCGTCCTCGTCGACCTCGCGGGTTATCGAGTGCTGGACGTTGAACAGCGAGGCATGCGAGGGGTTCGCCCGTCGGAGCACCGAGCTGTTGCGTTCGAGGTCCCTGACGAACTCCTCGACCGTCGCGTACTCGCGTTCGAGCAGCTCCGTGAGCGCGCGTGCGGCCTTGACGGCGACGACCGAGGAGCTGTGGGTCTGCATCCCCTCGATCTCCGCGACCGTCTCGTCGATCATATCCGATCCTCTCGGTCTCGGGGCAAAGACCTTCCGACGAACGCCGTCGGCGTTTTTGGCATCGGGAGAATCGGAGATTCTCCAGCGAAACCTTGGCAGTTTCGCCTCGCCCGTTTCATGTCCACGAAAGCCCTCAGCGCTCGCTGGCGCTCGCGCTTCGCCCTTTTCATGTCCAAGAAAAGACTGCTGCGCAGTCTTTTCGGGCTGAGCGGCGACGACGTCGCCGCGAGGTCCGCGGGAACTGCGTTCCCGCGAGATCCCAGAAATCGAAGATTTCTGAGGACCACCAGGCCGCATTGCGAGGGGTTCGGATCCGAACCCCTCGCTTAGGACGCCAGCCCTTCCCCGCCCCGCGAACGGGGTCGCGAATTGGCGACCCCGTTCGCGCCGGCCGACGCACCGTTCGGCCGCTACAGCTCCCGCACAGCAGACCTAAACCGCGACGACCTCTACGGAGGATATGGTCGCCGTCACCTACTACTGCCCCCGCTGTGGAGCGCTCGCCGAGCTCGAACGCGACGCCTACCTCGCCGACAAGTCGGTGACGCCCTATCCCCTCGAGGGCTGGGAGTACGCCGGCCCCGACGAGGAGTACGAGGAGAGCGACGGCGTGCGGTTCGTCTGCGGGCGCGAGGAGGCCTCGGCGCTGTCCTTCCGGCCACCGGCAGGGGAGGACACCGAGGATGAAGCGGTCGGCTGTGGCGAGCCGTTCTACCTGAGCTACGTCCGGTTCGAGGGCGGCGAGGAGGTCGACCCCCGCCCGCCCGAGGAGTACGTCGAGATCGGAGCCGGGATCGGCCCCCGCGGGCCGCAGGGGCCGCGCGGACCGAGCGGGCCCGGCGGTCCGGGCGGGCGGTAGCAGGCGGAAAGGTAACGTCGCTGGCGCGAATCCCCCCGTCATGGACGATGAGATCCTCGCCGATCAGCGCGAGCTCGTCGAACTGCTCGAGTCCGCCGGCTGGGACGTCACCGACGCGGAGCTGTCGGTCTACGAGAGCCCCTGGGAGAACGACGAGGCGCCCGAGGCCTCGGTCACGCTCAGCGCCCGCAAGCGCTATCCCGAGGAGGGCGACGACGGCGATGATGAGGACGACAACCCGTACCGGATCTCCTAACCCTTGATGTTACAGACCGGGAACGTGCGCGCGACCTTGTCGCCGATCCCCAGCTCGTCGCTGACCCGAACGACCTCGTCGACGTCCTTGTAGACGCCGGGGGCCTCCTCGGCGACCGTCGCGCCGCTCTGGGCCTTCACGTAAATGCGGTCCTGATCGCGCAGGCCGTCCTGTACGTCGCCGCCCCAGAACTCGTTTTTCGCCTGCGTCCGGCTCATCACCCGTCCCGCGCCGTGGGCCGTCGAGCCGAACGTCTCTGCCATCGAGTGCTCCCCGCCCCTAAGGACGAAACTGCCCGCGCCCATGCTCCCGGGGATGATGACGGGCTGGCCCACGTCACGATACGCCGCGGGCACCTCGGGGTGGCCCGCCGGAAACGCCCGCGTCGCGCCCTTGCGGTGGACGTAGAGCTCGCGGTCCTCGCCCTCGACGGTGTGTTCTTCTTTCTTCGCGATGTTGTGGGCGACGTCGTAGAGCAGCTCCATCTCCATCTCCTCGTGGCTCCTGTCGAAGACCCGCTCGAACACTTCCATCGTCCGGTGCATGATCAGCTGGCGGTTGACCCACGCGAAGTTGATCGCCGCACACATCGCGCCGTAGTACTCCTCGGCCAGCTCCGAGCCCGCGGGCGCGGCCGCGAGCTCCTTGTCGGGCAGCTCCGCGAGCATGTCGCCGTGTTCCTGTTCGATCCTTCGGAGGTAGTCCGTACAGACCTGGTGGCCCAGGCCACGGGAGCCGGTGTGAATCAGGACGACGATCTGCTCCTCGGCGAGGCCGTAGGCGTCGGCGACGTCCCCGCGGAAGACGTCAGTGACGCGCTGGACCTCGAGGAAGTGGTTGCCTGAGCCCAGCGAGCCGATCTGGTTCTTCCCGCGGTCCTTGGCCTTCTGGCTCACCGCGCTCGGATCGCTGTCGGTGCGAACGCCCTCGTCCTCGCAGTGATCGAGATCCGCGGGCACGGCATAGCCCTCCTCGAGCGCCCACTCCATGCCCCGATCCAGAATGGCCTCGACGGTGTCGATCCCGCTCTCGACGACGCCGCCGCCGCCAAGCCCCGAGGGGATGTTCGCGAACAGCGCGTCGACGAGCTCCTCCTCGCGGCCGTCGACGTCGTCGTAGGTGAGGTTCGTCGTCATCATCCGCACGCCGCAGTTGATGTCGTAGCCGACGCCGCCGGGCGAGATACAGCCCTCCTCGGCGTCGAGCGCGGCGACGCCGCCCACGGGAAAGCCGTAGCCCTGGTGGCCGTCGGGCATGCACAGCGCCTGTTTCTGGATCCCGGGCAGGTGGGCGGTGTTCTTGAGCTGCTGGATCGTCTTGTCGTCGCTGATCTCCTCCAAGAGCGCCTCGCTGGCGAGCACGCGGGCCGGCACGCGCATCCCGTCGTCCCGGGTGATCTCCCAGACGTTCTCGCGGACCCGCTCGAGCGTGATCCCGTCGGCGTCGAAGGTGGTCATACCCGTACTCGGCCCGGCGGCGGGGAATAGGTTTCGCCAGTGGATTCGACACAATCCGGGCTACCAGCGACAGGTGCTCACTCCTCGGTGGCGTGCTTTCGCTCGTAGAGGTAGGCGGGGATGACGACGAGGCCGACGATCGGGATGAGGACACCGTAGGCCCATCCGTGGGGGTTCAACCCGACCCGCCGCGCGTCGATCTCGATGGCGATCCACGCGACGATGTGGATCGGCAGGGCGACGAGCAGCGCGAGCACGACGAGACCCTCCATCTCCCGAAGGATCCACCGAGCGGGTAATGGGCTTTGTGCCGCGCGCCGGCGGCGACCCTAGCTGGGGCGCTGGGCGGACTCGATCTTCTCGCGGCTCCGCTCGCGGAGCTCCTCGCGGCGGTCCTCGTCGGCCTCGAGGACGGCCTCGATCCGCGCGGCGAGCCGGCCGGCCGCGAGCACGTCCGGCACTGCGACGTACAGCGCGCCGCGCTCGAACAGCTCGCGCGCGCTCTTTTCGTCCGTCGCGCGCGTGATGACGTCGGCCTCGGTGTCAAGCTCAAGGGCACGTGCCGAGCGTTCCTCCTGGATGACCGTCGAGACGATCAGCTCGGCCCGGTCGGCCCGCGCGGCCTCCCAGACCCGATCGCCCATCACGTCGCCGACGACGTAGTTCTCGACGTCGTCGACCAACCCCTCGACCAGCACGGGGTCGTTCTCGATGACGACGAACTCCCGGCCGGCCTCCTCGCAGGCCCGCGCGACCTCCTTGCCCTCGGTCCCGTAGCCGACGACGATCACGTGATCGGAGAGGTCGTCCGTAACGCGGCTTCGTTCGTCGACCCGTTGGACCGGCCCGAACAGTCCCCGCTCGGCGAGTGCGCGGTGGATCTCCTCGCCGTACCGGCTCGAGTACGCCGAGACGATCATCGTCACGACGCCGGCCAGCACGATCGCCTCGAACAGCGCGCCCTCGATCGTGCCGGCCCCGAGCGCGCCGATGGCGACGATCAGCGAGAACTCGCTGACCTGATCGAGCCCGAGGGCGGCCAGCGTCGACGTCCGGGGATCGTAGCCCCGTCGGAGCAGGACGAGCACGGCGATCGCCGGGTTCACGACCAGCACGGCGACCACGAGCACGAGCGTGTACAGCGCGGTCTCGAGGGTCGGGATCGCGATCAACGCTCCCAGCGTGAGGAAGAAGATCGGCGCGAAGAAGTCGTGGAGGTCCTCGATCGCGTCGAGCATCTTGATGTTGTAGGGGTACTCGGGGGAGACGGCGAGCCCGGCGGCGAAGGCCCCGACGACGATCGAGATGCCGGCGAGTTCCGAGAGGGCGATGAAGCCGATGATGAACGACACCCCCACCAGCATCATGATCTCGATGTCGTCGGCGAGCGACGCGATCCGATCGAAGAGGTAGCGCCGGACGAACAGCCCCACGAGCACCAGACCGATCCCGACCGCGAGCTGCTCGAGGGCGGGCTGGGCCGAGTAGACGAACGCGCTGAGACAGAGGACGACGACGATCGCGAGCAAGTCCTCGACGAAGTGGATCGACTCGCGCAGGCGCTCGAAGGTGACGTCCGGTCGCCCGTTCGCCTCGCCCAGGCTGACGAGCGAGGAGCTGAGCGCCGCCGCGATCGCGAGATACAGCGCGTTCAGCCCGTCGAGGCCCAACCCTAGGCCGACGAGGTAGAACGCCCCGCCGGTGACCAGCAGCTGGACGATGGCGATGACCGTGCTGTCGGCCCCGAGCTCCCTGATGTCGGCCGTGTCGAACTCGACGCCGAAGAGGAACACGAGGAAGGCGATCCCCCACTGGGCCAGATCGAGCAGCTGCTCCTCGGCGATCACGAAGCCGGCGACGATCCCGGCGACGAGATAGAAGGGGATCACCGGCAGCCCGTAGCGGCCCGCGGCCAGCAACAACACGGCGGCCAGCACGAAGATCGCGGTCAGCGAGCCGATCACCTCAACGACCATCGGACTCACCCCCCTCGAGCCCCTCGCGGGTGCGATCGACCGTCGCGTCGAACGCCTCCCGGTCGGTCAGGTAGTCGGTCACGTGCTCGGCCAGCACCTCGCCGGCGAGCACCTGCCGGATGATCACGTAGTCGGCACCCTCGTCGTAGAGCGTCGCCGCGTCCTCGGGGTGGCCGGCCGCGACGAACGTCGTCGCGTCCTCGGGGGCTTGCTCGAGGAGCTGGCGGTTGATCTCCGTCTGAGTCGCCATGCTCATGACGAACGACGCGTTCTCGAGGTCCGCCTCCTGGCGGATCTCGCCGTGGCGGAAGTCGCCGTAGTTGTAGTCGAAGCCGCTATCCCGAAGCTCGGAGACGTTCTCGGGTGACCGATCGACGAGGACGATGTCGTCGAACTGCTCACGGATGGGGTCGAGCGACTCGACCACGAGCCGGTCGTAGCCGATGATCACCGCGTGGTCCTCGTGGACGCCGAGCTCCGTCTCGATGCGGTCGTCCGACTTGAAGCGTTCCAGGTACGGTTCGGCACGCCTGTAGATCTCGTGGTTGTTGATGATCACGTATGTCGAAAGCGGCATCGTTACTAGCGCCATCAGGCTGAAGAAGCCGAGCAGGTCCTCCTCGATGAATCCCTGGGTAACGGCGATGGCCCCGAGAACGAGCGAGAACTCGCTGACCTGCAGCATGTTGATCGTCCCGATGAAGGAGGTCTCGACGTCGAAGTTCTGGCTCAGGAAGAGCCCGAAGACGATGAAGAAGTTCCCGATGATCAACAGCGCGGCGGCGATCAGCGCCTCCTGCCAGTAGGCGAGCAGCTGATCGGCGGTCATCTGCAGGCCGATCGAGGCGAAGAAGACCACGATGAAGAAGTCGGTGACGAGACTCATCCGTTCCTTGAGCTCCGTGCTGTAGGGGAGCTGGGCGAGCGCGAGGCCGGCGAGGAAGGCGCCGACCTCGACCGAGAGCTCGAGGGTCTCGGCCGCGAAGATGAAGACGAACGCCCACGCGATTCCGACGGTGAAGAGGGTGCTCTCGTTCTGGGCGCTCGCGCGGAGCAGCGTCGGCAGCAGATATCGATAGGAGAGGTACGCTGCCAGCCCGACCAGCGCCATCAGCCCGAGCACGCGCCCCATGCTCAGGGCGACCTCGGTGACGTCGTCGACCGTACCGACGCCGAGCACCGCGAGCGCGATCACGAGGTAGATGTCCTGGACGATCAGGATGCCGACGTCGACCCGACCGTATAAGGTCTTGAGCTCGTCCTTGTCGCCGAGGATCTTGACGATGATCGGCGTCGCCCCGAAGGTGGTCGCGAGCGCGATCATCCCCGACTGGAACGGGTCGAACCCGATCAGCAGGGCGACGGAAAAGGAGAGGACCGCCTGCAGGACCGCCTGTCCGGCCGCGATCGCGGCGGTCGGCTTGAGGATGTCGCGGATGTTCTCGAAGCTCATCTCGATGCCGAGCAGGAAGAGGAGGAAGCCGAGGCCCAGCTCGGCCATGATCTCGATGAGCTCGTCCTCGCCGACGAGGTCGAGCATCACCGGGCCGATGACGATCCCGGTGAGGATGTACGCGACGATGGTCGGCTGTTTGGTCTTTCGGGCGAGGATCGCGAGGACCGCTGCCGTGACGATGACGGCGGCGAAGTCGGTCGCGAGGGCGATACCGCCGAGGCTCATCGATCGGCCCTACAGAATCCGACGTTCATCGATCACTCTATGAAATCTCCTTCCCTGAGGCCCCTCGTTCTTTCGCTTGTAGCTGCCGGACCGGCCGAAGCGGAGCCCCGTGGCGCCCGTCGGTCAGTCCGCGAGTCGCTCGGCGACCGCCTCCCGGACGCCCCGATGGGTCTCGTAGGGACCGCGGATCATCGCGACGTTCGCGCTGGCTTGCTCGCCGACCTGTTTCGCGATCGATCCGAACATGATGCGCGAGACGGCCTTCTTCTCCGAGACGCCGGCACAGACCGTGTCGTAGTCGTCGATCGCCTCGAGGATCGCGTCGGCGGTGTCGTCGGCGACGAGCACCTCCGTCTCGTACTCCTCGGGCTCGAGTCCCGCCTCCTCGGCGATTCCCTCGATCATCGCCTCACCCCGGTCGACGGGGTCGGGCTCGTCGTCGCCCTCCGCTTCTGGCTGTTGGACGTTCAACAGCGTCGGAACGCGTCCGTCGATCATCGCGAACTCGGCGGCCCGCCGGGCGGCCACGGGCGCGTGCGGGCCGGGGCCCGCGAGCGCCACCGGCGTGCCGATGACGTCGTTCTTGAGCTCCACGATCGAGACGTCACAGGGCGCGTGCTTGAGGACGGGATCGAGGTTCGAGCCGAAGACCTCCTGGCGCCGGGTCTGGGGCCCATGAGACCCGATGAGGACCTGATCGGCCCCCTCCTCCTCGGTCACGTCGAGGATCGTTCGGCCGACGTCACGGCCCACGATCGCGCGCGTCCTGAGGCTGACGTCCATCCCCTCGGCGGCCTCCCGGGCGCTCTCGAGGAGCTCGCGTTGTGTCTCGACGCGCTCCTCCTCGAACTGGAGCTTCTGGTCGAGCGAGGTCTGGTCGGGGACCTGCAGCACGTTGATCGCGACGATTTCCGGGGTTTCGTCCTCCTCGGAGTGGGTGTTGGCGCTCGCGGCGGCGAGCTCCAACAGCCCCTCCTGTGTCCCCGGGTTCGCGACCGGGACGACGACCCGGTAGCCGTCGGTCGGCTCGCCGGGACCGCCCGGCTGCTCGGCGATCGCGTCGCCCATGAGGCTCTCGTCGACGTCCTGCTTGCGGACGTACAGCAGGTACCAGAGGGCGCCGAGCGCGACGATCCCCAGCCCGATGGCGATCACGACCGGCTCCATCTGCGTGATGACGACGACCGACAGGATCACACCTAGTACCGGCACTGCCGGATACAGCGCGCCGGGGACCTCGAAGTCGGGCTCGTAGCCGTCGGGATCCGCACGCCGGATCACGACGAGCGAGACGTGAACGAGCGCGTAGGCGACGAGGAAGCTGAAGCTCGCGACCTCGGCGAGGATCTCGATGATCCCCTCGACCCAGAGACCGGCGAGAACCAGCAGCGCGGTGATCCCGCCGGTCGCCATCACCGCCCGGTGGGGCGTGTAGAACTTGCTGTGGGTCTCGTTGAGCCAGTCGCTCATCAGGTCGTCGCGCCCCATCGCGAAGACGACGCGTGCGGCCGCGAGGATCGAGGAGTTCGAGCTCGAGATCGCCGCGATCACCGCGGAGGCGACGATCGCGACCACGCCGGCGAGCCCCATCGAGATCTCCGCGACGTCAGAGACCGGCACGAGCGAGTCGCCCAGCTCGTCGAACGGAACGACCCCGGTGCTGATCACCATCACGACCATGTAGAGGATCGTCACCGAGACCACCGAGAGGATCATCGTCAGCGGGATGTTCCGACCGGGGTTCTTGACCTCCTCGGCGACGGTGGCGATGATCTCGAAGCCGAGGAACGTGACGAAGACGAGCCCCGTCGTCGCGATGATCCCGCTCACGCCGGTCGGCGCGAATGGATCGAGGTTCGCGGGCTCGACGAAGAAGACGCCGACCGCGAGGTAGATGAGGATCACCACCGTCTCGGCGCCGATCATGATGTTCTGGAAGCTGCTCGACTCCTCGGTGCCGTAGTAGTTGACCCCGATCAGGAACGACAGTCCGAGGAGGCCGAACAGGATCACGAGGAACCGCCCGTCGATGAACGGCACCGGCTCGACGAGGTACTGGCCGAAGCCGATCATGTAGAAGGCGCTCGCGAACATCAGGCCCGTCCACATCCCCCAGCCGACGATCGAGCCGAAGAAACTGCCCAGCGCGCGGTTGACGTAGTGGTAGCTCCCGCCGGCGATCGGCATCCCCGTCGCGAGCTCGGCGAGCGAGACCGCCGCGAACAGCGCGACGAGCCCGGCGATCGCGAAGGAAAGCGAGCTCGCCGGCCCGGCGCCCTCCGCGGCGATCCCCGGCAGGATGAAGATCCCCGCCCCGATCATCGTCCCGCCCCCCATCGTCATCGCCTCGAGGAAGCCGAGGTTGCGCGCGAGCTCCCCATCGCCGCCGCTCATACGATACCACTCGATTGGCTCGAACCGAGGCGGATCCTGTTCCGAGACCGATCGACCGGAACGACCCGCTCGGAGCCGTCGAAGACGTGCCTGGCTCGTCGACCGGCTTCCGCGGGATCCGTCCCGGGAAGCTCGGACCACCTAAGTGCCATGACCCCTCTTTAGGGCTAAGCGCCGTCTAAATGTTTCAGACGGTTTCAGAGGACAAAGGCGCTACCATCGGCCATCGCGGTAAACACGCTCCTCGGACAATCACTACGGGATATCTCCGGTTTAGGGGATCGAGAACACCGTTCTATAGGGGCCGTTACGGGTGGGGATGTACCGGGTGTGCCCCCAAGCAGTTTCGGGAACGGAGAACACCGCCATCGTGATAGGGTCACTCATAACGAGCGAATCCGATACGAACGGGGCTGCGAGCCGGCCCCGGTCACAGTAGAATGAAGTGAGTCAGAGCCGAACCGGGAGGTGATGAGTGCCCACGGGATCGCGATACGCGTAGACGACGGAGGACGGCCGTGAGATGGTTCGGGGAGTGAGCCGTGACGAGTCAATGGGACCCGGACGGTATCTTCGAGGTGTTGGCGAGCCAGGACAGCCGTCGTATCCTGGCTGCCGCAAGCGTCAGACCGCTGTCCGCGCGGGAACTCGAACAGGTCTGTGATGCATCGCTTCCGACCATCTATCGACGCGTCAACGTCCTCCTCGACTACGGGCTGCTCTCGGAGGAGCAGTTCGTCGACTCCAGCGGAAAGCAGTACATGCAGTACACGACCGACCTCGAGGAGATCAATATCAGGGTCGAGGACGGCGGGTTCAACGTCAACCTCGAGATCAGAAAGGACGCGGTCGACAAGTTCGGCGACCTGTTTCGTGACCTCGGGGAAGGTCGACGGGGCGGTGAAGCGGGCGACGAATCGGTGGACCTCTCGGACATCACGGAGGAGTAGTCGTGTCTGAACTGGCGCTGTTCCTCGCGAGCAACCTGCTCGTCCTTCTGGTCGGGGGGACGCTCACGATGCTCAGCTACAAGGCACAACGACGTCTCGGTCAGCGGAACCTCCGATACACGACGCTCGGGTTCGCGCTGATCACGATCAGTAGCCTCGTCGAGGCCGTCTACGCGCCGGGGATCGGCGGCGGACACTGGCTCACCACCGGCCAGCTGCTGATGCTGTACACGATCGAGTCGCTGCTCGTCGGCCTCGGGCTCGCGAGCATCGCATACTCGGTGCTGCGGCACTGACCGTCGGCGCTCCGTCCCCGACGACGCGTCGATACGGGCGAACGGCGTTCGGGCCTCAAACCCCGTCGGCCGACCTCGTCGGTGGCCGATCGCCTCATCGGGAGCGTTCGTGAGTCAGCCCCTCGAACCGCTCGATCGCCGCCTCCGTACCCGCGACCACGAGTTCGTCGTCCTCCCTGACGACGAACTCGGCGCCGAGGTCCGTCAGCAGCTCGTCGTCGCGTTCGACGGCGACCACCGTACAGCCCGTCTCGGCCCGGACGTCGACGTCCCCGAGGCTTCGACCCGCGAGGGCGGGGGCGTCGGTCCGTGTGAACTCAAACTCCGTCCTGGCCGTCAGGATCTCCGTCTCGTCGATCAGATCGGAGGCGAGGATCTCGCCGGCCACCGTCGGCAGCGAGAGCACGAAGTCCGCGCCGGCGTTGTAGAGCTTCCAGACGTTCTCCGCCTCGTCGGCGCGTGCAACGATCTCGACGTCGGGGGCGAGCTGTTTGAGGACGAGCGTCGCGTAAATCGTCGGGACGTCCTCGTCGAGCGCCAGTACCACGGTCCGCGCGTTCTCGAGGTCGGCCTCCGAGAGCGTCTCCGGGTCGGTGACGTCCCCGACGATGTCGGCGCCGCTTCCCTCCTCGAGATCGATCACGTCGACGTCGACCCCCTCCTTCCTGAGCTCCTCGGCGACGACCCACCCGACGGTGCCGTAGCCACAGACGACCACCCGCGAGGGGTGGCCCCGGTGGGTCGGGATCGGACGGGCCTGCAGTTCCTGAAAGTCGTCGTATCGGTCCGTGACGAGGAGGATGATGTTCTCCTCGATCGTCGTCGTCGGGCCGGGCGCGACGACGAACTTCCCGCCGAGCCACGCGCCGATGACGCTTGCGCCCTTCCGATCGAAGACGTCGGTCTCCTCGAGGGTCCGTCCGACGAGATCGCTGTCCTCCTCGACGAGCAGTTCGGTCACCTCGACGTTCGACTCCATGCCGATCGTCCCGCGGAGCTTCTCCGAGAACGACGTCATCGCCCGCATCGCGAGGCTCGTCCCGAGCTGCTGGCGCGACTGGACCACCTCGTCGGCGCCCGCGTACTCGTGGTACGGCGCCACCTCGTGGTCTCGGGCGACGCTGACGACCCGGAGGTCGGGGTTGGCCCGCTTGGCCGAGAGGATCACCGTCGGGTTCGTCTCGTCGTCGACGTCCGCCACGAGCGCGCGGGCCTCGCCGGCGTTTGCCGCCCGAAGCGTGTCGATCCGCTCGGGGTCGCCGTGGATCGCCTCGGCCCCGTCGTCGACGAGATCGGTGACGACGTCGGGATCCCGGTCGACGAGGAGATACGGGACGCCGATCGCGTCGAGCTCCGCTCGCAGGACCTCGTCCTGCGACGTGTACGAGCAGATGATCACGTGGTCGGTCAGGTCGCTCGACGTCGGGGGTGTCGACTGGACCGCCTGGCGGAACATCGGGATGGCGAAGACGGGAAGCGCCAGGAAGACCAGCAGCACGCCCGTCAGGTTCATTCCGAGGACGATGAGGTTCATCTCGAGGGAGGACCACGGCGCGTGCCCGCCGAACCCGGCCGTCGTGAGCGACTCGACGACCTTCTGGGTCGCCTGAACGAACGGGACCGACTCCCCCTCGAACGTCGCCATCCCCCAGCGATATATCGACGCGTAGGTGACGACGATGGCGAACACGACCGTCAGCGCGAGCGAGATCCGTCGCCACCAACCGTTCATGATCGGAGCACTTGATCCCAGTTCCCGATAAGCACTTCGTACCGCCGCCCGAACGGCGATGGTCCGTTACGCATCTGGGACCTCACTCCTCTGGCGTCGCGCCCACGTCGGGCGGGTGGCGCTGGGACTCGACGGTGCCGGCGACGAGCTCGCCGTACTCGCCGACGGTGTACTCGCCGGCCACGTACTTCCGGGCCCACTCGGTGTCGACCTCGGCGGCCCCGAACGACGAGGACTCCGTATCGAGGATCGTCACCTCGAGGAACGCCGCGTCGTAGCCCGAGCGAACCAGTGCGGCGTAGGCCCCCGCGATCGGGCCGACGTCGTGGAGCTTCCCACCCTCCCCGAGGTCGGTGGTCTCGTACTCGATGGTGAGCGCGCTCAGCTTGCGCTCGACGGACTCGACGGCGACGCCGTGGGACTCGAGGGCCCCTTCGAAGCCGGATTCGTCCTCGATCGTCTCGCTCGCGAAGGCCTCGATCCCCTCCTCGACGACGGCGGAACGCCCGCCGACCGGGAGGTCGGGTGCGTACTCGCTGGTCGGCCAGCGTCGGTTGGGCGGGAACTGCTCGCCGACCTCCTCGACGCAGCCCGACAGCCCACAGACGGCCGCAAGCGCGCCAGCTCCGCGCGCGAGCAGTGCCCGGCGCGGGACGGGGCGTTCGTCCATGGGTCGGGTACGGCGGCCGGCGACATGACTCCGCGGCCGGCAGCGGCGTGCAGGCTCAACCGTTTTGGCCCACCCGAGCGACCGGGCAGTATGGCGATCGAACTGTACGACGTCGGGCTGATCGTGATCGGCCTCACCTTGCTCGGCGTCGCCGTCCTCCCCCTGCTGATCGCCGATCGGCCGGTCTCGCTGCCGGTCTTCTTCGTCGCGTTCGGCGCGCTGGTCTTCTGGCTGCCGATCGTCCCCGCGCCCGACCCGCTCGAACAGGGCGTGCTCACCGAGCACTTCGCCGAGCTGGTCGTGATCGTCGCGCTGATGGGCGTCGGGCTGAAGCTGGATCGCCCGCCCGGGCTGCGCGCGTGGGCATCGACCTGGCGACTGCTCGCGATCACGATGCCGCTGTCGATCGCCGGGGCCGCGCTGCTCGGGTGGTGGCTCGTCGGCTTCCTCGTCCCGACCGCGATCCTGCTGGGTGCTGCGATCGCGCCGACCGATCCCGTACTGGCGAGCGAGGTGCAGGTCGAGGAGCCCGGCGAGGGCGGGACGGACGACGAACCCTCCGAGACCCGCTTCGCGCTCACCTCGGAGGCCGGGCTCAACGACGGGCTCGCCTTCCCCTTCACCAACCTCGCAATCGCGATCGCGCTCGTGGGGCTCGCGCCGGGCAACTGGCTCGGCGAGTGGCTGCTGGTCGACGTGGGCTACCGGATCGGCCTCGGGACCCTCTTGGGAATCGTCTTCGGGGCCGTCCTCGCGCGGCTCATCTTCGCGTCGGCCCCCGAGACGCGGATCGCCCAGTCGGTTCAGGGCCTGGAGGCGATCGCGGGGACGCTCCTGGTCTACGGGCTGACCGAGGTCGTCGGGGGCTACGGCTTCGTCGCGGTGTTCGTCGCCGCGCTCACGATCCGCCACTACGAGCGCGATCACGAGTACAACGAGTCGCTCCACCGGACGGCGGAGCTCGCGGAACAGACGCTGATGGCGCTTCTCATGGTCTTCTTCGGCGGGGCGATCGTCGGCGGGTTGCTCGGCCCGCTCACCCTCGAGGGACTGCTCGCGGCGCTCGCGATCGTCTTCCTCGTCCGCCCGCTCGCGGGGGTGGTCGGGCTCGCCGGCTTCGATCTGCCCTGGCGTGAGCGGGGCGCGATCGCCTTCTTCGGGATCCGCGGGATCGGATCCTTCTACTACCTCGCTCACGGGTTGAACGAGGCGGCCTTCGCCGACGCCGACCTGCTGTGGGCGGTCGTCGGGACCATCGTCCTCGTCTCCGTCGTGCTCCACGGCGTCGCGGCGACGCCGGTGATGAACCGGCTCCACTGACGGATCCTCAGACGTCGAGCACGACGTACGCCTCCCAGCCGTCCTCGCCCTCCTCGATACGCATCTCGGAGTAGGTCACGGCTTTCACCTCGCGGGCCTCGACCTCGGCGAGGGGAACGCCCCGCGCGCTGGCCTCGAGGCGCCACTCCTCGCCGGGGTTGACGCTCACCTCGTTGTCCGCGGGCAACACCGCGCGGACGTCGCGTTCATAGATGAGCTGATCGAGGTAGTCGAACAACAGTGCCTCGCGGCCCTCGGCAGCCAGTGAAAACGAGAACCGCTCGCCGTCGGCGGGGATCTCGTCGCACTGGGCGGCCGAGAGCCCGTCCCCGAGCGCGCCGAAGACCGAATCGAGCGCGGGGCCGAAGGCCGCGACCGCGACGTCGGCGGTGTGATCGCGGAGCTCGTATCGGGCGTCCATACCGTGTGTGGGGTAGTGCGGCGCCTAAAGGCGTCGTTACGGGCAGTGAACTTATAATGGGGCTCGTACTACTACTGGTAGTGAGTGTCAACGTCGATCTGCAGGTCGTCGGGCCCGGCGACGACAGCCACGTGGATACCGCGTGGCGGCTCAAGGAGGAGATCCGGACCAGGGAGGGGGTCCTCAAACAGCGCCGCGGCTTCTTCACCGACGCCTACCGGCGCTCGGAGGCCCACCTGCTGTTCATCGACGGCCGGCTGATCGGCTTCGCGGCGACGCGCCGCGACGGTTACCTGCTCTTTCTCGCGGTCGACCCCGAGTACCGCGGCCAGGGGTTCGGCGAACGGCTGATCGAGCTGATCGCCGACGAACACGACTCGGTGACCTGTCACGCCCGGACGACCAACGAGGAAGCGCTGGCCTTCTACGAGCATCTCGGCTTCGAGATCGTCCGCCGGATCAACGACTACTACGAGGACGGCGGGGACTCCTTCTACCTCAAGCGCGGCGAAAACGAGGGGCTCACCGACCGGCTCTCCTCGTATCTCCATCGCTGATCGCTAGCCCTATATCGACGCGGCCGAGACCCACTCGGGTATGGAGGAGCGAACGCGCGATTACCTGCGGGGGCGGTTTCGCGATCACTACCGCCGGACGTCGGTGACGCCCCCGCCGAGCGCGAACGAGCGCGAGTGGGGGTACATCCCCTGGCGCGCCGGCGGTACCACGATGATCCGCCACCGCTCGCTGTTCGACCTGGGCGAGCTCGGCGACTTCCTCGCGCGCGAACGCCCGCGGCACGTCTACTTCTCGGCGGGCCGCTACGACGATCCGGGCGCCGGCTCGATGGGCGAGAAGGGGTGGCGCGGCTCGGACCTGATCTTCGACCTCGACGCCGACCACCTGCCCGGCGTTACCCCGGGCGAGGACACCTACGAGGAGATGCTCGCGAGCTGCAAGGACGCGCTAGTGAAGCTGCTCTCCTTTCTCGACGGGGACTTCGGCTTCGAGGAGCTGACGGTCGTCTTCTCGGGCGGACGGGGCTATCACGTCCACGTCCGCGATCCGGCCGTCCAGGAGCTCGAACGCGACGCGCGCCGCGAGATCGTCGACTACGTCCGCGGGATCGGGCTGGATTTCGAGGAGCTGATCGTCCGCGAGACGGTCGCCGGGCTCGGGCGACGCACGCCCGCCGAGAAGCGCACCCTCGACGTCCGCGGCGGCTGGTCGAAGCGCGCCCACGCCCACGTCGTCGCGCTCGTCGAGGAGGTCGTCGACATGAACGACGAGGCGGCGATCGATCGGCTCCGGGAGTTCGACGGGATCGGCGAGGGGAAGGCGACGGCCGCGCTGCGGGCGATGCGCGAGAACCGCGACGGGATCGAGGCCGGCAACGTCGACGTCCATCCGGCCTTCTTCAGCCTCGCCAAACGGATCGCGAGCGAGAGCGTCGAGCGCGACAACGCGCCGATAGACGAGCCGGTGACGACCGACACCAACCGGCTGATCCGCCTCCCGGGGAGCCTGCACGGCGGCAGCGGGCTCGCGGTACAGCGACTGGACCGCGAGGAGCTCGAGGCGTTCGAGCCGCTGATCGATGCCGTCCCCGAGACGTTCCGGAACCACGAGATCACGGTCGAGCTCCCCGAGTCCCGGCGCGTGGAGCTCGGCGGGCTCTCGCGCTCGCTCGACCCCGGAAGCCACACCCTACCCGAGTACGCGGGGATCTTCCTGATGGCGCGGGGCTGGGCCGAGAAGGGCCGCGAGTAAACGCTTAAGAGGATCGGGGAAGTCAGTCCGGGGTATGCACCGACTGTCGGACGCGGACGGTCGCGGGCGTTTCTCGGGAGTCGTCGACGGTCCCGCACGACCCGCCGCGTCCGGCGGTCCCTCCGTCGAGGGGGTGAGCCGATAGGTGGACCTCGACGAGCTCCAGACCGTCAAGGACACCGAGCGCGAGAAGGACAGCCTCCAGCACCTCCCCGACTCGTTCTACACCGACGTCGCCGAGCACATCGAGTCGCTGAAAGAGGACAGGAAGGACCGCGCCGCGGCGACCGACGACCCCTTCGACGATCCCGAGGTCCAGCGCCTGACGGGCGAGATCGACTCGACCGAGCAGGTCGTCGAGTCGATCTACGAGCGCCGGGTCGGCAAGCTCGTCAAGCTCGCGAGCTTCGCGGCTGCGGACATGCCCGCCGACGAGGAGGGCCTGACGAGCGAGGAACGCGACCTCTTCTCGGACCTCGTCGCCCGGATCAAGGAGAACCGCGCGCACGTGCTCGACGTGCTCGCCGGCGAGGTCGACGCCGAGACCGACGGGGAGGCCCCGACGGAGGCGGGGGAGACGGCGGACGTGCCCGCGGGCCCGGAACCCGAGTCGGAGCCGGAGTCGGCGGACCCGGTGGAGCCGGAGCCCGACCCCGGACACGAGCCGGCACCGGGCCCCGAGAACGTCCCCGAACCCGACGGGGAGACGTCGGTGAGCGCCGCCGACCTCATGGGCGACGGCTCGGAGACGGAGGAGGCGATGCCCGCGAACGCGGGTGCGGTGACCGACGACGCCGGGACGACCGCGGGCACGGCCTCCGAACCGTCAGCGGACGACGGTTCGGACGAGGAGACATCGGCGGAGCCGGAGCCCGGCGAG
This sequence comes from Halalkalicoccus tibetensis, assembly GCF_037996645.1. Lineage (NCBI taxonomy): Archaea > Methanobacteriati > Methanobacteriota > Halobacteria > Halobacteriales > Halalkalicoccaceae > Halalkalicoccus > Halalkalicoccus tibetensis. The sequence goes on from NZ_JBBMXV010000001.1 coordinate 488,355, forward strand.
TCCGACGGGGTCGGGCGGGCGACCCTCAGGATCACCCGTGACGTCGGCGAGATCGTCGGCGTCGACGATCGCGAGTACGATCTGGCGACCGACGACGTGGTGACGCTGCCCGAGGCAAATGCCGGCGCGCTCGTCGAGCGCGAGGCCGCGGAACGTCTGGAGTAAGGATTGTTTCCCCCATACTGATCGTGTAATTGATTAGTCCCGCCTATCGATAGCGGAGCATGGCTCTCCGGCAGGAGTTTCGTCATGCCATTCGGATCGCCCGAACCGAGCTCCGGCGGGGCTGGCGCTCGGCAGTCGATCGCTGGACGCTGGTCGGGGTCGGGCTCGGATTATGTCTCTTCGCCGGCTGGACGCTGCTTCTCGGTGGAATCAGCTACCTGTTCGGATCCTTTTCGTCTAGTGTTCGTTGTCCTGCTCGGTCACGTCACCGGCATCGCTGCGAAGATCTTCAGCAGCCGGATCAGCGGATTCGGGTGGCTTCGGACGGTGGCAGGGCTGGTTATCGGCGCACTTGTCGGCTTGGCACCGATTTTGGTAGTCGGCGGGGGCGAAACGCTTGGCCTCTCACTCGATTTCGCTTCCATACTCGCCGTCGTTCCTATCGCCGCCTACGTCGACTTGTTCGCACTGGGAACGCCGTTGGAAGCGTCGTTCGGGTCCGATACGGCGGTGGCGGTCGTGATCGTTTTCGGTTCGATCCCGCTGCTGTTCGTCCTCGATCACCGACTCGCGCGAGCACTCTGATTCGGTGGGTCGGAAGGAAGCGCCGTCGGACGTACCAGCGCGCGCACGCCGCCCGCCCGACTCGCTCGTGGGTCGGCCGGCTGGTTGGCTTGGTGGTATTGGCTCAGAGGACTGCGCGCCCCGTCGCGCTTTACGCATCTGCTGTACTACTCGTTCCCGTTGTTCTGGCTCGTATTCGACAGTATCTCCGATCCTTCCCGGATCCCCTCGTTGGCCGCGGTCGTCCTCCCGGCGCTCGGGGTCCTCTTTGCCGGTGCGGCCTTCGGGTTGAACCCGCTCGGTGACGAGCGAAAAGCCCTCCCTGCCGTGCTCTCGACGCCCGGCGGCGAGCGGTTCGTCCGCGCGCGGGTTCTCGCCGGACTCCCCTGGACAGTGTTCGCGCTCTCGGGCGTCGTCCTTGGGGGTATCGTCGGCCGGTTCGAGCCGGGGACGACGACGCTTCTCGCGATCCTCGTTGTTTCGCTCTGTGCGTTCAGTGCAGCCGTCGCTCCTGTGGTCGGAGTTACACTCCCTCGGTTCGAGCCGATCGCCACGACGAAAAGTGAGGTGATCACGCCGAGCTTCGGGGCGATAGTCGGCCACGCGGGGGCAGTCAGTACTGCCGGCGCCGTCGGTCTCGTCGCCGTCTACGCGCCGACCGTGCTCGGTTCACTCTCCCGATCGACACCAACGTTCGCAGCGAGAGTCGGTCTCGTCTGTACTGTCGCGGCCGTCGTTCTCGGAGCAAGTCTCGTGATGTATCGCTACTCGACGACCCTGTTTCGGGCGGCGACGGTTAGTTGAAAAGTATCCGAGTGGTCTACTGGAACGTCCGGCTGACGTTGTCCTCCTCGAGCTCCGCCCCGCCCTGATCGAAGCGCTGTTCGATCTCCTCGTAGCGCTCGCGGGTCTCGGCGGTGACGCTCGGGTTTACCTCCTCGAGGGCCTGCTCGAAGTGCTCGCGGCTCACCCGGACGTTGCCGACGCTGTCGGCGGCCTCGTCGGGGCCGACGCTGTGGATGAACTCCCGGGTCGCGGCCATCGACGCCTCGCGGCAGACCGCCTCGATGTCGGCGCCGACGTAGCCGTCGGTCTCCTCGGCGAGCTCGTCGAGATCGACGTCGTCCGCGAGGGGCTTCTCGCGGGTGTGGACCTCGAAGATCGCCCGCCGTGCCTCGACGTCGGGCACGGGCACGTGGACGTGTCGGTCGAGCCGGCCGGGGCGCAGCAGCGCCGAGTCGATCAGGTCGGGCCGGTTGGTCGTCGCGATCACGACGACGTCCTCGAGCTCCTCGAGGCCGTCGAGCTCCGTGAGGAGCTGGGAGACCATCCGCTCGCCCACCCCCGAATCGCCCGACTGGCGGCCGCGCTCGCCCGCGACCGAGTCGATCTCGTCGAAGAAGATCACGGTCGGGGCGTTCTCGCGGGCCTTGCTGAAGACCTCGCGAACGCCCTTCTCGCTCTCGCCGACGAACTTGTTGAGCAGCTCGGGGCCCTTGATCGAGATGAAGTTCGACTCGGCCTCGTTGGCGACGGCCTTCGCGAGCAGGGTCTTGCCCGTGCCCGGCGGGCCGTAGAGCAGGACGCCCTTCGCGGCGTCGAGGTCCATCGACTCGAACACCTCGGGGTAGTCGAGGGGCCACTGGATCGTCTCGCGGAGGCGTTCCTTGGTGTCGGCGAGGCCGCCGACCTGCTCCCAGCTGGTGTCGGGCACCTCGACGAAGACCTCCCGGAGCGCCGAGGGCTCGATCCCCTTGCGGGCGCTCTTGAAGTCCTCGGCGGTCACGCGCAGCCGTTCGAGCACGTCGGCGTCGACCTCCTCGCTCTCGAGGTCGAGCTCGGGGCGGATGCGTCGCAGGGCGTTCATCGCGGCCTCGCGCGCCAGCGTGGCGATGTCCGCGCCGACGAACCCGTGGGTGTTCTCGGCGTACTGCTCGAGGTCGATCCCGTCGGCGAGCGGCATCCCGCGGGTGTGGACCTGGAGAATCTCGCGCCGTCCCTCCTTGTCGGGGACGCCGATCTCGATCTCGCGGTCGAACCGGCCGCCGCGGCGCAGTGCGGGGTCGATCGCGTCGACGCGGTTGGTCGCGCCGATGACGATGACCTCGCCGCGCTCCTCGAGACCGTCCATCAAGGAGAGGAGCTGGGCGACGACGCGGCGCTCGACGTCGCCGCTGGTCTCGCCACGCTTCGGCGCGATCGAGTCGATCTCGTCGATGAAGACGATCGCGGGGGCCTGCTCCTCGGCCTCCTCGAACATCTCGCGGAGCTGCTCCTCGCTCTCGCCGTAGTACTTCGACATGATCTCCGGGCCGGAGATGGTGTGGAAGCTGGCGTCGATCTCGTTGGCGACGGCCTTCGCCATCAGGGTCTTGCCGGTGCCCGGCGGGCCGTGCAGCAGGACGCCCTTCGGTGGCTCGATGCCGAGCTGTTGGAACAGCTCGGGGTGGCGCATCGGCAGCTCGATCATCTCTCGAACCTGTTCGAGCTCGCGGTCGAGCCCGCCGATGTCCTCGTAGGTGATGTTCGGCGCGCCCTCGCCGCCGGCCTGGCCGCCCGCGCCGGCCCCCTCGTGGATCTGTTCTGCGGGCTTCTCGCTGATGGTGATGTCGGTGGCGTCGGTGACGACGACCGTGCCCGACGGCGAGGTGTCCGCGATCTTCAGCGGGATCTCGCGGCCGCCGCCGGACATCGGGCCGATTCCGAAGCCCACGCGGACGGTCTGGCCCTGCGTGATCGCCTGGCCACTCAGACGGTCGCGGACCAGCGGGCCGATGTTGCCCTGGATCCGGAGGTTCTGGGGGGTGGCGATGGTGATCTCGGTGGCGGGTTCGACCTCGGCCTTCTCGACGGTCGCGCGGTCGTCGATCCCGACGTTGGCCTCCTGGCGCAGGCGGCCGTCGATGCGGATCACGCCCTGGCCGTCGTCCTCGGGGTAGCCCGGCCAGACTCGCGCGACGGCGCGGTCGCCGTCGCCACCCTCGATGAGGATGTAATCGCCGTTCTCGAGGCCGAGCTCCTCCATCGAGCCACGGTCGACCGCCGCGAGCCCGCGGCCCGCGTCCTTCTGCTTCAGCGGCTTGACGGTGAGTTTCGCGCTCATGCGTTCACCTCGATGGTGAGGACGCCGTTTCTGATAAACGCTCGTGCTTGCTCGTTCGGGAGGTCGAACTCCTCCTGGCGCTCGCCCTCCGGAGTCTCGACGACGACGATCGCCGTGCCGTCGACGACGTCGACGCTGGCGTCGCTCGCCTCGACGCCGAGGTCGAGCGCGATCACGGCCTCGTCGTCGTACTCGTAGCGCCGGGCGAAGACGTCGCGTCCGTCCGCGATGTGTTGTGGGGACATGATGATACTAACTCTACGTTAGTTACAAGAGTATATAAGCATATCGGCAACGGTAGCACTACGACGGCCGGTCTCGGGCTAGTCGGTCGTATTGCGGTTCAGGGTGATGAGCTTTATCAGATGAGCGACCGAACCGTGGGTATGCGAACGGTCTCACACCACGGTCGGGACACCGCCTACGAGTACCACGACCGGGGCGGCGACGGTGCGCCGACGCTCTGCGTCCACGGCAGCGGCGGGTCGCGGGGCGTCTGGAAGGCCCAGGCCCGCATGGCCGACGAACGCCCCGTCGTCGCGCTCGACCTCTCGGGCCACGGCGACAGCGACGACATCGACGCCGACGCGGGCTTCAGCACCCTCTCAGCGTACGCCGACGACGTGCTCGCGGTCGCCGAGGAGACCGGTTCGAGGGTGCTCGTCGGCAACTCGCTGGGCGGAGCCGTCGCCCTCCACATCGCCCTCTACCGCGAGTTCGAACCCGAGGCGCTCGTGCTGGCCGGTACCGGCGCACGACTCGCCGTCCTCGAAGACCTACTGGCGTGGCTCGCCGAGGAGTTCGAGCGCGCCGTCGAGTTCCTCCACGAACCCGAGCACCTCTTCTACGACGCCGACGACGAGCTCGTGGCCCTCTCCAGGGAGAGCATGGAATCGTGTGGGCGCGCGGTGGTCGAACGCGACTTCAAGAGCTGTCACGCCTTCGACGTGCGCGGGGAGCTCGACCGGATCGACGCCCCGGCGCTCGCCGTCTACGGCGAATACGACCGGCTCACGCCCCCGCAGTACCACGAGTATCTGGCCGAGGAGATCCCCGACTGCGAGCTCGCGACGATCGACGACGCCGCACATCTGGCGATGCTCGAACGGCCGGAGGCGTTCAACGACGCTGTTTCGAGGTTTTTGGATCGGTAGACGATCGAGTCCGTCAGTCCGATCTAATCTCCCATCGTAGTACTACGATTGTACCACGAGCGGCTAGTGAGTACTGGAATGATAATAAATGAGGAAGCTTATTATCTATCCTGAGTGGTCTGTTTCATGAAAAATTCAATAGAATAAAACTACTGAAATTACTGGGTGAACCAGCGTGTAGGTTCCTCCAAGGGATCACGGTGATTGCAGGTGGTGTCCTCATGTTGGTGCCCGAACCGAGTTCGACGGCTGTGGGAACCGTCGGTATATCTACTGTTCTCTCCGGTGGCCGTGAGGTCGCTGATCTCTTGGACGATCATATCGTGGGTAGCTGCGAAATCACCCAAACCGGAACCCGTATAGCGTATCCTAGCATCACCTCTCCGACACCGGATGGCCTCGCCTACCCCGTAGACTGCGTATGAAAAAACACAGACAGGCCGGATTGGTGGCCGCCGTTGGGTGTCTTCTGATCTTGCTTTCCGGGCCGCTTCTCTCCGCAGTCGGAGACGAAGGAATACACGCCGCAGTGTACACTTTCCCGGTAATCGGCGGCGCGATGGCGATCGGTGCCGGGATCGTCCTCCTTCGGGAAGCCCTCGGTCAGTAGACGTCCTCGACCTCCTCGACCGTCTCCGAGTGCTCCTCGGCGGGGAACTCGCCCGACTCGACGGCCTCCTTGTACGCTTCGACGGCGGACGTGATCTCGCCGCGGACGTCGCCGAACTGCCGAGAGAACGGCGGCGACCAGTCGCCAAGTCCGATAACGTCGGTGATCACCAGTACTTGTCCGTCGCAGTCCGACCCGGCGCCGATCCCGATCGTCGGGGTCGAAAGCTCGTCGGTGATCGCGCCCGCGAGGTTCGCGGGGACGTGTTCGAGCACCAGCGAGAACGCGCCGGCCTCCTCGTGGGCGACCGCGAGCTCCGCGATCTCGGTGGCGGCCTCCTCGGTGGTCCCCTGGCGGCCGTAGCCGCCCAGCTGGTTCACACGCTGTGGAGTGAGCCCGAGATGGGCCATCACGGGGATCCCCAGCTCGACGAGCCGCTCGGTCAACGAAACGGTGTGGGGGCCGCTCTCGAGCTTGACTGCGTCCGCGCCCGCCTCCTTGACCATCCGGCCGGCGTTCTCGATGCTCTCCGCTTCGCTCACGCCGACGGAGAGAAACGGCATGTCCGCGACCACGAGCGCCTCGTCGGTCGCGCGGGAAACGGCGGCCGTACGGCTCGCGACCTCCTCGGTCGTGACGGGAAGCGTCGTGTCGTGGCCGAGGACGGCGTTGCCCATGCTGTCGCCGACGAGGATGGCGTCGATCCCGGCCCGCTCGACGAGCTCGGCGGTCGGGGCGTCGTAGGCGGTCAGCATCGTGATCGTCTCCTCGGCCGCGCGAATGTCCGCGACGGTCGGCATGAGGAGGGGTTGTGGCCACCCGACCTAAACGCCCGCGGTTCGGACGCGACGAATCCACAGGCTTACGACCGCGCCGCCCCCACCTCAGCGCGTGCCGTCCCGCGTCGAGAGCCACGATCCCGAGGGCGTCGACTACGGCTGGGTGATGCAGGTGACGTTCGTGCTCACCATCGTCGTCGGCGCGCCCGTCGTCGCGCTGCTCTCGACCGGCGTCGACCTCCCCACGTGGGGCTCCCGCCTCGAGTTCACGGTCCGGGTGGGATCGGTCGTCTGGATCGCCATCGGCCTCACGACGTTTCTCTACGCGCGCAGGCGGGTGTAAGGGCCGTCTCAGATCAGGTCGCGGACGTAGAGAAAGCCCGTCCCGGCGCGCTCGGCGGTGATCGCGTCCCGGTCGGTGTCGCCGACGAACACCGTCCGATCGAGGGGCGTCTCCAGGGCCTCGGCGGCCGCCTCGAGCGGCTCGGGGTCGGGTTTGGGCTTCGAGACCGAGTCCCGACCGATGACGGCGTCGACGTGCTCCTCGAGACCGTGTTTCGCGAGCGCGATCCGACACGCCTCCTCGCAGTTGAGCGAGCAGACCGCCACCGGGCGCTCCTCCGCGACGACCTGATCGGCGAGGGGAAGGCGCTCCGAGCGGTGGGCCCCGCCGCGTTCGTACTCGGAGATGGTCTCCTCGACCTGGCCCCGGAGGTCCACCTTCGAGGCGCGCTCGAGCAGGTCCCAGAGGTTGCCGCTCGTGTCGACCCCGCGTTTGGCGAACGTCCCGACGACCGCGGTCGCGACCTCGTCCCAGTCGACCGCCAGATCGACGAGCGTGCCGTCGAGGTCGTAGACGATCGCGTCCCAGCCGTCGTCGATCCGACGTGGCCCGTCTGACATCGTCGGGGGTACGGAGCGACGGATCAACAGCGTATCGAATCGCCGCGCTCGCGCTACTTCAACAGCTCACGGGCGATCACGCTCTTCTGGATCTGGCTCGTTCCCTCGTAGATCGTCGTGATCCGCGCGTCCCGGTAGTAGCGCTCGACGTCGAAGTCGGTCGTGTAGCCGTAGCCGCCGTGGATCTGGACGGCCTCGTTGGTCACCTCCATCGCCGCCTCGCTCGCGAAGTACTTCGCGATGCTCGCGTCGAGTCGCGGGTCCTCGCCCGCGTCCTCCTTCCGGGCGGCCTCCCGGGTCAGCAGGCGGGCGGCCCGGAGCTGCGTCTCCATGTCGGCGAGCTTGTGCTGGATCGTCTGGATGTCGGAGATGGGGCCGCCGAACTGCTCGCGCTCCCCCGCATATGCGAGCGCGTCGTCCATCGCGGCCTGGGCCAACCCCACCGCCTGGCTCGCGATCCCGATCCGCCCGCCCGTGAGGATCGAGAGGGCGGCGCTCAGCCCGCGACCCTCCTCGGTGAGGCGGTTCCCCGCGGGAATCCGCACGCCGTCGAACGACAGGGCGGTCGTGTCGCTCGCGCGCAGCCCGAGCTTCTCCTCCTTCCTCCCGACTTCGAGCCCCTCGCTGTCGGCGGGCACGAGGAACTGGGTGATCTCGTCCTCGCCGGTCTTCGCGAAGAGGATCACCACGCCCGCCCGCGAGCCGTTCGTGATCCACTGTTTCTCCCCGTCGATCACGTACTCGTCGCCGTCGCGCTCCGCGCGCGTCGACATCTCCGCGGGGTTCGAGCCCGCCTCGGGCTCCGAGAGCGCGAACGCGCCGACGGGCCGCCCGGAGACCATCTCGGGGAGCCAGCGCTCCTTGATCCCGTCGCTTCCGAACTCCGCGATGCAGGAGGTCGCGAGACAGTGCACCGAGAGGGCGGTCGCCACCGAGAGATGCCCGCGGGCCAGCTCCTCGTTGACGACGCTGTAGGTCGTCCGATCCGAGCCGAACCCGCCGTACTCCTCGGGAACCGTCAACCCGGTGAGATCGAGCTCCGCGAGCGCGTCCCACACGTCCTCGGGGAACGTCTCGGTCCGGTCGGCCTCGGCCGCCCGGGGCTCGAGCTCCTCGGCGGCGAACTCCCGGACCACGTCCCGGATCGCCCGCTGTTCCGCGGTGAGTTCCATACGACCCCCTCGATTCGCGGAGGAAAAAAGATGAGGTTCAGTGCCCCCGGAGCCGGGCGACAACCTCGTCGGGGTCGGCGTCGATCCCGCCGCCCTGTGCGAACTCGGGGCCGCCGCCACCGCCGCCGCCGAGCGCGTCAGTGAGAGAGTCGACGACCGCGCCGGCGTCGGCCTCGCCTGCGCTGGCGACGACGACCGTCGCCGGCCGCTCGTCGCTCACGAGCGCGGCGACCTCGCAATCCTCGCCGGCCAGCCCGCGCGCCCGCTCCGAGAGGGTGTCGCCGTCGACCCCCGAGAGGCGGGCGACCAGCCAGCGCTCGCCCTCCCGTTCGACCGGGTCGGGGAGCGCCTCGAGCTGCGCGTCGGCCAGCCGATCGAGCAGCGCGTCACGTTCGTCCTCCAGTTGCTCGATCTCCCCCCGTTGGCGCTCGATCTCCTCGGGGAGGTCCGGGACGCCGACCCCGAGCCCGCGGGCCGCCGACAGCGCCGCCCGCCGGGTCTCGGCGCGGTGTTCGATCGCCGCGGGGCCGACCGCCAGCTCGACCCGCGTCAGCCCCTCGCCGGGGTTCGACCGGCCGAGAACCGAGACGAAGCCGATCTCGCGGGTGTTCGAGACGTGGGTCCCGCCGCAGGCGGCGGCGTCCCACTCTCCCGCCGTGGGCTCGGTGGAATTCCGATTCGCGCCGTCCTCGTCCTCGAAACCCCCGGGCGAATCGCCCGTGTCCCCGATCGTCACGACCCGAACGCCCTCGCCGTTTCTGAAGACGCCCTCCTCGGTTCTCGTGTTGAACGCGACGCCCTCGCGGGCGCGGGCCTCCTCGGCCGGGACGGTCCCCCACTCCACGGATCGGCCCTCCCAGACCGCGCGGTTCGCGAGCCGCTCGAGCTCGATCAGCACCCCGTCGTCGATCGCGGTGGTCGTCTCGAAGTCGATCCGGGCCTTGCGCTCGTCGATGTCGAACCCGCCGTATCCGAGATCGTCGAGCAGCCGGCGGCCCGCCCCGTAGAGGACGTGGCTGGCCGTGTGGGTGCGCATGCAGTAGCTCCTGAACGCCGCGTCGATCGAACAGTCGACGGTCGCACCGACCTCGGCGCCGAGCTCCGCGTCCTCGGCGAGCGTGTGGACGACCCGTCCGTCGCGCGACTGTACGTCGACGACCTCGGCCCCGGCTATCTCGCCCCGGTCGGCGGGCTGACCGCCACCCTCGGCATAAAAATACGTGTCGTCGAGGACGGCCTCCTGGCCGTCATACTGTTCGACGCGCGCCTCGAACTCGGTCGTGTACGGCTCGCGTGCCGCAAGCGAGTGCATGCAGGGGCTGTCGGCCGAGGGGTCAAAAACCTACTCGGCGAGTTCGACGTCGAGTTCGGACTCGAGGTCGGCGATCAACGATCCGCCGACGCCCGCGCGGGCGGCTCGGCCCTGCTCGACGGCCATGACCTGCTCTTCGGGCACGCCGAGGGTCTCGGCGAGCTCGTTGATCTGGAGTCCGGCGTCCTGTCTGGCCGCCTCGAGGCGGTCGTCGTAACCCGAGACCAGATAGGGCAGGGGGTCGTCGTCGTAGCTGGTCCCCTCCTGTTCCCAGTGGCTCGAATCGCCCCCTTGGGCGTCGCGCATCTCGGCGATCTTGCGCGCCGCGCGCTGCTTTCGCTCGCGGTCGTCCGAGCCACCCTCGTCGCGTTTCTTCGGCGCATCGTCGTGGGGCGCGCAGGCCGAACAGACCTGAAGGGTGGCCCCGGCGATGCTCGCGGTTTGGAGCGACCCGGAGGAGGCGCCACAGAGCTCACAGGAGTCGCTCTCGCCCCCGCCGGAGGAGCCGCCGGTGGAGTATTTCGCCATGAGGCCCCTACGCAACCCGGCCATTTGAATACCCCGCTCGGGGTGTCACTCCGGGACAGGGGGCGGGCGAAGCGAAAGCCCTTTTATCGGAGGTGGAATAGGGTCGGGTGCAAAGAGCACGCGAGCGTGGGTAGCCAAGCTAGGCCAACGGCGCAGCGTTGAGGGCGCTGTCCCGTAGGGGTCCGCCGGTTCAAATCCGGTCCCACGCATCGCACGGGCGGGTTTCCCGCCACAGACGATGCAGGTGATATCGACGGGAGCTCGCTTCCGTCGGCCAGTCGGGTTCGCCCGACATGGTCCCTTCGTGGACATCACCCACGCATAATCCTTCGGAGACCGACACCGGACAGCGACCGCGCCGCCCCGTCCGACGTCACGCCTACCGAGTACCCCGTCGACCAGTTCGTTTACCGCTCGTCCGTCGTTCGGTCGCGATCGGTCGGCACATCGGCCCCCTCATCGGGAACAGTTTTACAGTGTTTCACATGTATCGTGTGCTACATGTGCGCGAGACGGGTCCGCCGTCGTCGTTTCCTCCGGACCGCCGGCGTGGCATCGGCCGTCGTCGTCGCCGGCTGTACGGGCGACGACGGGGCCGAGGAGGCGCCGTCGGACCGCGACGACGACGAACCTGCCCCCGACGACGGCGAGGGAGAAAGCGGGAACGAGAACGAGGACGACGATGCCGACCGGGACGGCGTCGCCGAGATACGCGGGGTTCCGGTCCACCGAAACGAGTACGACCTCGCCGAGCTACCCCACGAGCGCTGGCCCCAGTACGGCGAGGACCGGGTCCTCCCGCCGTACTGTGAGTACCCCAATGCGAGCGCGGTCGACGACGAGATCCCCGACCTCCGGATGAACACCGTGACGCTGTTCGACGTCGAGAACGACGAGGGCCACCACCCGCTTCGAACCTCCCGAACGGCGATGCGGCTGATCCACTGCTATCGCGACGGCGGCGACGAGCGCTACCTCGAGAAGGCCGAATCGATCGGCGAGGCGATGCTCGACATCGCCATCGAGCAGGACGACGCGATCTACGTCCCCTACGGCTACGACTGGGGGAGCCAGGGCGGGGACCGGTTCATGGAGGCGCCGTGGTACGGCGGGATGGCCCAGGGGACGATCCTCTCGGCGTACGCCCACCTCTACGAGCTGACGGGCGACGACGACCACCGCGAGGCCGCCGACGGCGTCTTCCGGAGCTTCACGAACGTCCAGCAGGTCGCGAGCGACGTCTGGACGACGATCGTCTCGCCGGCGACGGAAATGCCCGACGACGGCGACGATCCCGAGTACTTCTGGATCGAGGAGTACCCCGTCGAGCCGCCCCAGCACGTACTCAACGGGTTCGGCGTCGGGCTCTACGGGCTGTACGACTACTGGCTCCACGTCGACCGCGAGGCCGGCTACGACCCGCTGTGTGCCGCGATCACGACGATCGAGGACCACCTCGAGGAGTACCGCGTCCCGGGCGAGGTGAGCTGGTACGATCTCGCGGAGGCCTACCGGGGTAACGAACACTACCACAGCACCCACATCAACCAGCTGGAGCTCCTGGCCGAGCTCTCGAACGAGGAGTACTTCGCGGAGATGGCCGATACCTTCCGCGAGGACAGCGCCTACGAGGAGTACCGGCCGGACAGACCCGACTGGGCCTGATCGGGCGAACGGGGTTCGTCCCCGCCGCCCGACGGTCGAAAGAGGGGAGTTACCGTCGTCGAAATCGATGTCCGTGGGTGTTCGTGGACCCGTTCGGATGCGAGCCGGCGTCCGGGCGTCAGTAGTACTCGAGCAGCTGGGACGGCGTGATCGGTTCGAGACCGTCGCCGTAGGCGGTGTCGTCGTCCTCGTCGGCGATCCGGTCGAGCTGTGCCTCGAAGTCGTCGACGCTCATCCCGTCGCCGCCGACCTCCTCGAAGTAGGGGACGACCACCTGGTTGTGCTGGTCGGCCCGGAGAATCGGCGCGCGACTGCTGTCGTAGTCGCTGCCGCTGATCGCGGAGATGGTGTGGCGGCCCGTCGGCGGGATGCCGCTGGAGCCGGCGCCGAAGACGAACGCGGTCTCGTGGGTGTCGCGGAGCACGTTCAGCAGGTCGGTGTTCATCCGGTTTCGCGGCGTGAAGAAGTGCCGTGCACCGTCCTCGAAGCCGCGTTTCGCGAGGTAGTCCCGGTTGCTCTCGACGACCTGGCGCATCCCGTCTTCGTTGAGGCTGGTCAGGTCGCCCTCGTGGACGGGGTACGAACAGATCTCCCATCCGGCGTCGCGCATCTCCCGGAGCTGGTCGATATCGAGGCGCCCCGGTCGGTTGAGCAGGTCCTGTGAGATCCCGAGCGTGCCGACCCAGCCGCGCTCCTCGAGCAGCGGGAAGACCGTCTCGTAGTGGGATTCGAGCCCGCCGTAGAACGCGAGGATCACGTTGCTCTCGTCCTGTGCGGGCGTCGTCCGGAGGTCGTCGACCCGGTATTCGATAGGGTCGCCCTCCGGGGCGACCATCTCGATGCGAAGCTCCTGGACCGACTCGAAGTCAGGGCTGCCGTAGCCGATGGTGTAGCCGAAGTCGATCCGGAACCACTCGTCGACGCCGTTCGGCAGCCGCCGTCTGGCGGTGACGTAGTCGTCACCCCCGGGGGCCCGGACGTGCATCGCCATCTGCCCGCCGACCGGCGAGGTCACCTTCACCGCCAGCGAGAGGTACTGATCCGAGAGGTCGAGCGGCGAGGCGGGCGCCCACGCGATCGTCGAGACGTTGTCGTCGGACTCGACCAGCAGCGACTGGTCGCCGACGACCGCCTCGCCGTCGTCCGGCGTCAGCTGCTCGTCCCGAAGGGCGTACCAGCTGCCGCCGTCCTGGAAGTCGTCGAGCGACTCGCCGATGTCCGTCGTGGCGGCCTCCGCGGCCTCGCTCCCGTTGCCGTTTTCGGGCTCGTCTCCGTTTTCGTTGCCGTTCTCGTCCCCGTTGCCGTTCTCGGTCTCGTCGCCGTTGCCGTTCTCGTCCCCGTTACCGTTGTCGTCCATACAGCCAGCGAGTGCGATGGAGGACGCGCCAACGGTGCCCAAGAAGGTGCGGCGGGATAGTGGGTTTCTCATGCCAGTGTGTACTCCGTACGGTGTACTCTTTCTAATACGGTGCTTAAATCCTATTAACCTTTTCATAACGGATTGATTATGTGTTTCGGACGTGGGTAACAACGGCTATACGCCCCAGGGCCCATCTCCGGGTATGCAACAGCAGGTTCGCGCACACGTCCCCGCGCTGACGGGTGTGTTGACCGCCGTCTCGCTCGCGCTCGTCTTCGGCGCCGTCCTTGGCTACATCCCGAACGCCCTCGTCCCCGCGGCCCCCGAGTGGGTCGTGGCCGCGATCCCACACCTCAACGTCGCCATCAGCCTCGCGGCGATCGCGTCGATCTCGGCCGGCTGGTACTGGATCCGGGCCGGTGCGGTCGAGAAACACCGCCTCGCGATGATCGCCTCGACCGTGCTGTTCGCCGGCTTCCTCGTTCTCTATCTCTACCGGCTGATCCTCCTGGGCGGTCCCGAACCGTTCCCCGGGCCCGAAACGGTCTATCGGTTCGTCTACCTGCCCCTTTTGGGGGTGCATATACTGCTGGCGATCGTCTGTATCCCGCTCGTGTACTACGCCCTGCTGCTGGCGTTCTCGTACTCGATCGGGGAGCTACCGCGGACGCGTCACGCGGCCGTCGGCCGGGTCGCCGCGTCGTTATGGATGGTCTCCTTCGGCCTCGGAGTCGTCGTCTACCTCCTGCTTCACGGCGTCTACTGACCGGGGATCAGTCGTCGGCCGGCAGGCCCCGGTCCTCGATGGTCGGGCGCTCGACGTCGCGGTCGGTCTCCTCGCCCTCGATTTCGTAGGGGTACTCGCCCGTCACACAGCCCAGACAGAGGTCGTCGTGGCCCTCGTCGAGGGCCGCGGCGATCGCGTCGATCGAGAGGTAGGCGAGGCTGTCGGCGCCGATCTCCTCGCGGACGTCCTCGACGGACCCGCCGGCGGCGATCAGCTCCTCGCGGGTGGCCATGTTGATCCCCATGTAGCAGGGCGCGGTGATCGGCGGCGCGCCGATCCGCATGTGGACCTCGCTCGCGCCGGCCTCCCGGAGCAGGGAGACCAGCTGATTGGAGGTCGTCCCCCGGACGATGCTGTCGTCGATCAGGGTCACGGACTTGCCCTCGACGGTCGATTTGATCGGGTTGAGCTTCAGGCGCACCGCGCGCTCGCGCTCGTCCTGGGTCGGCATGATGAAGGTGCGTCCGACGTAGCGGTTCTTCATCAGGCCCTCGGCGAACTCCACGCCCTCGGAGGCCTCGGCGTAGCCCGAGGCGAACGCGCGCCCCGAGTCGGGCACCGGCATCACGACGTCCGTGTCGATCCCGTTCTCCTCCCAGAGCTTTCGCCCGAGATCGCGGCGCACCTCGTAGACGAGGTTCTCGTCGATCACGCTGTCGGGCCGGGCGAAGTAGACGTGCTCGAAGAAACAGTGGGCCGTGTTCTCGCGCTCGACGAGCTGGTAGGAGTCGAAGCCGTCGGGCGAGAGCACGACCAGTTCGCCGGGACGCACGTCCCGAACGAGCTCCCCGTCTAGGGTGTCGATCGCCGCCGACTCGGAGGCGATCATATACCCGTCCTCCAGTTTCCCGATACAGAGCGGGCGATTACCCTCGGGGTCGCGGAGTCCCAGCACCGTATCGTCGTGGGAGATCGCGAGCGAGTACGAGCCGTGGAGCCGACCCATCGTGCGTTTGACGGCGCGAACGAGGTCCTCGTTCAGCAGGTTGCGCGCGAGGTCGTGGGCGATCACCTCGGTGTCGCCGTCGCTCGTGAACGCGTGGCCCATCCCGGCGAGCTCGTCACGGATCTCATCGGCGTTGACGAGGTTGCCGTTGTGGGAGAGCCCGAGCGACCCGCTCTTGAAGGAGACCGAGAAGGGCTGGGCACAGGAGGAGTCGACGCTGCCCGCGGTGGGATACCGGACGTGGCCGATCCCCGTCCGGCCGTTGAGGCCGTCGAGGTCCTCCTCGGCGAAGGCGTCGCCGACCAGCCCCATGCCGACGTGGCTGTGCTGTTGGAAGCCGTCGTGGGTGACGATCCCCGCCGACTCCTGGCCGCGGTGTTGTAACGCGTACAGCGAGTAGTACAGCGGCCGTGCGGCCTCGCGCTCGCGGAAGGAAACGCCGACGACGCCACATTTCTCCGTCGGGCCGTCGACGGCCTGCCCCGTATGCATATCAGTCGAATGCGTCCCCAGCAGTAAAAAGCTCACGTAGCTGGATCAGCGACGATCCCGGCTGCCGATGTTATACACGTTCGTGTATAGGATATCGGCGGACGGAGCGGCCGCTATCGGATCGAGAGAGACGTGGAGAAAAGGAGATCAGTTGTCGCCGGTCTTGCCCTGCCACTCGTAGCCCCGGCGTTTCTTCGACTTGCCGAAGCCACACGAGGAGCAGACCTTCTTCTTCGTGTGATACGCCTTCTCACCACAGCGCCGACATTTGGTGTGGGTGGTGACGTTCTTTTTACCCTGGCTCGGGGTACCTGCGCCAGTCATGGAGTTATCGAAACGACGTTATCGCCGCGTATAATGGTTGTGTTGTCGTCGTCCTCGACGACGACGTTCATGTGCTGGTCGTAGCCCGTCAGGGTGCCGACGAACTCCTCGCCGTCCTTCAGACGCACCGTCACGTCGTCGCCGATCGCGGCCTCGAGTACGTCAAGCGGTCGTCCACTCATACCCCTATCCGCACCCGATTCTCACTTAAGGGTACCGGAATTTACACCTCGACCGAGAACCGCTCGTCGGGTGAGACGCGCTCCAGAAACGCCGAGAGCAGCGAGACTGCGCCGGTCAGGTCCCCGGTGTCGATCGTCTCGACCGGCGTGTGCATGTACCGGTTGGGGATCCCGAGGTTGAGCGAGGGGGTCCCGCCGCGGGCGGTGTAGAAGGCGTCGGCGTCGGTGCCCGTCGCAATCCCGCGGGCCTCGAGCTGGACGTCGATCCCCTCCTCGTCCGCGGCGTCCCGCAAAGCGTCGACGAGCGTGGGGTGGTTCGCGCTGCCCCGCCCGATGACGGGACCCGCCCCGAGGTCGATGTCGCCGCCGCGGTCGCTCGGCGCGCCCGCGCCGTCGCCCGCGTGGGTCACGTCGACGGCGATCGCGGCGTCGGGCGCGAGGTCGAACCCGACCATCTCCGCGCCCCGGACGCCGAGCTCCTCCTGGACCGTGCTCACGGCGTAGACGGTCGGCTCGACGTCGGCGTCGGCGACCGCCCGCAGGACCTCCGCGGCGGTCCAGGTACCGACGCGGTTGTCGAGCGCGCTCGCGGCCAGTCGCGTCCCCTGTAGCTCGCGGACCCGGGATTCGACGGTGATCGGGTCGCCGACCGAGACGAGCTCCCGGGCGGCCTCGCCGTCCGCCGCGCCGATGTCGACCGCCTGCTCGTTGATCTCGTCGTGCTCGTCGTCGCCCTCGCGCAGGTGGATCGCGGTCTGGCCGATCACGCCCGCGAGCGGGCCGGAGTCGGCGTGGACGACCACGTACTGGCCCCGTGAAACCGTCTTGTCGACCCCACCGATCGGCCCGAGGTGCAGAAAACCCTCGTCGTCGATCCGGCGGACGATGTAGCCGATCTGGTCGGCGTGGCCGACGATCGCGATCTCCGTCGGGCCGCCCTCAACCTCGGCGACGGCGTTGCCGTAGGCGTCCGTTCGAACCTCGTCGGCGAACCCCTCGACGTACTCGGTCCAGACGCGTTGGCCCTCGATCTCGAACCCCGACGGGGAGGGCGTGGCGAGCAGCTCCTCGAGGAACTCGCGGCGACGGTCGTCCATGGTCGGTCTGTCGGCCAGCCGCCCATCAACGTTGCGACCGTCCACAACGGCTAAGTGTTCGGTCGGCCCACATTGGGCCATGGGAGAGAAGAAGAAGACGCTGTTCGAGATCAACGTCGAGAACTTCGAGTTCAGCCCCAGTCCCCGCTTCGGCGACGAGCTCGCCGAGACCGTCGAGGAGCTCGAAGGAACCGGCTCGAAGCTCGGCCTGTTCGGCTCCGAAGCGCAGGACGAGGGCGACGAGGAGTCCTCGGGCGGGCTGTTCTCGCGGAAGTCGTCGGAGGACGAGCTCGAGGACGCGGAGGGGCTCGAGGAGACCGAAGGGACGGACGTCGACGTCGAGGAGCCCGAGGAGGAGTCGGGCAGCCCCATCGCGCTCGTCATCGGCCTGCTGTTCCTGCTGGTCGTCGCCGCGGCCGCCAAGAAGTTCGTCGTCGAGGGCGAGACCGAGGAGTACGAGGAGGTCGAGCTCTCGGAGTACGAGAACTGAGTTCCGAACCATTTTGTCCGCGCGGCCCCAACACGGCCGTGTGAATCCCCTTCGCAGCCTCCACACCATCTCGCGGGCCTCGGGCGACGGCCCCGTCGACTGGACCGCCGTCGGGGCGGCCGCAAAGGACGCCACTACGCCCGGGTCGGTCGAGCTGAGCGAGGCCGAGATCGAGGGTTACCGCGGGGACGTCAGGGCCGCCCGCCGATCCATCCGTGAGGTCGCCGCCGTCTCCTTCGACCTGCCCGAGACGGTCGAGATCCAGAACCGCCACCACTGGATCGACGCCAACGTCTCGACCTTTCGCCGGGTAATGGCGCCCGTCGAGGCCCACACCGACGTCGTCTTCCCCGACGTCTCGCGGGTCCTCAACACCGGCTCGACGACGCTGATGCTCTCCTTTCTCGGGCGGAACGTGCTGGGTCAGTACGACCCCCTCCTGCTCGCCGAGGGCGACGCGAAACACGCGCTCTACTTCGTTCACCCGAACATCCGCCGGGTCGCGGCGGAGCTCGACGTCGACGAGGAGCGCTTCCGACGATGGATCGCGTTCCACGAGGTCGCCCACGCCGCCGAGTTCGGCGCCGCGCCGTGGCTCTCGAACTACCTCGAGTCGGGGATGGAGCGGGGCGTCGAGGCGCTCGCGAACGGCTCGTTCGACCGCGAGGCGTTCCGCGAGCTCGACGCGGCGATGACCGCCGTCGAGGGCTACGCCGAGCTGATCATGGACCGGGCGTTCGACGACGAGTACGCCGACCTCCGCGAGAAGGTCGACCAGCGCCGTCGGGGCCGCGGGCCGCTCGCCCGGCTCATGCGCCGGCTGCTCGGGCTCGGCCTCAAGCGCCGCCAGTACGAACGCGGCAAGGCCTTCTTCGAGACCGTCGCCGACGCCCGCGGGATCGAGGGCGCGAGCGTCGTCTGGGAGTCCCCCGAGACGCTCCCCACGAGCGAGGAGCTCGACGACCCCGCGGAGTGGCTCGCCCGCGTCGATTAGGCGATCCAGAGCAGCCACCACATCAACGCCCCGCCCAGCGCCAGCCCCGCCGCCGTCACGAGCGCCGTCTGGACGAGCGTCGCCCCGCCCGACAGCGCCATGATCCCCGCCGAGGCCCCGACGAGGACGACGAAGCCGGTGTAGAGGCGCTGAGAACCGGCCCGCCGCTCCTCGTCGCTCATCGGACCGACCATCAGAGTTCCTGGGGGGCGCTCACGTGCATCCCGACGAACAGCCACTCATCGTCCTCCCGCTCGAGGGTGCCGCTCCAGCGCGCCTCGAAGTCGTGGTCGTCGCCGTCCTCCGTGCTCCAGGCCATCCGGACCTCGTCGGCGAACCAGGCGACCGACTCCCGCTCGGTGACGCGCAGGTCGCGGCTCTCGACGGTCCAGTCGCTCGTCGTCTCGCTCTGTTCGCGAAGCCCCTCCGCCACCGCGTCGGGACCCACGAGCCGCTCGGATATCCCGACCTTCACCAGCTCCTCGCGCTCGGCGAAGTACGGGACCAGCGGTTCGTCCGAACGCAGGGCGTCGTAGTACTTCTCGACCGTTGTCTCGGCGCTCATACCCCGCCGTTGGTCCGAACGGCCCTTAACCTACTGGAAGCCGCGGTCGACGTCGTCCCCGCCGATCAGCTCGTCGAGCTCGGCGTTCAACAGCTCCTCGGTCTCCTCGAAGTCCGCCGCGAGCCGGTCGAGGTTCTCGGGCCGCCCGTAGGAGTCGTACTCCATCGGGCCGAACGCGGGGCTCTCGACGGCGTCCATCACGTCCTCGAACAGCGCGTCGGGCGTCGTCGGGGCGTCCGCGTGGGCCTTGATCGTCTCCTCCAGCCGTTTGGCCCGCTCCTTGGCCGCGTCCTCGCCCTCGGGCGCCGACCGGACCGCGAAGCGGCCCTCGTCCTCCTCCGGGAGGTAGCTCCCGATCTCGTCGTCGAGCCGGCGGGCAACGCGCGCCCCGACGCCCCGCACCGCGAAGGGGTTCTTCGCGTAGGTCTTGAGCTGGTAGACGCCGGCGTTCGGGTGGCCCAGATAGAGGTCCTCGCCCAGCCCTCCCGACCGGTCGCCGGCGATGGCCCGCCAGCCCTCGGGGTCGGCCCCCGATTCGGTCACGTCGCGCAGGATGTCCTGCCACTCGCGGATCCGCATACCCGCCCTTGCCGGGCGGCGCGAAAGTACGTATCGGTCGGCCGTGACAGTTCGTGACACCCCCGAAACAGTTTATATCCGGCCCCGAGTAGAGGGAAGGTATGTACGGTCCGGGAGCGACCTACAGCCAGAAGGCCTACGCCTATGTGACGAGGGCAAACGGCGACGGACGGGAGCTGCTGGTCTTTCGCGAGCGGGCCGACCCCGACGCCGGCATCCAGGTCCCCAAGGGGGGGATCGACGACGGGGAGGCTCCCTGCCGGGCGGTCAGGCGCGAGCTCCGCGAGGAGGCCGGGCTCGAACACGACCGGCCCGTCTACCACGTCGCGTCGGACCGCTACCGGCGCGACGACGGCAAGCGCGTCGCCCGCCACTTCTTTCACTTCCCCGTCGAGGAGTCCCGCGACGGGTGGGACCACGAGGTGACCGGCGGCGGCGAGGACGACGGATTGGTGTACGAACTGTCCTGGTCGCCGCTGCCGCTCTCCTCGGGGCTGGCCGCCGGCATGGACGCATACGTCCCGCTGGTCGAGTAACCGACAGCGTTTTTCGCCGCGCAGGCCTGGTTCGACCGTGCAGCTGCGCGGAACGGTCCTCGACCCCGGCGAGACCAGAACGGTCAGCACCCGCTACGGCGAGCGCGAACTCGCCGAGCCGCTGGTGCGGACCGCCGACGGCGAGGTCTCCGTCACCCTCTGGGGCAAGTGGGCCGAGACCGCCGACTACCTCCAGGCGGGCATGGAGCTGGTCGTCACCGACGCCGAGGAGACCGAATGGCAGGGCGAGACGGGCTATGCGACCGGCGGCGACTCGTACGTGATCGTCGAACCAGGGTTCCTGGTGAACGTCACCGACGTCCGTTCGTGGGTGCAGTGTCCCCGGATGTACTACCTCAACAAGCTCTCGGGGGTCCCGCTGAACTACCCCGTGGTGAAGGGGACGATCGTCCACGAGGTCTTCGGCGACCTCCTCCGAGGGGCCGAGTTCGAGGCGGCGATCGACGACCGGGTCGAGGAGGCCGGGCTGGAACTCGGGCTGTTGGACCGGGATCCCGAGGCAGTACGGGAGGAGGTCCGCCAGAACGCGCGTGCGATCGACGGTTGGCTCTCACAGGGCACCCTCTCGGAGGACGACTCCTGGCGCTCGGAGTACACGCTGATCAGCGAGCGCTTCGGGATCAAGGGCCGGGCCGACGCCCTTCGCCGGGGGATGCCCGTCGAGCTCAAAACGGGGAAGAACACCAATCGGGAGCCGCGCTTTCAGGACAAGATCCAGGCGGCCTGCTACGCGCTCCTGCTCGAGGAGCAGGGCGGCGTCGGCGACGAGACGGCGGCGACCGACGGCGGCGCGCCCGACACCGGGACCCTCCTGTATACGAAGAACACCGCCCTCGACCGCAACGAGGAGACGGGTGACCTCTCGCCGGCCAAGGAGTTCTCGATCGGCTCGGGCCTGCTGGAGTTCGTCGTGCGCACCAGAAACGAGATCGCGGCGATGGAGTTCGACTCGGGGGTGCCCACGGGCTACGAGTCGAACGCCAAATGCGAGTACTGCTTCGAGCGCGACACCTGTATGGTGGTCTCGGGCCGATTGGATCAGGAGTCGAAGGCCGGGGCCATTGGCAG
The DNA here is from genome assembly GCF_037996645.1 of Halalkalicoccus tibetensis. Classification (NCBI taxonomy): domain Archaea; kingdom Methanobacteriati; phylum Methanobacteriota; class Halobacteria; order Halobacteriales; family Halalkalicoccaceae; genus Halalkalicoccus; species Halalkalicoccus tibetensis. The sequence goes on from NZ_JBBMXV010000001.1 coordinate 509,751, forward strand.
CGCGATCCCCGAGCGCGAGCGGGCGTACTTCGACCGCACCTACGAGGCGATCGAACGCGAGCGCCGGGCGGCCCACCGCGAGTACGCGAAGCTCTGGGAGCAGACGCCGGAGGAGCGCGCCGACGACGACCGGGCGCTGATCGGCCTCGAACCCGCGGGTCAGGAACCCCGCGAGGAGGGGCGCTGGGAGCTTCGCGCCCGGTACGACGGCGCGGTCTCGAAGATCCGCGAGGGCGACGTGGCGCTGGCGAGCGACGGCGATCCGGTGAACGGCCACGCCGAACTCGCGCGGGTCGAACGACTGGGAAGCGAAATCGTCGTATCGACCGACGAGCCCGTCGAGCTGCGCCGGCTCGACGTCTATCCCTCCGACATGAGCGCCGACGGGATGCTCACGGCGCTGCACGACGCGCTGTTGAAGGGCGAGAAGCGCCGCAAGGAGCTGCTGTTCGGCGACGCGACCCCCGAGTTCGGGACGGTCGACGGGGAGTTCATCCCGAACAACGCCGCCCAGAACGGGGCGGTCTCGCGGGCCGTCGCGGCCGAGGACTTCGCGCTGATCCACGGGCCGCCCGGGACGGGCAAGACCTACACCATCGCCCGGACGATCCGTGCACTGGTCGAGCGCGGCGAGCGCGTCCTCCTCTCCGCGTTCACGAACCGCGCGGTCGACAACGCTCTAGAGGCCCTCTCCGATCAGGGCTTCACCGACTTCGTCCGCGTCGGCACCGAACACGGCGTGCGCGAGGACATGCAGCCCTACCGGCTTGACGGCCGCGGCGACCCCGCCGAGCTCGCGGGGACCCTCCGGGAAGCCCCCGTGGTCGCCTCGACGACCTCCAGCTGTGGCTCGCGGGTCATGCGCGAGCAGTCCTTCGACGTGGCGCTGGTCGACGAGGCTTCCCAACTGACGGAGCCCGCGACGCTCGCGGCGATCAACCGGGCGGATCGGTTCGTGCTGGTAGGCGACCACCACCAGCTCCCGCCGGTGGTCCGGTCCGAGGGCGAGGGAAGCGAGGACGAAGGCGACGGGAGCGAGGACGCCGCGGACCTCTCGCGCTCGCTGTTCGAGCGCCTGATCGATGAACATCCCGAGGCGGGCGTCATGCTCGAACGCCAGTACCGGATGGCCCAGCGCATCCAGGCGTTCTCCTCGGGGGAGTTCTACGACGGGAAGCTCAGGCCCGCCACGGGAGCCGTCGCCGCCCAGCGGATCGGGGGCCTCGAAGGTGTCTCCACCGACACGTTGTCCGAAGAACTTCGGAATCCGGTCGCGTTCGTCGACTGTGCGGGCGATGAGGGGGTCCACACCGACGACGAGGAGGCCACACGGATCGCCGGTCTGGTCGAACAGTTCGTCGATGCGGGGGTCGATCCCGAGGACGTCGGCGTCATCGCGCCGTTTCGCGCCCAGGTCGCGACGATCTCCCAACGAGTGCGCGAGAGGGTCGCGGTCGACACTGTCGATCGGTTTCAGGGCTCGAGCAAGGAGGTGATCCTCGTCTCCTTCGTCGCCACTACACCCGCCGACCTCGAGGGGCCGATCTTCGACGACTACCGCCGGCTGAACGTCGCGCTCACGCGGGCGAAGAAGTCGCTGGTGCTCGTGGGGACGCACACCGCGCTCACGGCTGACCCGCTCTACGGCCGGATGGTCGACTGGGCTAGCAGGCAGTAGCGTTTTGGATTCGCCGACCCTTCATTCGATATGGACGACACGATCAGCGCCATCGGTGCCGGAACGGCAGGAACGATCGTAATCGTTCTCGTCTTGGGACTGACCGAGATGACCGTCGGATTCGGACTTCACGTCTTCGAGACCCTGTCAACCCTGTTCGGCTCCGAGAGCCCGGTGCCCGGGCTCATCCTCTTCTTCGCGGGCGGAACACTGATGTGGCCGATGCTTTACATCTCACTCGGGCAGTTCCTCCCCGGGACGGGACCGACACGGGGGATGGCGCTCGCCGCGATCCTCTGGGTCGGGTTCGCCCCCGGGTTCGCCGGCGGCGTGACCGGGGCGCTGGCCCCCGCCTTCATCGAGGACGGCATGGGCCTGGTGATCTACTTGATCGTGACGCTGATCGCCCATCTGGTCTACGGCGCGATCCTCGGAGGCGGCTATCGCAAGCTCGGCGGGTCCGAGCTCTCGTCCTCCGCGGCCGTCTAGTCCTCGACCGGTAACGCGCCACCGGCCCGCCCGTCCTCGCCGATCTCCTCGAGGACGCGCTCGTGGAACTCCTTCAGTACCGCGCTCTCGTCCTCGGCGAGCACGACGTCGCTGGCCGACAGCGTCGCCAGCCCGAAGGAGAGCGGCGAGGGCGAGTCGACCCGGTCGATCGCGAGCTCGATCTCCCCCGAACGGATCCCGCGGAGGACGTCCGCGACCGCCCCAACGGCCAGTTTGTCCTCCAGTATCTCGCGGTAGGTCTCCTCGAGGACCGCAAAGTCCTCCAACTCGCCCGCGAACCCCAGCAGCATCTCGCTCGAGACCTGCTGTTCGCTCGCGCTCTTCTCGTATCCCTTGTAGCGTTTCAGGATCATCAGCGACCGGGTGGCGTTGATCCGGAAATACCGCTGGAGGAGGTCCGTCCCCTCGAGGGCCGCCCGGAGGACATCGCGGACCTCGTCGGGGTCGGTCCCCTCGATGAGCCCCCGGAGGTCGACTTTTCGGTTGAGCGGCATCGCGAGCGTGAAGCCGTTGTCCGCGACCGCGACGGTGACGTTGGCGTCGGCCTCCTGGGCACAGCGGTAGGCGAGCAGCCGCGAGAACCCCTCGTTGAACCGTCGACCGTAGTTCGAACGGACGTAGTAGCGCCGTTTGTACTCGGTTCGGTCGCGCTCCTCCTCGATGGCGAGCCGGGCGTCGGTGCTGACGCTCTCGGGTCCCGCGTAGCGGAGCTGCTCGTCGAACATCCGCGCCAGCGCGCGGACGCTGTCGTCGTCGATCGGGAACCCCCGCAGCCAGTTTCGCACCCGGGCCGGGCCCCCTGACTCGTAGCGCGCGAGCAGGTCGCGCTTGAACGCGAGGATCTCCCGACCGAGATCGTAGGAGAGCGGCAGGCGCTCGGAGAACCACGTCGGTACCGTCGGCCGCGCGCTCGTATGGTCGACGTAGACCTTCGATCCTCTCCGATAGCGGAACTCGAACTGTCGGCCGCCGATGACGAACACGTCGCCCGGGTCGAGCGTGTCGAGGTAGTTCTCGTCGAGGTCGCCGACGCGTTCGTTCTCGCCGCGGGTGTAGACGCTGCAGGTGAAGGAATCGGGGATCGTCCCGATGTTGGTCATGTAGATCACGCGGGCGAGCCGGCCACGTTTCCCGATCAGGTGCTCGCCCACGGGGTACGCCTCGTAGTGGTGCTCGCCGTCGGGCGGGTCGTTCGTGTCGCGCCAGACCTTCGCGTAGACGTTCTTCTCCTCCATCCCCTCGTAGTCGGCGGTGAGGTAGGCCATCAGCGACTCCCACTCGCGGTCGGAGAACTCCCGATACGGGTAGGCGCGTTCGAGGGTCGCGCGGAGCTCGCGCTCGGGTCGTACCCCGTTGATCGCCATGCCGTAGACGTGCTGGGCGGCGACGTCCATCGCGCCCTCGGGGACGAACACCCGGTCGACGAACCCCGACCGCGCCTTCTCGAGCATCACCGCACACTCGATCAGCTCGTCGCGATCCAGCGCGATCACCCGGCCCGTGACCGTCTGGCCGAGCCGATGGCCCGCCCGCCCCACGCGCTGGAGCAGCGAGGCGACGGACTTGGGCGAGCCGACCTGCACCACGAGGTCGACGTGGGGCATGTCGATCCCGAGCTCCAGGCTGGTGGAGGTCGTCACCACGTCGAGCTCGCCGGCCTTCAGCCCCTCCTCGACCGACTGGCGGGCCTCCGTCGAGAGGCTGCCGTGGTGACAGCCCGAGTCCGTCTCGTCGTAGCCGAAGCGCTCGCGGAGGTTCTGGAGGACGCGCTCGGCACCCGAGCGGGTGTTGGTGAAGACGAGCGTGTTCTCGTGGTCCGCGATCAGCTCGTGGAGCCGCTCGTAAAAGCGGTCCTGGACGAGTTCGCGCGGCGTGTGGATCAGATCGTCGGTCGGGCAGGCGAGTTCGAGGTCGAACTCACGGACGAAGCGGGTGTCGACGATCTCGTACTCCCTCGGGGAGCCGTCCTCGCATCCGACCAGGAACTCCGCGATCGTATCGAGGGGTTCGACGGTCGCCGAACAGCCGATCCTGGTGGGCGAGTTCTCCGCGAGCTCCTCGACGCGTTCGAGGCTCACCGAGAGGTGGGTCCCCCGTTTGTTCGCCGCCAACGAGTGGATCTCGTCGACGACGACGTACTCGACGGTGGAAAGCTTCTCCTTGAACTTCGGGGAGTTGAGCAGGATCGCGAGCGTTTCCGGGGTGGTGTTGAGGATGTGGGGCGTCTCCTCGAGCATCTTCCGGCGCTCGCCCTCGGGCGTGTCGCCGTGGCGGATCGCGTGGCGCACCTCGCAGTCCTCGCCGCGTTCGGCCAGCCGGTCGGTGATCTCGCTCAGGGGGACGTCGAGGTTGCGGCCGATGTCGTTCGCGAGCGACTTCAGCGGGGAGACGTACAGACAGTAGACGGAGTTCTCCAGGTCGTCCTCGCGGTCGCGCTCGATCAGGTCGTCGATGACGGCGCTGAACGAGGCGAGCGTCTTGCCCGACCCGGTCGGCGCACAGATCAGGGCGTTCTCGCCCCCACGAACCAGGGGAATCGCCTCGCGCTGTGGCGGGGTGAAGACGCCGCCGTTCTCGGGGACGTACTCGCCGAACCGGTCGATCCACCACTCCTGGACGACCGGCGAGAACGACTTCAGGACGTCGGCGTCGCCCACGCTGTCGGCGTCGACCCCTCGAGCGGCGAGCCGCTCGCGTGCACCCATCGCCCGCTGTTGGAAGCGGCGCTACAAGTGCGTTCGGCTACCGCGCCGGAAGTGAAGCCGGCGACCGAAGGGGTTTCGGCGCTGGCGCTCGCCCTCTCGGTATGCGAGTCACCTTCCTCGGCACCGGCAGCGCCATGCCGACCGGCGAGCGGTTCCAGACCGGCCTGCTGCTCGAAGACGACGGCCGAACCCTGTTGGTCGACTGTGGCAGCGGCGCGCTCCACGGCCTCGCACGGACGGACGCCGGCTACGAGGGCGTCTCCTCGCTGCTGCTGACCCACCACCACCTCGACCACGTCGCGGACCTCATGCCGCTGATGAAGGCCCGCTGGCTCGCGGGCGAGGAACATCTGGAGATCGTCGGCCCGCAGGGGACGAAGTCGCTGGTCGACGGCCTGCTCGAGGTTCACGACTACATGCAGGACCGTCTCGACCTCTCGATCCGCGAGGTCGGTCCCCACGAGTTCGAGGTCGCGGGCTTCGACGTCGAGGGGTACGAGACGCGCCACTCGATGTACTGTCTGGCCTACCGGTTCGACGATCGCTTCACGTTCAGCGGCGACAGCGACGCCTTCGAGGGGCTCGCGGATTTCGCCGAGGGCTCCGCGGTGTTGCTCCACGACTGCTCGTTCCCCGACGACGTCGAGGTCGACGGCCACCCCACGCCGACCGAACTCGGAGAGGCGCTCTCGGGCCGTGAGATCGGGCGGGTCTACCTCACCCACCTGTATCCCCACACGGAGGGCAACCAAGAGGGGATGCTCGAGTCGATCGGCGAGGTCTACGACGGCGACGTCCGGTTCGCGGAGGACGGCCGCAGCGTGACGATCCGCTGACGTTCGGCAGTGTCACTGCAGGCGATACCGAAGCAGCGCCGCAACGCCGCCCAAATTCGAGAGCTGCTGGGCGGGGTCGAACTCGCTCGAGAACACCACCACGTCGCCGCCCTTCTGTTCGGCGGTCGTGATCAGGTCGTTGACGTCCATCCTCCAGTCGCCGGAGCCCGCCCGCTCCTCGCGCAGGCGCTCGTCGGTGATCAGCAGCGTCTCGATCGCGCCGAACTCCGCGGCCTCCGCGACCTCGTCGATCCCGTAGGCGGCCTTCGCGCCCTCGGCCATCCGGCGGGTCAGCTCGTCGATCAGCTCGGCCTCGCGGGCGATGCGGGTCTCGGCCTGGACGTCCTCGACCGCGCCGCGTTTGAGTACCTCGTGGACCCCGCGGTCGCCGACGCCGGAGGTGTCGACCATGGTGATCAGCTCGGCGACGTCCCGGGTGTTCTCCTCGATGTAGTCGTAGGCGTCCTGCTTGGTGAAGCCCGGTCCGGCGAGGATGATCGCGTCGACGTCCATCCGGGAGAGGGCGTCGGCGAGCTTCCCGAACAGCTCCGAGCGCGCCCGGGCGAACTCGCCCTTGCCGCTCGGACCCGTGAACGTGGCGCGTTCCTCGGTGCCGTACTGCGCGACGGTGTGGATGTGGGCCTCGCCCTCCTCGACGGTGGCGATCGCCACGTCGGGGTTCTCGGCGGACTCCTCGGCCTCCTCCAGGCGCTCTCGCTGGTCGGCCTTCAGGTGTTTCTCGACCTCGATCTCGTCGTGTTCCTCGACGTTGAGGGTGTGGTGGTGGCCGAGCTGGTCCTCGCGGGAGGCCCAGGTGATCTCGCCGCCGACCCGGAGGCGGTTCGCGAACTTGTGGAACTCGACGTCCTCGACGGCGATCGTCACGCGCATGGGCTCGCGCTCGCCGCCGGTGTCGCGCATCTGGTCGTCGTTTCGCTGGATCCGGCGGGTGGTGTCGGCCGAGACGAGGTCGCCGGGTTCGAGGACGTAGGTGAGATGCCAGAGGTCGTCGAGGTGCTCGGGCACGAGCGTCAGGCGCTCCTTGCCGCCCTCGACGCGGTGGCGGTCCTTGATCTGCATACCCGGAGTCGGCGCTCGCGGGCCATAGTCCTCCCGAACCCGTCTCAAACTGTCCGGTAGGCGGCCGCGAGCCGTCGGGCAGCGACGATCGCCGTGATCCACCAGACCAGCGCCGCGAGGATCGGGCCGACCACGGGAACGATCTCGATGACGCCGCCCCCGAGCCCGCCGGCGGCAAGCAGGAGCAGCGCGCTCGTCCACCCGATGAAGTACGCCGCGTGGGTTCCGACGGCGAGGAACGCCCGCGAGGGGAGCGCGTCGCGGATCCCGCCGACGGCGTAGCGACACAGCGCGATCGGGAGGGCGTACAGCCCCGCGAGAACGACGAACAGCGTCGTCGTCGAGCCGATCAGGAAGAACAGCGTCGCCCCGTCCTGGGGATCGATCGCCGTCTCGGTCGCCAGCGAGACGGTGACCGCGCCGATCGTCGCCGGGATCAGCCCGTAGAGGAGACAGATCGCGCCCGCAGCGAGGCCCTCCGAGAACAGTGCACGGAACTCGACCGGCGGCAGGGCCTCTTCCCCGCCTATCACCGCCCGTGCCGTCGCGACGAGGTAGCCGAGCGCGGGGACGAGCGCGAGCACCGGGAGGAAAAGCGTGTGGGCGAGCAGGCAGATCCAGCCGACCAGCAGGGCCTCCTCGGCGTGTTCCCCTCGGAGATAGGCGAGGCGATCGCGCGCTCTCATCCGTCGGTCTCCCAGTCGGGCCAGCCCCGCTCGCGGTCGCGTCTCCCGGTGCGGGTCGCGAACTCCGCGGGCTCCTCGATCCGCGGGATCGTGCCCCGTTCGATGGGCTCGGCGGGCCGTTCGGTCGCGGGTCGGGAGGAGGCGGTCGGATCGCCGGAGCGGGTCGGTTCGGCGTCCCGTGGGTCCCGGTCCGGGGCGGTCGCCGGTTCCGGGTCCGAGTCGATCCCGAGCGCCCGCCGCAGCCCGCGCCCGTAGAGGTAGTAGCGGACCACGTCGGCGTAGAAGCCGACGAACAGGCCGACGAGGACGATCCAGAGCGTCCCCTCGATGGCGCCGCCGACGAGCCAGACGACGGCCGCGAGCAGCCAGGCGACCGCGTAGGTCTTGGTGAGTCCGACCGTCCGGAGCGTCCCGAGATCGAAGGCGGCGCCCAGCCGGTCCTCGCGCGCGAGGTTCGCGAGCGCGAGCGGCTGGAAGTAGGCGTAGGCGAGCAGCGAGCCGGCCGCGAGCAGGGCGGTCACGGCCGCGCCGACGGCGGCGACCGTCTCCGCGGCGGGGTCGCCGACGGCCGCCTCGCTCGCGGCCACCACCGCGACGAACGTCCCCACCAGAAGGACGAACGGGACCGCATAAACGACGCTGACGGCGACGAACCGCAGGCCGTCGACGAGCAGGCGTTTCCAGTTTCGGAACCGCGGCGGATCGGGATCGCCCGCGACCGTGCTCCGAAGGACGGCGACGTAGTAGCCGAACAGCGCGAGCCCCGGCACCAGCGCCAGCGGGAGGATCGCGAAGCCGACCAGGAGCACCGAGAGCGCGAGCCCGACGAGTCCGATCAGGGTCGCGAGCACCGGCAACAGTCCGCCGACGAGCACCGTCGTCAGCGCGTCCTCGCCCCGGGCGGGGTACTCGATCGCGTCGCCTAACATCGTCGGGCGGTGTCGACGGGATCAGTGTTCACGGCCATCATTCGTCGGCCATCCGGCTGCCGCCGGGCGGCAGGAACTCCTGGATCAGGTCGGGGCTCGCGACCTTCCGGACGAACGCGGTGTCGGCGAAGCGCTCGCGGAACTCCCGGTAGAGCATCTTCGCCATGTCGTTCTGGGCATAGCGGCCGGGCTCGACCTCGATCGCCGTCTCCGCCCGCGGGACGATCGCCGAGGGCGGCCCGCCGATCACGCGCGTGGTCGGCTCGCAGACGATGCCGACGGCGACGCCGACCTCGGTGTCCCGGTGGTAGGTCCGGTCACCACGGATCACGAACCCGCCCTTCTCGATGTACTCGCCGCTCTCGGGCGTCTTCGAGACCTGATCCGGGTCGACGGAGTAGGCGTCGTCGGCGAAGCGGCCCTCCTTCCAGACCGACGAGTACGACACCGCGAACTGCGCGGCCTCGTGGATCGACGACTCGGGGAAGTCGACCTCCTTCGCGGGCTCGCTCGGTCCCGTCGCCTTCAGCACCGTGACGGGACCGCCGTGGGCCTGGGTATGGAAGAAGCGATCGCCCCGGTCGAGGTACTTCTTCACCAGTGCCTCGTTCTCGTCGGCGTTCCGCCCGCCGATCACGAGGTAGCCGTCGCTCGTGTGGAACCAGCGGAAGTTCTCGTACCACTCCTCGCTCTTGCGAACGGGGATCGACGCCCGCGAGAGCCAGTCGATCTCCTCTGGCTCGTCGTCGCTCTCCTCCTCCTCGACGTCGCCCTCCTCCCACTGGCGCTTTCGCTTGCGAAGCGCCTCGAGCTCCTCGCGGGTCTCGGCGATCGCCTCCTCGGCGCCGGCCTTCTTCTCCTCGACGCGCTTTGCCTCGGTGTAGAGGCGGTCGGCGTTCTTCTCGACGCCCGACTGGACGTCGAGCGCGACGGACGTGTCGTCGAGCTCGACCGTCACCATGCCGTTCTCGGGGTCGAACCCCGTTACGCGCTCCGCGGCGTCGATCCCCTGTTCCTTGCCGGCCTCGAAGGTCTCCTCGACCTCGTCCCAGCTCCGACCCTCCTCGAGGGCGTTCCGGACCGTCGTCAGCACCTCGTCGACTAGCCCGTAGTTGGCGTAGACGAGTTCGGCGCGCTCGCGCTCCTCTTCGGCCTGCCGTTCGAACCCCTCGATCGCGCCCTCCTGCTGGTCGATGATCCGGCCCTTGCGCGCGATCTCCTCCTCGAAGTCGGGACTGGTGTCGGTCTCCTCGTCCTCTGTCGTATCGAGCTCGAAGAAGTAGTCGTCGAGCGCCTCGTTGAACCGCTCGTAGGAGTCGCTTTCGAGGCCCGAGTGTTCCTCCAGCGCGATGGGCGTCACGTCGACGAGGTCGCCGTCGTCGTTCCGGTAGATCCGCGGGTCGAACTGCTTTCCCTTCACCTCGCTCGCGAGCCGCGAGAGGGCGTCGTAGAGCCGCTCGAGCTGGTCGTCGTCGGCGTCCTCGATGGCGACGGTCTTCTCGACGCCCGTCCGGGAACAGACCTCCTCGGCGTAGAGCCCGCCGAGGTTGAGCTGGGTCGCGAGCGACCGCACGAGGTCGGTGTCCGAGTCGCGCATCAGGGCGACGAACTGCTCCTCGTCCACTTCGAGAGGATTGACCCGCGAGTCGGGGAACTGATAGCGCGAGCCGGGCGCGACGGTCCGGGACTTCAATCGCACCGTTTCCAGCGAGTCGATCACGTGGCGCGTCTCGTCACAGGCGGCGATGTTGCCCTCGCCGAACAGCTCGACGATGATCGTGGTGTTCTGATCCTCGCGTTCGAACTCGAAGCTGAGGATGCGGTCGAACTCGTACTGGGAGACGCCGGCGAAGTCCGCGCCCGACAGCCGGTTGCGAAGCATCTTCGCGAAATCGGGCGGTCGGCCCGGCGCGTCGGGGACGTGCTCGGGGGTCGCGACGTGGGCCCGCTTGTCCTCACCGACCTCGATCAGCAGCTCGACCCGTCCGCGGTCGAAATCGCGCAGCTTCAGGCGCAGGAAGTCGTCGCCGTAGAGGTAGGCCTTGTCGACCTTCGCGCCCTCGTACTCGTTCAGCTCGCCGACCAGCGCCGCGAGATCGATGCTGGTCAGCTCCCGTTTCTGGTCCATGACGCTACTCGCAGGCCCCGCGAAAAAGGCGTTGTCGTTCGGCCCTACTCGACGTGCAACTCCGTCGTCTCTTCGCCGACGAACAGCCGGTACTCGCCGGACTCGACGTAGCGCTCGCCGTCGTCGGGGACGTCACCCGAGACGAGCGCGAGCGGGCCGAGCGGTACCTCGAGGGTCAGGGTCGTCGAGCCGCCGCTCTCGACGTGACACCGCTCGAACGCGAGCAGCTGGCGGTCGGGCAGCATCAGCGGCCCGCTGGTGAACTCCCGGTCCCCGAAGACCAGCACGACGTCGTCGCCGTCGTGCTCGCCCGTGTTGTCGACCTCGACGGTGAGCTCGACCGTCGAGTCGGGCGAGGGATCGCTCACCGTCCCCGGGTCGACCGAGGCGATCTCGTACTCGAAGTCGGTGTAGCTCTCGCCGTCGCCGAACTCGTAGAGCGGGTCGAACTCGCCCTCGCCGGGGTAGTGGTTGTAGTAGATCGGCGCCTGGCCGACGTGGCGCGGCCAGGTGAAGGGCAGGCGCCCGCCGGGGTTCTCCTCGCCCAGCAGGACGTCCGCGACCGCGGTGCCGGCCTCGGTGCCCGGCAGGTAGCCCATGACGAACGCGTCGATGTGCTCGTGGACGCCCTCCAGGGTCAGCGGCCGCCCCGAGAGCATCACGCAGACCACGGGGGTGTCGGTCCCAGCGACCTGCTCGATCAGGTCGGCCTGCGCATCGGCGAGGCTCGGCGACTGGTCGTCGCCGGGCCCCTCGGCGTAGGAGCCCTCGCCGACACAGACCACCGCGACGTCGGCGCCTTCGGCGGCCGACTCGAGCTCGTCCTCGTCGCCAGGCTCCTCGCGGTCCCACGGGACGTGGGTCACGTCGCCGGCCGCGTCCTCGAGGCCCTCGAGAACGGTCACTGCCGGTGGCTCCTCCTCCGCGTCGTCGAGGCCCTGCCACTCGACGGTCCAGCCGCCCATCTGGATCGCGACGTCGGTCGCGGCCGGCCCGGTGACCAGCAGCGACTCCTCGCCCGACAGCGGCAGCGTGCCGTCGTTCTCGAGCAGCGTCATCGACTTGGCGGCCGACTCGTGTGCGAGGTCGCGGTCCGCGCCGACGACCGCCTCCTCGGCCACCCCGGGGTCGACGTAGGGGTCGTCGAAGAGGTCGAGGCGGTGTTTCAGCTTCAGGATCCGGCGAACCGAGGCGTCGATGCGCTCCTCGGGGATCTCGCCCTCCTCGACGAGCTCGATGAGGTTCGGCACGAAGTCGTCGATCTCGTAGGGGACCATGTACATGTCGACGCCCGCGCCGATGACCAGCCGGACGGCGTCCTTGATCGACTCGCCGACCTCGTGGATCGAGCGCAGCCGGTGGATGTCCTCCCAGTCCGAGACGATCACGCCGTCGAAGCCCATCTCCTCGCGCAAGAGCTCCTGGATCAGGTACTCCGAAGCGTGGGCGGGCACGCCGTTGAGCGAGCCGCTGTTCATCATCACCGTCGCCGCGCCGGCGTCGAGGCCGGCCTGGAACGGCGGGAGGTGCTGGGTGCGGAGCCGCCGCTGGGGGATGTGTGCCGGGTTGCGATCGAGCCCGCCGAAGGGCTCGGAGTAGCCCGTGAAGTGTTTGACCGTCGCCGCGATCGAGTCGCCGTCGGGCCCGTCCTCGCCCTGGAGCCCGCGGGTCTCGGCGGCGGTCATGATCGAGGTGTGGACCGGGTCCTCGCTGAAGGACTCGTAGTAGCGGCCCCAGCGGAGGTCCCGCGCGAGGTCCGCGGCCGGCCCGAAGTTCCAGTGGATGCCGGTCGCGCGTACGACCTCGGCGGTGTGATCGCCGATCTCCTCCGCATACTCGGGTTCCCAGGTCGCGCCGACGCCGGCTGCGTGGGGGAACATCGTCGCGTCGACGACGTTGCTGTGACCGTGGACGGCGTCGATCCCGTAGATGATCGGGACGCCGGTGGCCTCGATCGCGTACTCCTGGATCTCGTTGGTCGTCTCGGCCCACGCCTCGGGCGTGTTCTCGACCGGAGTCGAGCCCCCGCCGCTGAGGATCGACCCGACGTGGTTCTCCTCGAAGGCGGTTTCGAGGAGCTCCTCGTTGAGTTCGCCCCCGTCCCAGGGGTCCTCGCCCGAGAGGCGCGCGAGGTCGAGCTGGGTCATCTGCCCGACCTTCTCCGCGAGGCTCATCCCCGCGACCCGCTCGTCGATCTCCTCGTTCGTTTCGTCGTCCAGTTCCGTGTCCGCGGCGGCGTAGCCGCCGACCGCCGCTGCCCCCGCAATGCCGGCGGTGAGCTGCATGAACCGTCGCCGCGAACCGTCTATCGTGGTGTGATCTCCTTCCATCGCGTATCCGTGGCCCGTCGCCACGATCCGAAATCACCACAAAGATAGTTAATGATTCGTGAGGCGGTAGAGCCGGGTGGTTAGGCGTAATACTATGTACTATCACCGCTTCATTATGTAGGATCGAGACAAAAGAAATCGGGCTGTGGCTATCGCTCGTAGAGCCGTTCGCGCGCTCGTTCGCGGTCCTCGAGGTCCTCCATGGTCTCGGTTTCGAGCAGCCGCTCGAGCTTGCGCTCGAACTGCTCGTCGGTGAGGTCGCCCTGCGCGTAGCGATAGCGGAGGGTAGCGAGGGCGTCGCGGTTCGAGGGCTCCCGAGCGGCTTCGGGCTCAGCTTCGGGTTCGTCGGAGGAGGACCCGAGCCAGTCCTCCTTCGTCCCGAACCACTCCTCCCAGTCGGATTCGTCGCCCCACCAGTCGTCCCACCACTCCGCGCGTTCCTCCTCGTCGCCGAACAGCAAGGCGACCAGCGGAACGACGACCATGAAGCCGAGGAGGAAGACGAGCCAGAACCAGCTCGCCCCGGCGAACAGTGCCAGGAGTCCGAGGCCGGTAACGAGCAGCGACGCCACGCCGACGGCGTTCTCCTCGAGCCGTTCCCTCGGGCTGTCCGCGCTCATGTCCTCACTCCGTCGGTAGGTGTCAAAACCCTTCGGGCCTGGGTCCGAGTCCGAGCCGGCGAGCCCGCTCATTCGAGCTCCTCGACCCGCGCGCCGGGGGCGTTGTGCTGAACGCTCCGCAGTCCTTTGATCGCGCTCTGCTTGCTCGAATACCCCTCCCCGCCGTCGGCGATGATGTTGCCGTTGCGGTGGACGAGCCGCCAGCGCCACTCGTCGGCCCGGTCCCGGTAGACCTCGAAGCGGCCCTGGCTCGGCTCGGGGACCTCCTTCGAACCGGGCGCGAACTGGATCCCCACGTCGGGTTCCGGGGCTTCCTCGATCCGCTCTGCGTCCGCCCCCTCGACCTCGGACCACTCGATCTCCAGCTCGATCTCCAGCTCGCCGCCGTCATCCTCCCCGTCGCGTTCGACCTCGACGTCGAACTCCGCGCGCTCGGGCGGCGTCACCTCGACGGCGTACTCGCCGTCGCGGAACGTCACGGGGCCGTCGCCGTCCAGCTCGCCGGCGAGCGCCCGGAGGTAGGCCGCGATCTCGCCGCGCTCGCGCTCGGACTCGAACTCGAAGAGGGTGTCCTCTGTCATGGCTATCGGTAGGCGAGGGACGTACAAAAAGGCAGTTCAGATCGCGTCGCCGGTCAGATACCGGGCTGGCCGTCGACGACGGGCCGTTCCGTGACGGGGGTGTGCCGGAGCTCGCCCCAGGTGTGGCCGATCACGTAGTACGCCGCCACGGCGGTGTAGAAGCCCACGAAGGCACTCGCGATGAACCCGATGACGGGCACCGCGTTGAGCAGCCCGCCGACGACCCCGCCGGCGACGACGATGACGAAGGCGGTCAGCCAGCCGGTGGCGTAGGCCCTGTCGGCCAGCGCACGGCGCATGGTCGCCCAGTCGAAGCCCGCGCCCAGACGGCGGGTCTCCGCGAAGTTCGCGAGCGCCGCGGGCACGGCGTAGGCGACGGCCAGGGTCAGCGCGAGCCAGACCACGAACCCGACGAAGATCCCGATCCCGCCGATGGTACCCAGCAGGTCGCTACCGCTCGCACCCAGCAGCCCGCCGCTCACGACGAACGCGACTAGGACGGCCGTCGGGATCAGCGCGTAGACGAAGGCGATGGCCGTGGCCTTCGCACCGTCGACGATCAGCTCGCCCCAGTCCTCGAAGACCGGCGGCTCGCCGTCGCCCCGGGCCGTGCGATCCAGTACGCGGACCATGTAGCCCATCGCGGCGAACAACGGCACGATCAGGAACGCAAAGAGCGTCATGACCGCGCCGAGGATCACCGTGGTGACCGCGTCGTCGCTCCCCTTCAGATAGCCGACCGCCTCCGAGATCACCGCCAGTCACCGCCGTTCGGATCGCAATACCCACTATCGATCGTCGTCGTTTTCGTCATGGTTTCCCCACTGACCGCTCACGGAGTGAGAGTTCAGTATCTACTACTCGCTCTCCGGGAGCTTAACTAATTGCACGTTAAAATATCTGAAATTTGTTCCTTCGGGCCTTCAGCCGTCGGTCTCTTCCCCGTCGTCCTCGTTGTCCTCGCCCTCCCCGGTTTCCTCGTCGGGCTGTTCGTCCCCGTCCTCGAACTGGTCGTGGGGGTCCTGCTCGTCTTCCTCGTCGGCGTCGCCTTCCGTGGCGCCGGGCTCCCCTTCGGCCTCGTCATCGGGGCCCTCGCCGTCGTCGTGCGTGCCGCCACCGGTTCCGCCCCCGTTGCCGTCGGAGTCCTCCGGGACGTAGTCCTGCTCGTCGGGCTCGTCCCCGCTCTCGGTTCCCTCGCCCGTTCCGGGCTCCTCGTCCTCGCCCTCGTCGGTACAGCCCGCGAGCGCGATTCCCAGCGCCGCTCCGGTCAGTTCGAGCGTTCGTCGTCGGCTGATCATATACTTGCACGTAGCGGTTACGGACTCAAAAGCACGCGCCCGGAACTCGCAACCTCCGAGATGATTCGGTACGTACGGGCCAGTCGCACTTTTTCCTCGCTACGCTCGTAAAAACCTGCACCAAAAACCCGTGGTACGGAACGTTGGTTCGGTCGGACACCAGGGAGTATCGAAACCACTCAGAGCTGCTTCGAGACGTACGGGCCGTCCTGGCGGTAGCCGAGCTTGTTCCGGTAGTACTCGCGGGCGCCGATCCCTGAGATGACGCTGACCTTCCCGAAGCCGGCATCGGCGGCGAGGTCTTCGGCAGTTTCCATCAGTCGGCGGCCGTAGCCCTTGTGCTGCCAGTCGGCGTCGCTCGCGATCCCCATGCCGAGCTCGTTGCCGTAGACGTGGAGCTCGCGGATCAGCGCGGCGTTCTCGAGCTCGCGGCGAACCGGGTCCTTGGGGAACCGCAGCCGGCAGAACCCGATCAGGAGGTCGTTGTCGGGGTCCTCGAAGCTGATGAACTTCTCCGTCCCGCCGGCGGCCTCGTAGCTCATCACGTCGAGCTCGACGGATTCGGGCTCGGTGTCGTTCATCCCGACCTCGCGACAACGGATGCAGTCACAGCTCCAGCCGTGTTCCTCCATGCGCTGTCGCGCGAGCTGGCGGAGGTTCGACTTCCAGACGCCCGCGTCGATGAAATCCGCGGGGATGTCCCGCTGGACCCGTTGGAGACGGACGTACTTCGGGAGCATCGACTTGACCTTCGCGACTAGCTCGGTGGCCTGCTCGTTGGTCAGCGGCTCGAACTCCCCGCGGCGCCACTGGTCGTACGTTCGGGTGCCCCGGACGACGATGTTCGGGTAGATCTTGAGGTAGTCGGGCCGCCAGTTCGAGTCCTCGAACAGCTGGCGGAAGTCCTCCTCGCACATGTCGAGGCTCATGCCGGGCTGGCCCGGCATCATGTGGAAGCCGACCTTGAACGCCGCGTCGCGCAGCCGCCGGTTGGCGTCGATGCTCGCCCCCGCGCCGTGCCCGCGGTGCATTTCTCTATTAATGCGTTCGTAGGTCGTCTGGACGCCGACCTCGACCTTCGTCCCGCCCAGCCGGAGCATCCGGTCGATCTGCTCGGGATCGCACCAGTCGGGCTTGGTCTCGAAGGTGGTGCCGATGTTCCGCACGTCGTTCGTCTCGTTCTCGGCGATCACGTCCTCCAAGTACGAAAATTCGTACTCCTCCTCGCTCTGGGCGAAGCTCTCGCCCTCGACGGGTTCCGGCGGATCCTCTGGATCGAAGTCGTTCATCGCCTCCAGCGCCCGCTTGACGAAGTGCTCCTGGTAGTCGTGGCTCCGGGCGGTCATCGTCCCGCCCATCAGGATCAGCTCGACCTTGTCGACGGGGTGGCCGATCTCTCTGAGCTGGGCGAGCCGGAGGGTGACCTGCCCGTAGGGGTCGTAGTCGTTCTGCTGGCCGCGCGCGGCGGCGGGCTCGTGGCCCGTGTAGCTCTGGGAGCTGTCGAACTCGCTCGCGGGCCCGCCGGGACAGTAGAGACACTTCCCGTGGGGGCACATGTGCGGCGAGGTCATGATCGCCACGGGCGAGACGCCCGAGGCGGTGCGGACGGGCTTCCTGCGAAGGACGGCCTCGGCCTCCTCGCGGCGGTCGTCGGGCGCCTGCGCGAGGATCTCGCCGTTGGTCGGCACCTTCGGCGCGGAGAACTCCGAACAGACCTCCAGCTTCGCGGACTCGACGTCCTCGCGCTCGAGCTCGCCCGAGAGCACGCGGGAGATCAGTTCCTCGCAGACACGCTCGAAGGCCTCGGACTCCGTGGGCTCGACGTCGGTACTCATTCGATCGTCGGAACGTCGGCGGTTGGACGGAATAAGGATGTCGGCCTACGCGTCGGCGGCCAGCGCGGCGGCCTCCTCGACGGTCGCCTCGCGAACGGACTCGCGCTCGCCGATCAGGAAGGACAGCCGGCCGCGGCGGACCCCGGCGGTGAGCACGCCGCCCTCGGGGACGCGCTCGGCGACCCGCTCGCCCAGCTCGCGGACGTCGATCGTCTCGGTGCTTCGGACCTGGAGGTCGGCCTCGTCGAGCCCGACGACGGCCAGCCGGTCGGCCTCCCCATGCAGGTCGCGGAACAGCGCGTCGAGCAGCAGCTCGGTCGGCGGGAAGTCGAAGCGGTGGGTGAAGGCATCCGTATCGAGGGTCGCGACGGTGATCCCCTCGAGCTCGTGGGTCTCGAGGTGCGGGCGCACCGTCTCGAGCTCCTCGTCGAGCTTCGCGCGGAACTGCTCGCTGACGTGCGAAGCGAGGCTGCGGACGTCGTCGTCGCCGGCAAAGAGCAGATCGGCGATGAGCTCGCGTTTGTCCTCGTAGGACTGGTAGTACGCCTCCAGGGCGACGGCCTCGCGCAGCTCGCGGGCGGTGTCGGCGTCGTAGCCCGCCTCGCTCGCGAGCTCGGCGTACGCCTCGGGGGCCTCCTCCCAGTAGCTCACCGCGGGCAGGTGGGCGATCTCCTCACGGACGTCGCCGACGCCGCAGGCGACGTTCGCCGCCAGCACGGTCGTCGTGACCCGGTCGTCGTCCGCCCCGGGGACGACGCCCTCGGTGAGATCGCTCGTCTCGAAGCCGGCGTCGGCGTCGATCACCAGGTGTTCGACGTCGTAGACGTCGAGCAGCTCGATCCCGTCGCGGGACTCGGCGGTGCTGCCGGTGTCGACCAGCACCACGAGCGGGAGCTTCTCGTCGTGGCGCTCGCGGTTGTCGAGCATTCGGGTGACGTCGCTGGTTGCGGCGCCCATGTCGTAGTCCTCGTCCTCGAGGGGCTGGCGGTCGAAGTAGTGATACACCGCGTCGTCGCGGTCGTGTTGCTCGCGGACCAGCGGTAGGACGGCCCGCTCGATCGCCGCGCCGGCGACGTAGCCGTCGGCGGTGGCGCTGTGGCGCAGCACGATCGGCCGGGACTCGATGACGGCCCGCCGGATCGCGCCGGCAGCGTCGGCGATCTCCTCGCGGTGGTCAGCCACCGTCGGGTCCTCGGCGAGGACCTCGATCCCGTCGGGCTGGGCCTCGGCGTCCAGCGCGTCGTCGAGGCGCTGGACGACTGCCTCGGCGTCGGCCTCGACCAGGGGCTTGAGCGACTCGGTCTCGACCTGGACCCCGCCACGGCGGCGTTCGACTTCCCCCGTGAGACGGATCAGGTCGCCGCTCTCGACCTCGGGGTAGGCCCGGACGCCGGCCTCCTTGAACGCCGCGCACTCGGCGACGCCGGTCTCGTCGCGGACCTCGAAGATGGTCGGGCCGCCCGTCTGCCGGACGTCGACGACCCGCCCCTCGATGCGGATCCGCTCGCCGATCGACTCCTCGAGCCCCTCGACGGTCACCCGCTCGGGAGGACCCGTCTCGATCGGCTCGGCGGTCGTCGAGGCGGAGCCGACCGAATCCGTCCCGCCGTTGGCCGAAGCGTCGGCCGGTTCGCCGTCGGACTCGGATTCCGGTTCGGCGGTTGGTTCGTCGTCGGCTTCGACCGTGGCCTCGTCATCCGTTTCGACTTCGCCTTCCGGCTCGCCACCGGCTTCTACGTCGGCTTCGGCCTCCGGTTCGTCGCCGGGCTCGGCCGCCGGCTCGTCGTCGACCTCGGTGGGGGGCGCCTCCTCAGGCTCCGGTTCGGTCGCCCCGCTCCCGTTTCCCTCGTCATCCGGAAGGTGATCCCCCTCGGGGCTGTCGATCACTTCGCCGCGGAACTCCCGCGGGGACTGGCGGATCGACCACGCGAGATCGACGTTGCCGTTGTCCTGGACGCCCGTGACCTGGACGTAGACGGTGTCGCCCTCGTCCCAGTCGAGGCTCTCGAGGCGGCGGTCGAGCTCGCTTCGGTGCAGCAGGCCGGTGACCGAGTCGCCGATGTCGACGAAGACGCCGAAGTCGGCGAACCCGTCGACGCTACCCTCGTAGAAACGGCCGTTGGTGAGCTGCTCCGGGCGGTTCCCCGTGAATCGGAACGCGACGTCCTCCTGGTGCGAACGGCAGACGACCCCGTCGACCGAGGTGCCGCAGATGATACATTGACCCATTTACGAGGCCAGAGTGGTCCCGCACTAAAACGGTTGTCGAAACGTCGCTCGCCCCGGCGCTGGCCGGGTCCTCAGACGCCGCCCGAGAACAGCGTCTCTACCGCCTCGAACCCGCCGAACCCGATCCCGAAGGTCGCCGCCGCCGGCAGCGCACAGAGCGCCGCCGCGCGCGGGAGCGAGACCGAGTGGACCACGCTCGCCCCAATGACGAACAGGGCCGCCCCGTAGCCGGCCGCCAACGCCTGCACCGTCGGTACCGGCACGCCGACGAACACGCAGGGCGCGGTGGCGTAGCCGATCACCTGGACGGTCTCGCTGACGCCCGCCCGGTCGGGGGCGAACGGGAGCAACAGGAGCGTCTGGAGCGCCGCAACGAGGTGGAGGACCAGGGGAGCGACCAGCGCGACGATCACCGAGAACACCAGCGCGACCGAGAGGAGCCGCTGGTCGCCGAACGTGGGATAGGGCGCGCCGACGACCGTCTCGCCCGAGAGCGCGAGCCGCAGCAGGGAGGCAAGCGAGACCACGCCCACGGCGAACAACAAGCCGGGCGCCTGATCGCCCGGGGCGACCCCCGCCCGGTAGAACCGACGGGGACGGACCATCACTTCGACCCACGCGCGGGCGACCGCCCGTGGCCCGCGATCGCGCCCGCCCTTCGGATCGGCCACCCACTGTGTCACGTCCCGACTAGTCGCCACGCAGGACATGACAGTTGCGACATCGCGCCTCGTAGGACTCCTCGGCCCCGACCATGATCGTGGGGTCCTCGCGGCGGGCGGGCTCGCCGTCGACCAGCCGCTGGTTCCGGCTCGCGGGCTCGCCACAGACCGAACAGATCGCCTGGAGCTTCTCGACGTATTCTGCGATCGCGAGCAGCTGTGGTAGGGGTTCGAAGGGCTCGCCCCGGAACGTCTGGTCGGTGCCCGAGACAATCACTCGGCGGCCGTCGTCCGCCAGTTCCTCGCAGACGCCGACGAGCGCGGGCGGGAAGAAGTTCGCCTCGTCGACCGCGACGACCTGCTCGCCGTTCAGTCGGTCGGGGATCCCCCGGACCCCCTCGGCGTCGGTCTCGATCACGTCGGCGTCCCACTGGCGACCGTTGTGCGTGCCGACCGTGGCCTCGCCGTAGCGGTCGTCGGTGGCGGGTTTGAAGACGGCGACCTCCTGGCCCGCGATCTCCGCGCGGCGCAGCCGCCGGAGGAGCTCCTCGGTCTTGCCGGCGAACATGCAGCCGGCGATCACCTCCACCCAGCCGCTACGGGTTATCGCGTGCACGGCGCTAGGGGCTCGGCCGGCGAGTAAAACCGTTTCTCATCCCGGCGGGTGTGTGATCCGGTCCCGTCGGATTCAGTCGGTGGTCCTCGCCCCGACGTTCTGCTCGCTCTCCAAACAGTTCGGATCCGGTTCGATGTTCGCGTACTCCACCGCCCGTTCGCCGAGCACGCGCACCCGCTCTGCGCTCTTCTCCTCGACGAACTCGCCGTCCTCGAAGGCGCTGCTCGCCCGGGGAACTGCCGCCTGATGCGGGAGGACCCACGCGTCGAGCGCCCGACAGACGGATCGAAGGTGTTCGAGCGCGGTGATCGGGAAGCTCCCGGCGGCGACCGCGAGCAGTCCCACGGTCTTGTCCTCGAACTCGTCGAAGCCGCAGTGGTCGAGCGCGTTCTTCAGCACGCCCGAGTACGAGCCGTGGTACATCGGCGTTCCGAGGATCACGGCGTCGGCCTCTCGCACCGCTTCGGTGAACGCCTCGACGTCCTCGGTCTCCTCGTCGTCGACGTTCAACACGGGCAGGTCGTACTCGCGGAGGTCGAGCAGCTCCCCGGTTCCCCCGGCCTCCTCGACGCCGCGGAGCGCCTCGTTCAGGGCCATCCGCGTGTGGCTGCGCTCGCGTAGGCTGCCGACGACCGCGGCGACGTGTGGTGGATCCGCCATACCGAACCGAGGGGCGAGGCCGAAGAAAAACTACCGTCTGAGGCGCACCCGGTCGCCCTCGATCTCGACCAGCCCGTCGTCGGCGAGGTCCGAGACGAGCCCGCGGAGCCATTCTTCGCTGTCCTCGCCGCCGTAGTCGACCCGTACCCGGGGACCGAGCTCGTCGAGCGGGAGCTCCTCGTACTCCTTGAGCACCCGAATCGCCCGCCCTCGTTTCTGCCGGCGCGAGCCCTCGAACTTCGGCTGGGTGGGCACGTCCGGCGCGGTGAAGTCGCCGGTCTCGTAGGCCGAGCACCACTCCCGGAGGGGACAGCCCGCCTCGTCACATTTCGGCGTTTTCCGGCAGGCGACCCCGCCCAGCTCCATGATCGCGTTGTTCCAGACGCGCGACTCGCCGGCGGGCATGAGCTCCCGCGCCGCCGCCTCGAAGGCCGCGTCGTCGTCGGGCACGTCGAACGCGCGGTAGAGCACGCGCTTGACGTTCGTATCGACCACCGCGTCGCCGTTGTCGAACGCGAAGCTCGCCACCGCGTTTCCGGTGTAGGGGCCGACGCCCTGGAGCTCTTGGAGCCCCTCGGGCTCCTCGGGGAACTCCCCGTCGAACTCCCCGACGACCTGCCGGGCGGCCTCGTGGAGGTACTTCGCGCGGTTGTTGTAGCCCAGGCTGTGGTCGGTCCAGAACCCCACGACCTCGGAGCGGTCGGCCGCCGCGAGGCTCTCCGGGTCGGGCCAGCGCTCGAGGAACTCGCTCCAGGCCTCCTCGACCCGTTCCAGCTGCGTCTGCTGGCTCATCACCTCGCTGACGAGGATTTCATAGGCGTCGTCGGTCCGTCGCCACGGGAACTCCCGATGGTCGGCCTCGTACCACCCGATCAGCGACTCGCGTACCTCCCCGAGCTCCGTTGGCAGCGCTTCCGACCCACTCATCACCCGGGAAACGCCCCCGCGCAGTTTAGTCCCCGCGATCCCGATCGCCACGATTCGTATCGCCAAATAGTGTAATAAAATATATGTTTGTTGAGATATAATAATGTGTATGAACAAACAACGGGGCTTCCTCCTCCTCGCGGTCGGGCTTTCGGGCCTGCTCGGGCTATACGTCGTGTTGCCCTTCGCGGAGTACGTCTTGGCGGCGGTCCTGCTCGCGTACGCCCTCCATCCCCTACACGTCCGTCTCGTCCCCCGGCTCGGGCCGCGCCTCTCCCCGATCGCGCTGATCGCCTTCGCGGGGACGGCGATCGTCCTCCCCTTCGCCCTCGTGTCGGCCGCGCTCGTGCGCGACCTCCGGGCGATCGCGGCGGGCGAGAGCGGCCTCCGGATCGACGAGGTCGAGGGAACTATCGCGGCCTACACCGGGCGCTCGGTCGACCTCCAGGGACTGGCGATGGCCGGGGCGGAGACGGTCTTCGATGCGACGTTCAACGGTCTCTCCGAGCTGTTCAGCGTGGCGCTCAAGGCGACGTTCGGGCTCGCGCTCGTGCTCTTCTTGCTCTACTACCTCCTGAAGGACGGGGCGTGTTTCGTCGCCTGGCTGAAGGAGGCGACGCCGCTGCCCCCGGACGTGACCGACCGGCTCTACTGCCGGATCGACGCGACCACGTGGGCGGTGATCGTCGGGCACATCTTCGTTGCGTTCGTCCAGGGGATGGCCGGCGGGATCGGGCTGTTGATCGCTGGCGTCCCCAGCCCCGTCTTCTGGACGGCCGTGATGGTGTTGCTCGCGCTGTTGCCGCTGATCGGGGCCTTCCTCGTCTGGGCGCCCGCCGGCGTCTACTTGTTGCTCGTCGGCCACCCCTCCGCCGGACTCTTCTTGCTCGTCTACGGGGTCGTCGTCGTGAGCATGATCGACAACTACGTCCGCCCGATCGTCATCGACTCGCGCGCGAGCCTCAACCCCGGCGTGGTGCTGGTCGGCGTCTTCGGCGGAATCTACTCACTGGGCTTCGTCGGCCTGTTCGTCGGCCCGATCGTCCTCGGGATCCTGGGCGCGACCCTCTCGACGTTCACGAACGATTACAGCCGACTCTGACGGAACTAGGTGGTTCGCACCGCGTTCCGAACCCGATCGAGGACCGGATCCTGACCGAAGAGGCGTTCGTCGAACGAGCCCTTGCCCGGGCCGGCGAGGACCAGATAGATCGACCCCACGAACATCGCGAAGTCGAGACGCCACTCGTAGAGGAACCCCCAGAGGCCGTAGAAGCTCGCGTCCACACCCCCGAACGTCAGGAACCCCGTCCCGAGCAACACGGGGAGCTTCGTCAGGACGATGGCGGTGAGCGCGACCCCCGCCAGTACGAGCGCAGCCGCCCGCGTGAACAGCCCCGCGATGAGCAACGTCCCGGCGACGATCTCGATGCCCGCGACGCCACCGGCGAAAAGTTCCGGGGCGGGGAGGCCGAGTCCCTCGAACCGACCAACCCCACGCTCCGCAGGATTGATGAGTTTGTTCAGCCCCTCGGTGAGGAAGACGAACCCCACCGCGAAGCGGATCAGGAACGCCCACGGCGACGTCTCGGTTCGGAACAGCTCTCTGAGGTCCATTGCGTTTTCACCTGGGTGCGCGGATAAAATAGAGGGGCGGCACGGTTCCTATGGTCCGATAAGTACCCGAAGCGTTTTCAGGGATGGTGACTCGGTTCGGGGGATCACTGGCCCCGACCACGAATGTATGGTTTCTTGGAGACACGGCGGGATCGGCTCCTCGCCGAAGAGGGAGGCGTCGAGCGAGCGAAAACGGACAGCCTTGCTTCGACCCGGCCCCGTTTACGTCGCAGTGCGCTATCCCGGGCGATGGCAACCACTTCTGACGGTCAGCTGGCAGGACAGGCCGCGCTCGTCACCGGCGCCTCCTCGGGCATCGGCGCGGCGACCGCACGCGCGCTCGCCGAGGAGGGGGCCTCGGTCGCGCTTGCGGCCCGTCGCGAGGAGCGCCTCGAGGAGCTCGCCGACGAGATCGAGGACGAGGGCGGGGAGGCGCTGGTCGTGCCGACCGACGCCACCGACGAGGAGCAGGTCCGCGAGATGGTCGACACGACCGTCGAGGAGCTGGGCGGGCTCGACATGTCGTGAACAACGCGGGCGTCATGCTGCTCGAACCGGTCGCGACGGCCGACCCCGACAACTGGCAGCGGATGCTCGATCTCAACGTCCAGGGGCTGATGGTCGCCTCGCAGGCCGCCCTCGGTCACATGCAGGAGGAGGGCGCGGGCGACATCGTCAACCTCTCGTCGATCGCCGGTCGGAAGGCCTACGCCGGGTCGAGCGGCTACAACGCCTCGAAGTTCGGCGTGACGGCCTTCTCCGAGTCGCTGCGCGAGGAGGTCGTCGACAGCGACATCCGGATCACGACGATCGAGCCCGGCGTCGTCGACACCGAGCTCGCGGAACACATCCCCGACGAGGACCAGCAGGAGATGATCGAAGGGATGATGAACGAGATGGAGCCGCTGCGGCCGGAGGACATCGCCCGATCGATCCGCTTCGCGGTGAGCCAGCCGAGCCACGTCGACATCAACGAGCTGCTGATCCGACCCACCCGACAGGAGCTGTAGCGAGCACGCGGGAAGTCGAAACCCGTATTCCGCCACCGGCCCGACCGGGGGTATGAGCCTCGACGACTTCACGACCGACGTCGAATCGGCCTATTCGGAGCTCGACGACGAGCTGTCGGTGAGCCTCGACAGCCAGACGAAAAACGAGCTCGCCGTTCTGAGTGCTACCCTCGGCCCCGAAAGTACGGACGACCTCGTGCGCCGGGCGGTTCATCTGCTCTTTCAGTCGACGACGGACTCCGGCCAGCTCGACATGCACCTCCGGCGGAACTACGACGTGACCTACGACGAGTACCTCTCGGGGATGACCTACGAGGAGATGAGCGGCGGGGTCTCGCCGAGCCAGCCCGACGACAAGGAGCGGCGCTACCAGTTCTAACGAAAGCCCTCGAAATTCGCTGGCGCGAATTTCTCGCCCTTTTCATGTCCGCCAGGCCGCGTTGCGAGGAGTTCGGGTTCGAACTCCTCGCTAAACAGACCAGCCTTTCCCCGCCCCGCGAACAAAGCCGCCGGAAGTGGCGGCTTCGTTCGCGCCGGCCACCGCGACCACATCCGACTCGATTGGTCACTCTTCGGCGGCCGCGATCGCCTCACAGAGCAGGTCGATCCCGATCTCGATCTCCCGCTCGGTGACGCCGAGCGGCGGGAGCAGTCGAAGGGTTTTGTAGCCACAGCCCAGCGTCAGCAGCCCCCGCTCCAGCGCGGCCTCGATGACCGCCTCGCGCCGTTTCTTGGAATCGAACTCGACGGCGAGCATCAGCCCCCTTCCACGGACGTCGACGACTCCCTCGGGCTCGGCGTCCCGAAGCAGCTCCTTGGTCTGCTCGCCGCGCTCTCGGGCGTTCTTCAGGAGCCCTTCCTCGCGGATGGCGTCGATGGTCAGCGCGCCCTGCATCGCGGCGACGACGTCGCCGGCACCCCACGTCGAGGAGATCCGGGCGTCCTCGTCGGGGAAGACGTCCGAGCGGGAGATCGTCGCGCCCACGCGGAGTCCCTTCGCACACGAGATCACGTCGGGCTCGATCGGGAAGTGATCGGAGCCCCACATCTCGCCCGTGCGTCCGAGGCCCGTCTGGATCTCGTCGGCGATCAGCAGCACGTCGTGTTCGGCACACACCTCCCGGATCTCGCGCATGAACGACTCGCTCGGGATCCGGTAGCCCCCTTCGCCTTGGATCGGCTCGACGACGAGGTACGCGAGGTCCTCCAGGGGAACGTGGCCCGTTTCGGGATCGAGCTTGCTCGCGAGCGCCGACCCGTCCTCGCGGAAGAACCCACAGCCACACGTCTCCGGCGTACAGTTCCTGTCCGAACAGTACGGCACGTCGGTGAGCCCCGAGATCTCGGGGTAGCCCTTTCGCTGGACGGACTTCGACCGGTTGAGGCTGAGCGCGCCCAGCGTGCGGCCGTGAAAGCCGCCCTCGAAGACGATTCCGCGGGTTCCTCCCGAAGCGTCGTAGCAGATCTTGATCGCGTTCTCGACGGACTCAGCCCCGGAGTTCGAGAGGAAGACCCGGTCCATCCCGTACTCGCCCGTGATCTCGACCAGCCGGTCCATGAGCTGGGTTGGGCCGGGAAACTCGGGGTCGGTCGGGGAGCCGGGCGAGCCGGCGTAGAAGTCCTGGCCGGCGATCTTCGTCGGGTCGGGGAGGTCGAGCTCGGCGAAGCGCTCGCGCAGCAGGGGGTTGTTGTAGCCCAGCGGGGCAGCCGCGACGTGGCTCGTGAAGTCGAGCAGGACGTTGCCGTCGACGTCGGTACAGAACGGGCCCGCGGCCTCGGCGGTGACGTCCCAGACGAAGTCGTAGACGTAGGTGCTTCTGGCGGCGGTTCGGCGGTGGTGGGCGGCCCACTCGCGGGCGCGCTCGCCGGGCATCTCGCGGACCCGGGGTACCGCCGTTTCTCGGTCCATGCGACGGGGTCGCAGTCCGGGGAGGTAAGTCTTGCCGGCTTCACAGCAACACTGCCGCGGTCGCGACCCCGGTCACGGCCACCAGCACGCCGGTCCAGATCGCGACCTGCCGGGCGAACTCGCGGTTCGGGCTCGTGGCGGCGAGCGCCGCCTTGACGACGAGGCTCGAAACGGTCGCGAGCAGGATGGCGATCACGGCCACGTCGTGTTCGAGCGAGCCGGTCCGATACAGCACGACCGCGGAGGTCGCCGCGCCGGCGCTCGACACTAACCCGGAGAGCGCCGCCGTCGCGTAGAAGCCGGCGGTCCCCAGGTGGGCCTCCGCGAACGCCCCCGCGACGACGATCAGCAGGAAGATCGCGCCGAACCCGAGCGCGTTGCGAAGCGAGAAGGGGCTCTCGAGCTCCATCTCGACCTCCTCGTCCCAGTCGGCGATCACTCCGGCGATGAGAAACGAGCCGAGGACCACCGCGGCCAGCGGGACGATCGCGCCGAACAGCGGCGCCTCGATGGTGAACGCGAGCGCGATCCCGAGGTTGCGCACGGCCATCGCGGCGTCGGCCAGCAGGATCGCTGCCACGGCGTAGGAGGCCGACGAGGGGCGCTGGCGGACGTGGTCGAGCATCGTCCCGACCACCGCCGTCGAGGAGGCCAGCCCGCCGAAGAAGCCGGTGATGGCGATCCCCCGCCCGCCGTAGCTGTTGACGATCGCGTAGTTGACGATCCCGATCCCCGCGACGGTGACGACCATCAGCCAGATCACGCGCGGCTCGACGGCCACCTCGAAGCCGGCGGCGCCGATCGGGACGTCGCCCGCCGGGAGCAGCGGGTAGATCACGAACGCCAGCACCGCGAACTCGGTCGTCGAGCGCAGCTCCTCGCGGCTCATCCCCCACGCGAAGCTGTGGAGCTCGCGCTTCAACACGAGCAACAGCGAGGACAGCACCGCGACGGTGACGCCCTCGACCAGCCGCCCCGCGCCGACGAGCACGCCGACGCCGTAGGCGACCAGCATCGAGACGCTGGTCGTCAGCGAGAGCCCCGACTCCTCGACGAGCAACCCCTGGACCGCGAGCAACAGCCCCTGGACCGCGACGAACAGCCCGCCGATCGCGAGCAACAGCGGCTGATCGAGGACGGTGAAGACCGCGGCCAGCAGGCTGATCAGCGAGAACGTCCGGATCCCGGCGGACTTGTGCGACCACTCGCGTTCGAGCCCCAGAAAGAGCCCGAGCGCGCCGGCCAGCACGATCCGAAGCAGGTCGCCGTCGATCGCGAGGCCGACGCTGTTCACGGCCCTCCTACTGTGTGATTCGTGTTAACGCCTCCGTTTCAGAGGTCGACGTAGTGCGTCTCCCACTCGCGGCGGGCCTCGATCTCGCGGCGCCCGCGGCGGGTGAGCGCGTAGTAGTTCGTCCGCCGGTCGCGTTGGCCCTTCTCGACGAG
The DNA here is from genome assembly GCF_037996645.1 of Halalkalicoccus tibetensis. Classification (NCBI taxonomy): domain Archaea; kingdom Methanobacteriati; phylum Methanobacteriota; class Halobacteria; order Halobacteriales; family Halalkalicoccaceae; genus Halalkalicoccus; species Halalkalicoccus tibetensis. Next base: position 538,043 of record NZ_JBBMXV010000001.1, read on the forward strand.
CCCCTTGTCGACGAGCGTATCGAGGTTGGGATAGAGCCGCCCGTGATGGATCTCCGTCTCGTAGTACTCCTCCAGGGTCTCCTTGATCGCCAGCCCGTGTGGTTCGTCGCGCCCCCCGATGACGTAGAGCAGATCCCGCTGAAAGCCTGTCAGGTCATACATGCCTATACTTAAATGACAAGTCCGCCCCCGCCGCTCATAAACATGTCGGGATTCAGCCTACCGCACGGCGGTTTTCGCCGGCCGGAGCGCGTCCCGTTCCCCCTTCTCGAACGTAGGTGGTTCGGCCGTTTTCGGGTATCGTTCGGCGGACGCGGGGCTCCGTGATGTCGTCGTCCGTGGAAGCAATCCACACGGGGAGGAAAAATCCCCGTGTGGCTGCTTGCCGCCCTGAATTGGTCCCCGCTGACGCTTCGGCCCTCCAAAGCGAAGCGTCACTTGTGTACTCACGCCATTACCCCTTAAAGCTACCGGGAATGGTTCGGGTGGCTAGATGTACTCCTCCTCGAGCGCCCAGCCCAGCGCCCGCTTGTAGTAAGTGAACATCTCTCGCACCCCTTCGTGGCGCATCTCGTCGCTCTCGAGCTGTTCCGCGAGGAACTCGTACTGTTCGCGGATCTCCTCTTCGCTGCGCATGGGGCTACTGAGATCGGCGCCCACATCAACTTCCTCCCTGATCCGGGCCGAACACAGGCTTTTGTCCGCGGCGGCGGTAGGCCGGGTATGGAGATCCGAGGCGAGCGCGAGTGCACCGGGTGTGGGACGCGCTGGTCGTACTACGAGACCGGCGAGGTGGCTTGTCCCGACTGTGGCAGCCTCAAAAGCGTCGGCCGGGAGGAGCGCGAGCTCCACACCGACGCCCCCGCGGAGCTCGACCTCACGCCGGTCAAACGCGGGGTCGCCGACCAGCCCCTGACGGACGTCGCCAGCGAGGTCACCGAGCGCTGTCGTGAGTACGTCCACGACCGGGGGTTCATCAACGGCGGGGAGCTGCGCGAACTCGACGAGACGTATCTGATCGCGAGCGAGCTCGCGAGCGCGATCCGGGCCTACGAGCGCTCGCTGTCCTCGGGCGCGCTGGATCCGGGAACCGACGACGCCGAACAGCTCCACCTGTTCGCGCTGCTGAACGAGGAACGGCCCCCGCCGGCGGAGGTCCCCGCCTCGCTCGCGCCCGCACGTGGGCTGGCGTACGCGAAGGCGGTCTCGACCTACCGCGACGACCTGCGGACCTTCCTCGACGAGGAGGACGCCGAGCGCCCGTCAGTGCGCCGGGCGCTCGGTCGGCTCGACGATCATCTCCGGCGGGTCGAGGCGCTCGACGGCGACGTCGAGCCGCGGACTGCAGAACGCCTCATCGAGGTCGCCCGCGACCTCGGGAGCACCGTTCGGGCGGACGATGAGGTGGCCCTCGCGCGCGCACAGGAGCGCCTCGAGAGCCTGGGAAGCGATCGCCTCTAAGGAAGCTCGACCGGAACGTCCTCGGCCTCGCTTGCGGCCTTTACCGTGTTGTACAGCAACATCGCGCGGGTCATCGGCCCGACGCCGCCTGGGACCGGCGTGATCGCGCCCGCGACCTCCTTCGCACTCTCGAACTCGACGTCGCCGACGAGCTCGTACCCCTTCTCGTTGTCCGCGTCGACGCGGCTGATCCCGACGTCGATCACCGTCGCTCCCTCAGAGAGCATCGAGCCGTCGACGAGTTCGGTGACCCCGGAGGCCACGATCACGACGTCGGCGTTTCGCGTCTTGGCGGCGAGGTCCTCGGTTCGCGAGTGACAGACCGTGACGGTGGCGTTGCCGCCCTCGGCCTTCTGCAGCAGCAGGTTCGCCATCGGCTTGCCGACGATGTCCGAGCGACCGACCACCGTGACGTCGGCGCCCTCGGTCTCGACGTCGTACGCTTCGAAGAGCTTCTGGATCCCGTGTGGGGTACACGGTTTGAACCGGGCGTCCCCGGCGACCAGCCGGCCGACGTTCTCGGGGTGGAACCCGTCGACGTCCTTCGCGGGGTCGATCCGGCGGATCACCTCGCGGTAGTCGATCTGATTCGGCACCGGGTCCTGAACGAGATAGCCGTGGACCTCGGGATCGGCGTTGAGCTCCTCGATCGTGTCGTAGAGCTCCTCGGACGAGGCGTCGCCCGGGAGGTCGACGTGGATCCCCTCGATGCCGACCTCCTCGCAGTCGCGCTGTTTCATGTTCACGTAGGTCTCGCTGGCGGGGTCGTCGCCGACGAGGACCGTCGCGAGCCCCGGGGTCACGCCCCGGTCGGCGAGCGTCCCGATCGCCCCCTCGAGCTCCCCGCGGACCTCGCTCGCGACCTCGTTCCCGTCGATGATCGTCGTCATGGGTGGGACTGGGCGATCCACCGCCTTCAACGCTCGGGTTCGTGCCCATCTACGGAGTGTTTCCGAGTTCGATATGCACGTTCGTGCATTACCCTTCGGAGGGTGCGAAACACCGGTCGGCCGATCAGGGGACGGGAGTTATACTCCCGGACGGACAACGGCCGACGGGATCAATGACATTGTTCAGTAACGGAGACGAGTCCGACGAACCGTCCTCGGAGAGCGAGGTCGTCGAGGAGGCCCAGTCGATGCCGGTGTTCACCGCCCGGTCGTTGCTCCGGGCCGTCCAAGGGGGACTGTTCGCGACGTTCGTGATGACCGCGTTTCGGCTACCGATACTCCGGTCACTACCGCCCTCCGCGAACTTCTGGGCGAAGTACGTCGGGAGCGGCCACCCCGAGGAGTACACGGGAATGGGGGTCGTCCTCCACGTCCTCTACGGGGTGAGCTTCGGGGCGCTGTTCGGCCTGCTCTATCCGCGGATGAACCTCCCGCGGTCGGCGACCGAGACCGAGGGCGTCGTCTGGGGGACGATCTTCGGTCTCGCGCTTTCGGCCTTCGGGGAACGGGTGATGCTCAAGTGGATGCTCGACATGGAGCTTGAGGCGGACGCGGAGACGATCTTCCACGCCTCGCACGCCGTCTATGGCATCGCGCTCGGCGCTTGGGTCGGTTCGCGCATCGATCCGGACCCGGACTACGAGGAGTACGAACACAGCCAGTAAGAGGGACTTTCCGCTTCCGACCCGTAGAACGGGCATGGGTCGGTTCTCGCTGCCGCCGCGGCTCGTCGACTGGACGCTGTTCGCGCTGGTCTGTTTCGAGGTCGCCTCCGGATTGGTGAGCCTCACGCTCGGCCGACCCGAACACCGCTTTCTCTTCTACGCCCACGGCATCGCCGGCCTCACCCTCGTGATCCTGCTGTTCTGGAAAGTTCGACGGGTCCGGGGCCGGATCACCGATCTCTCGAAGTGGGATCGAACCACGCCGGTGTCGATCCTCGCCGTCCTCGTCGCCAGCGCCGCCCTCGTGACGGGAGTGATGTGGGTCTTCGGCTACCACGAGCGCTTCGGCTACTGGGAGTTCCTCATGCTGCACATGGCCTTCGGCGTCGCGCTCGTCCCCCTGGTGCTCTCGCATCTCTCCCAGCGCTATCGTCCGCCCCGGCGCGAGGACTTCGAGGGCCGGCGCACCTTCCTCACCTACCTCGCGCTCGGAGCCGTCGGAGCGATCGCCTGGCGGGCCCAGAGCGCCATCAACCGCCTGCTCGACACGCCGGGGGCCGACAGGCGCTTCACCGGCTCCCGGGAGCGGGGCAGTTTCACGGGCAACGCCTTCCCCACCACGAGCTGGGTCGCCGACGACCCTGACCCCGTCGACCCCGACGACTGGTCGCTGACGGTCGGAGGCGCCACGGAGCGGGGGATCGACCTCGCCTACGACGAACTCGCACCCGACGACCGCGAACGAAGCACCCTCGACTGCACGAGCGGCTGGTACTCGGTGCAGGACTGGACGGGCGTGCGCGTGGGCGACCTGCTCGACGAGGTCGAACCCACCGATGACGCACGATACGTCCGGTTCCAGTCGGTGACGGGCTATCGCTGGAGCCTTCCCATCGATGAGGCCCGCGACGCACTGCTGGCTACCCACGTCGGCGAGGAGGCGATCAGCCACGGCCACGGCTTTCCCCTCAGGATCGTCACCCCCGGCCGACGGGGCTTCCAGTGGGTCAAATGGGTCGTCTCGGTCGAGGTGCGCGAGGAGTACGACTACGGCCAGTGGGTCGTGATTTTCACGAGCGGCTTTACTGACTCCGATCCCTGACTCACAGGTCGTTCTCGAGGACGATCTTGCCGAGCGCGTCGCCCTCCTCGAGCCGGCGGTGGGCCTCCTCGGCCTCGCTGAAGCCGTGGCGCTGCTCGTCGACCAGCGGTTCGAGGTCGCCGTCGTCGACCATCCCAGCGATCTCGCGCAGCTCGTGGCCCAGGCGGTCGTGCCAGGCGTCCCGCAGGATCGGGAGGATGACGAGCACGACGTCCAGCGAGAGGGCGTTGAGGTGCATCGCGCTCACGTCCTGGGTCGAACTCGACTCGGTGGTGAGGACCCGGCCGTAGGGCCGGACCGCCTCGAAGGACGTCTGGAGGTGGTCGTCGCCGATCGGGTCGAAGACGACGTCGAAACCCTCCCCGCCGGTGTGGTCGGCGACGTACTCCTCGACCGACTGCTCGGTGTAGTCGACGGTGGCCTCGGCGCCCAGCTCCTCGGCGATCCCGCGTTTCTCCTCGGTCGAACCGGTCGCGACCACGTGCGCGTCGGCCGCGCTCGCGATCTGAACGCCGATATGCCCGACGCCGCCCGACCCCCCGTAGACGAGCACGTCGTTCTCCTCCTCGGAGTCGAGTTCGGCCCGGTCGATCAGCATCTCCCAGGCGGTGAGCGCGACCACCGGCAGCGCGGCGGCCTCCGCGAGCGAAATCGATTCGGGAGCGGGCGCGATCGCGTCGGCGTCGGCGATCATGTACTCGGCGAGCGCGCCGGGGTTGCCCGTCACGCCGCCCGGCATGCCGTAGACCTCGTCGCCGGCCTCGAACTCCGTCACCCCGTCGCCGACGGCGTCGACCGTCCCGGCGACGTCACAGCCGATCACCGCGGGGAAATCGGGGGCGAAGGGTGGAAGGTCGCCCCGTCGGATCTTGTAGTCGACCGGGTTGACGCTGGAGGCCGCGACCGAGATCCGGACCTCGCCCTCGCCGGGCTCGGGCGTCTCGATCTCGCGGGTCTCGAAGACGTCGGGCTCGCCGAACTCGTCGATGACTCGTGCCTGCATGGTCCCCGGTTCGCCCTCGTCGAAGGTGTACCTTGGCCTGTCGGAAGGTAACGAGGGAACCGATGGCGGAACCCGTTCGTCCTGTCCTGCTCCGGATTTTCGTCTATCTGTGTGTTTTTTCACCGTCGAAATCCGCGAGGTGACGCTCGGCTAGACGACAGGTTTATATAGGCCGGTTCTGAGCCATGAAGTGAATGAGATGAGCGAAGCAACTGATCCGGACGTGATGAGCGGGTTCGGCGGCGACGAGGGGGAGGGGCCGCGCATCGAGTTCTACGGCGGGCCCGGCATGAGCGCGATCCCGATCGCCTTCTTCATCGTCTGGGCGATCGCCCAGACGGCGCTGTGGCGGATCTCGGATACGGGGGGGCTGGTCGCGGGGATGCTGATCGGGCTGATCCTCGGGATGTTCTTCGTCCGGGGGAACTGGAAGAGCTACGCGAACACCATCTTCGAGGGGATGACCCAGCCCGTCGCGGTGACGGCGATCGTCGCCTGGATCTGGGCGGGGATGTTCGCCGAGCTGCTGCAGGACGGCGGCTTCGTCGGCGGGCTCGTCTGGCTGGCCGACGCCGGCGGTATCGGCGCGACGCTGTTTCCCGCGGCGACGTTCGTCCTCGCGGCGCTGTTCACCACCGGGATCGGCACCGGCTACGGCGCGACGATCGCGTTCGTCACGCTGTTCTTCCCCGCGGGCGTGCTGCTCGGGGCGAACCCGATCCTGATGTTCGGCGCGATCCTCTCGGGGGCGATCTTCGGGGACAACCTCGCGCCGGTCTCCGACACCACCATCGTCAGCGCCGTCACCCAGGACTCGGACATCGGCGGGGTCGTCGCCTCGCGGTTCAAATACGCCATCGTAGCGGCGATCCCCGCGCTGCTCGCCTACGTGCTGATCGGCGGGACGGTCGGGGGCGCGCTCGACATTGCCGCGGAGGCCCAGGAGATCTTCGTCGCGGAGAGCGAGCCGATCGGTCTCGTCCACCTCGCCTCGATGGGCGTCGTCATCGCGACGGCGGTCGCCGGTCGCCACATCGTCGAGGCGATCTCCTGGGGGATCGTCGTCGCGGTCGCCGCGAACCTCGCGCTCGGGCTGACGACCGTCGGCGACATCGTGGTCTTCAACGCGCCCGCCGACGCGCCGTTCGCCGGCCCGCTCGAGGCACTCCCGATCCTCGAGATCGTCGACGACCCCGACGCGGTCGGCGTCGGCGGCAGCATCCTCGAGGGCGCGGCGGGCTTCTTCGAGCTCTCGATCCTCGTTCTTCTCATCATCGCCGCCGCCCAGATCATGATTCGGGGAGGCGCCTTCCAGGCGATCCTCGACTGGTCGATCGAGAACCTCGCGACCAACGTCAGGAACGCCGAGCTCACGATGGTCGGCTCCTCGGCGCTGATCAACGCGATCATCACGATCAACACCGCCGCCGAGGTCGCCATCGGGCCCTACATCTCGAAGATCGGCGAGCGGTTCAACCTGAACGGCTACCGACGGGCGAACATCCTCGACGCCCAGACCGCGGCGCTGGGCTACATCTTCCCGTGGTCGGGCGGCGTGCTCGTCGGCTTCGAGGCGATGCAGGGCCTACCGGGCGAGTACGACTGGTTCGAGGCGGCGATGATCGTCAACCCGATCGAGGTCGTTCCGTTCGTCTTCCACGGCTGGCTCCTGGTGCTGGTGTTCGTCCTCGCGGCGATCACCGGCTTCGGCCGCGAGTACCTGATCGACCGCGAGAGCGAGGAGGTGGCACGGATATGAGCATGCTTTCGAAATACCTCAAAGGCTGGTCGCTGCGCACCACGAAACCGACGCTCCAACCCGGCAAGGAGATCAACGTCTTCCTCGCGGAGTACGATCGCGAGGAGGGATCCGGGCTCGCACTCGTGGGTGACACCCGGCTGTACGTCTCGGATGCCGAACCCGAGCACGTCGGGATGCGCGTGCGGGTCGCGGTCAGGGAGTTCCAGCCCGACGACTCGGTGGGCTACGGCCAGCTCGTCGAGGTCGTCGGCGGGAGCTCCTACGCCGGCTAGCCCTGACTGGCGCTCGATCACGCCGCGCTCAGGGCCGTATCCGGTCGAAGGCCGCGCGGAGCTCCCCGCTCAATCCGAGCGACTCGAGTTCGGCGTCGAGATCCAACCCCTCCAGGATCTCCCGGCCGGCGGGTCTTCGTCGCATCGTCAACACGGTGTAGAGATAGGAGATCCGAAGCAGCCGGATCGACCGCCCGAGGTCGGCCTCCGAATCGAGGTAGAGGCTCGTCCAGCCGCCGCCCGCGAAACGGTGTTCGTTCGTGCTCCCCTCCGCGATCAGGGCGTCCTTCACGCGCTTGGGGAAGTTGACGTCGAGCACCCGCCCCTCGTGAACGTGGCCGATCCCGCGGCCGTCGACGGTGAACTCGGTCGCGCCGAAGCGGTGGACGCCGGACTCGATCCCCGGCCACGCCGACACCCCCTCGACGATCCGCGCGTGGGACGTGGTCTCCTCCGTGGATATCGTTGCCATATACCACACTACGTCGGCGGAAACGATAAACTCGCGCCGAGCGCCTACTCGTCCTCGTAGAGCGGGTGGGACTGACAGAGCGCGCGGACCTCCTCGCGGACCTCGTTGCGAACCGTCTCGTCTGCGTGGTTCTCGACGACACGGGCGATGGCGTCGCCCACCGCCTGCATCTCCTCCTCGCCGAATCCGCGGGTCGTGATCGCGGGCGTTCCTGCCCGAATGCCGCTGGGGTTGAACGCGCTTCGGGTCTCGCCCGGCACCGTGTTGGCGTTCAGGACGATCCCGGCGTCCTCTAAGGCCTCCTCCGCATCGCCGCCCGTCGTGTCGGGATGCGAGTCCCGCAGGTCGACCAGCACGAGGTGGGTGTCGGTGCCGCCCGAGACCAGCGAGAGGCCGTGGTCCTGGAGGGTGTCGCCCAGCGTCCGCGCGTTCTCGATGACCTGCTGGGCGTACTCCTCGAACTCGGGTTCGAGCGCCTCCTTGAACCCGACGGCCTTGCCCGCGACGTTGTGCATCAGCGGGCCGCCCTGCGCGCCGGGGAAGACGGCCGAGTCGACGTCGCCCGCGTGTTCCTCGGTGCACATGATGATCCCGCCACGGCCCGCGCGGATCGTCTTGTGCGTCGAGCCGGTGACGAAGTCCGCGGTCCCGACGGGCGAGGAGTGGACGCCGGCGGCGACGAGGCCCGTGATGTGGGCGATGTCCGCGAGGTGGTAGGCGCCGACCTCGTCGGCCGCCTCCTGGATCCGCTCCCATTCGACCTCGCGGGGGTAGGCCGAGTAGCCCGAGACGATCATGTCCGGTTCGAACTCCTCGGCGTGGGCCGCGAGGCCCTCGTAGTCGATGTAGCCCGTCTCGGGGTCGACCTCGTACTGCTCAACCTCGAACAGTTGGCCCGCGAAGTTCGCGGGGTGGCCGTGCGAGAGGTGCCCGCCGTGGGTGAGGTCGAGCGAGAGGATCCTGTCTCCCGGCTCGAGGACGGCGAGGTAGACGCCCATGTTGGCCTGTGAGCCGCTGTGGGGCTGGACGTTGACGTGCTCGGCTCCCCAGAGCTCCTTCGCGCGCTCGATGGCGAGGTTCTCGACGGTGTCGGCGTGCTCGCAGCCGGCGTAGTAGCGCTTGCCGGGGTAGCCCTCGGCGTACTTGTTGGTCAGCGCGCTGCTCTGGGCCTCCATGACGGCGGGCGAGACGTGGTTCTCGCTCGCGATCATCTGTAGACCCTCCTGTTGACGCGTGACCTCCCCTTCGAGCGCCTCCGCGATCTCCGGGTCGGTCTCATGGACGGTGTCGTACTCCATGGGAAGGGATTCGACAGGGTGGGCTAAAATCTACCCCATATCGCTCACGGGTCGACCCCGGACATACCCGTTTAATCGAGTATTAGCCGCCTCCGACAGACCTATTATCTATCAGAGACAGCGGTATATATCGCAGCATGATCGACTGGGAGGTGACGATGTCGGGGCTCAGGGTGTCGGACCGACGCGCCGCCGTCGAGATAGCGGCCCCCGATTGGGGGGAGTTCTACGCCGGCGGGACGCTTCCCCGTCCAGTCGACACGACGGTCTCCGGGCAGGTCTCGAAGCTCGGGTTCGGCACTCCGCGAGCGACGATCACGAGCCTGACGGGTGCCAACACTGGGACGCCGGTCGGCGACGAACCCGAGGAGCTGCCCCACGACACCTACCTCCTCGACGTCCCCGCGCCGATCGAGACGTCGGTCCGGTTCGAGGGACCGGCGACCGTCCACGCCCCCAACCGATCGCTCGAAGTCTCCTTTGCGGGCCACCAGTCGGTCACCCTCGGGTTCAGGAGCCCGTTTCGTGGCCCCGAGTCGACCATCGAGATCCCGCCGACGCCGGCGGGGTTCGCGCGCGCGATCTCGCATCTCCACGCCGGCATCGAGACGACCGGCCCCGAGAAGTCCCTGCCCGCCCTGCGCGGGCACCCCTCACGGATCGAGTACGCCGATGACGTCACGACCCCCGAACGGGTCGTGGACGCCACCGCCGACACGGGGATCGAGCTTCGGGTGCCGGCCGACCTCGGGACGGTGCTCGCCGTCTCGCCGCTGGCGTACTACCTGCAGGCGGCCGTGCGGATCGAGGACGGGATCACCCCGACGATCACCGCCCCGGGGCTGACCCACCGGCTCGACGGCGACCTCGAGACGGCGGTCACCTCGTTGCTCCGGCGGGTCTTCTACCTCGACTGCTGCTGTCGCCAGGCGGGGCCCGACCTCTCGGGGCTTCCCGATCCCGACGCGCTCGCGCTCGATCGGAACCGGCTCTCGGACCCGGTCCGGCGCCTCGCTGCCTACCTCGAGCTCGACGAGGCGTCCCTGGAGCTCCCCGAGTGGCACCTCGCGACGTACATCCCTCCCGAGCGCGAGCCAGCCAGGGCACTGCCGTACGCCCTCGATCGCATGAGCCTGGTCCAGTCCCCCGAGACCCGTCCGCTGGACGGGAAGGAGCTGCTCCGGCGGTCGCTGACGGACTTCTATCGCGGGGCCGATCGGCAGTCGGCGTCGGTCGACGCGGTCGAGCCCGTCCTCGGGCCCGCACGGTCGCACGCGTGGCTCGACGAGACCGTCCCGATCGACGTGTTCAACGCCCGGACGGAGGCGTTCGAGCACGGCCTCTCGGGGCTCGACACGGACGGCCGGCTCCCCTTCATCGTCGTCCAGAACGACCCCGAGATGGACGGCGAGCACGCGGAGGTCGCCCGGATCTACGAGGACCACGCCTCGGAGCTCCCGATCGACGTCACCGTCCATGAGGGGCTCAGCTGCGAGGAGCTTTCGTCCGTCTTCCAGCGCCCCAGCGCGTTCGTCCACTACGTCGGCCACTGCGATACCGACGGGCTTCGCTGTACCGACGGCAACCTCTCGGCCGAATCCATCCCCGAGTGCAACGCACAGACGTTCTTCCTGAACGCCTGTGGTTCCTTCTACGAGGGCGAGGCGCTCGTCGAGCGCGGCAGCGTCGCCGGCGGGGTGACGTTCTCGAAGGTGCTCAACGACCAGGCCGCGACGGTCGGGACGACCTTCGCCCGCCTGCTGGTCTACGGCTTCAGCATCGACCGCGCGATGCAGCTGGCGCGCCGCCAGATCATGATGGGCAAGAACTACGCGGTCGTCGGCGACGGCACCCACGTCCTCGGGGGTCGGCGCGATCGGCATCCCGGGACGCTGATCGTCGATCGTACGCAGGGGGAGTTCTCGGTCGGCTACGACGTGCTGCCCACCTGGACGGCCGGCGGCTGGTACTACCCCGAGGCGGTCGGCGACGGCAGCCCCCACCTCAACGGGACGACGACCGAGTCGACCCTCGATCGGTCGTCGTTTCTCGACGTGTTGTCGTCGATCGACGCGCCGGTGATCTACGACGGCCAGTTCTACTGGCCCGAGGAGCTCGCCTCAAAGCTTCGTTCTCAAAAATGAAAACCTCACATCACGTAGATCCCGTCGCTTCTCTACGCCGGAACCGGTGGTACGGACGGGATACGGGACGCTTTCGACATCTTTCATATTCGATGTGATATCCCTGGCTCTCAGCCGTTATAATTAAATAGCTGTAAAGCCATTGTACACCCACAACTATGGCCTCAAATTTACTCGATGATAACATCGAAGATATCCTACGAACGGTACTCGAGTCCGGCTCCGAGGACCTCATCGTAGTGAACCCGTCCGCGGACGCGATCGAGGAGCTCGTCGACGTCGCAGGCGACGTCTCCGACCCGCCACGCATCCGGCTGCTCGGCGACGAGGGGACGCTCAAGACGGTCACGAGCGATTTCATCCTCGCGAGCAACGCCGCCGATCTGGTCGACGACGACAGCCTCTCGCTTCGCTCGCTCGAGAACGGCAACGAGAACTCGCTTCTGGTCTCGCCCGAGGAAGTCGTCGCCCTGATCAACGTCGGCGACACCGTCGCCGGTCTGACGACCGACGACGAGGAGTTCGTCACGCTGGCGTACGACGCCTATACGTCGACCTGGGAGGACGCCGCGGAGTTCAACCTCCGGACGCCGGCGCTCTCGCGGGTCCGGACGTCGCTCACCGAGGAGATCGGCGAGCCCGTCGAGGACGACTTCACCGGCGTGCTCGACTCGCTGCAGACCGCCCGTGGCGACGGCAACGGGCTCGACGAGGTGACGATCAGCCTGCTGGTCGCGGCGAAGAACGAGGTCCTGCTCTACGACATCTCGAAGTGGGGTGAGGACGTCGGTATCGCGAGCAAGGCGACCTTCTCCCGGACGAAGACCCGTCTCGAAGACATGGGCCTGATCGACACCGAGAAGGTTCCCATCGACGTCGGCCGCCCGCGCCTGCGCCTGAAGTTCGGCGACGAGCGCCTGCGCGAGGCGAACACCGACCAGCTCGCGAGCGTCGCACAGAACCTCCTGAACTAGATCCGATCGGTTTTATTCGTTTCCCGCCCCGAACCGACGCATGGACGTATCCGTCGGCCTCGTCGGTTCGGGGCCCGCAGTCGATTCGATAGCGGCCGCGCTCAACGACGTCGGTGTGACGGCGGAACACGGCTCGATCGGGGAGCTCGACGGCCATCCCGTCGGGGTCGTCGTCGGCGACGCCGGCGACGACGCCTTCGACGAGGTGAACGGCTCGCGCGACGGGCCGTGGGTGGCCGTCGAGCTCGGCGGGATCGGGGGCCACGCCGTCGAGGACGTCGCGGCCTCGATCGCCGGCTTCGCCCCCGAAACGGGCTGTTATCGCTGTCTCCGAACCCGGATCGAGGCCGGCGAGTTCGACGAGGGTGGAAGCGACCCCGACCCCGCCACCGAGCGGTTCGCGGGCGCGGTAGCGGGCTACCGCCTCGTCGGCGCGCTTCGCGGCGACGAGCAGGGGCTGTTCGGCAGCGTCGTCGAGCTGCCCTACACGGAGCGGCAGTTCCTCGGGATCCCGACCTGCGAGCGCTGTGGCGGGCCGACGGCCGGACCGGGCGGGGGGACGGATCGCTCGCTCGAGGAGTCGATCGCCCGCGCCGAGCGCGGGGTCGACGACCGCGTCGGGATCGTCCGCTCGGTCGGCGAGGTCGCGTCGTTTCCCGTCCCCTATTATCTCGCAACGAGCGCCGGGACCGACGGGTTCAGCGACGCGAGCGCGGCGACCAAGGCGGCCGGCGTCGCGGGCGATTGGAACGCGGCCTACATGAAGGCCCTCGGCGAGGCGCTCGAGCGCTACAGCGCTGGCGTCTACCGCGAGGAGGTGTTCGAGATCGCCAGCCCGGAGAATCGGCCAGGAGCGGTCGGGCCGGAACGGTTCGTCGGGGCCGAGGCGACGGACGCGGAGCTGCCGTGGGTCGAGGGCGAGCGCCTCGATACCGGCGAGGACGTCTCGCTTCCCGCGGAGTTCGTCCAGTTCCCGCCGCCCGAGAAACGGTTCGGGCCGTCGATCACGACCGGGCTCGGGCTCGGAAACAACCGGGTCGAGGCGCGCCTCTCGGGGCTCTACGAGGTGATCGAGCGCGACGCGACGATGCTCGCGTGGTACTCGACGTTCGACCCCCTCGAGCTCGCCGTCGACGACGAGGAGTTTCGCATCCTCGAGCGGCGGGCCGCAAGCGAGGGACTCTCGGTCACGCCGCTGCTCGTGACACAGGACGTCGACGTGCCCGTCGTCGCGGTCGCCGTCCACCGCGATGGGGAGGCGGCCGGCGAGGAGGACTGGCCGCGGTTCGCGGTAGGCTCGGACGCGGACCTCGACGCGACGGCGGCCGCCCGGTCGGCGCTCTGTGAGGCGCTCCAGAACTGGATGGAGCTACGGTCGATGGGGCCCGAAGCGGCGGCCGAGGAGTCGGGCTGGATCGGACGCTACGGGTCGTTTCCCGACCCGGCACGCGACTTTCTCGACGCCTCGGGACGGGTCGGCGCCGACGGCGTCGGGGAACGGGCGCTCGACCGGGGGAACGAGCTCGAGACGCTCGTCTCGCGGGTGACCGATGCGGGGCTAACGCCGTACGCGGCGGACGTCACCCCGAGCGACGTCAGGGCGCTGGGGTTCGAGGCGACGCGCGTGCTCGTTCCCGGGGCCCAGCCGCTGTTCACGCGCGAACCGGTCTTCGGCGAGCGCGCGGAGGCGGTCCCCCGGTCGATGGGGTTCGAGCCGCGCCTCGAACGGGATCCCCATCCGTATCCCTGATCAGATCCCGAAGGTCGCCCGCAGGAAGTCCCGCGTCCCGGGACCGAGCCCGACTGCGAGGATCGCGATCAGAAGCAGCATCGAGTACTGGGGGCTCTCCTCGAAGATTTCGTCGTTGAACACCCAGACGACGAACAGCGCGGCCGCGACCTTCACGAACAGGAACGGCCAGGCGGTGCCGATAGCCTCCGAGACGGACTCGGGTTGGACGGCCCCGGTGATATCGATGATGGCGCTGTTGACGACGTGTTTCGGCGAGTAGGTCGGGATGCCGAGCTCCTCCGACCAGTCGAGGCTGAGGACGTTCGCGAACCCGTCGACCGCGTGGCCCCAGACCACGAGCACGCCCATGTAACCCGTCGCGACGTTCACCTCGGGGACGAACCGCTCGGTGCCGACCCAGGCGAGGGCGGCGACGACCGTCGCGCCGACCAGCGTGATGATCGCGATCCCGGGGTTGATCTCGAGGACCTCGGTCGAGATCGCGAGCCAGCCCAGATAGCCGATCGTTATCGTGAACGCGAGCGTCCCGATGGCCGCGAGGGGGTACTCGTAGCGGTCGAGGGGACCGCGTCTGGCGAGGGCGACGCTGAGGAGCAGCGCCCCGAGCGTGACGAAGAAGACGGTGAAGTAGATGAAGGGGCTGATGAACAGCGCGCTCAGCGGGAAGGAGATCGCGGGCTCGCCGGTCTCGCGCAGCATCGCGATGCTCGCGTCCTCGACGGTTCGCAGTGCCCCGCCGAAGAGCATGAACGGGAACAGCGCGAAGAACAGCCCCTGATCCCGCCCGATATCGAGCCGTCGAAGCAGGAACACGACGCCGACCAGCGCGAAGATCAACACGAGCGCGTAGGTGATCGTCGAGAGCCGCGTGTAGCCGGGCTCGGCGACGATGCCCATCGCCTGCTGGCAGTCGGCGGCGCTGTCGAGCAACAGCGTCTCGCCGTCGACGCGTTGTGCACAGGCCGAGCCGGTGCCGTCGGCGACGACCGGGCCCCAGAAATACTGCCAGAGGAAGCCGTCGTAGACCTGCCGGGGGAAGGCGAGCGCACCCGCGACGAGGGCGGCGACCGTCGTGACGGCCACGGCGACCCACGCGCGGGCGGGGTCGATCCGGTCGGAAACGTCGTCCATATTTCAGAGGGTGAGGGCGGGAACTTTTAGGGTTCCGGTCTAGTCGGGCCGATACGTTTCGCCCCGGTCACGTTGGAGACCCTCAAGCCTCGCCCCGACGTCGTCCCAGTGGCTGCCCCGCCAGAAGGGCTGGCCGCACTCCCGACAGCGCCACACGCGGCGTTCGTCGGTCGAGGGGGCGGACGGGGGTGTCGCTTCGTCGTTGCCCAGCTCCCGAAGCTCCCCGTTGCAGGCCGAACACCGGGTCGGCTCGTCGAGCGCGAGTTCGAACCCGACATCGCGGAGCTCCGCGAGCTGCGTCCCGACGTCCCGAGCCTCGAGAAGGACGGCGTCAGCCGTCCGATCGGCGAGGTCGGTGTCGCGGGTGAGCAAGAGCCGCCCTTCCTCGCCCGCCAGCGTCCGGAGGGCCTCGTCGGCCTCGACGCCACGATCGAGCGCGTAGGCGGCGTCGTAGCCACACATCCGCAGGTAGGTCGCGAGTTTGCCGAGCATCGCGTCGAGCAGGAGGCGCGTCCCGTCCGGGGTCGGCATGTCGGTTGTAACGGCTCGTCCCTCATGGATGGAACGCTTGCCCGGTTGATAGATATCCGAAGGCATATACGGGAGTGACACATTACCACACACGGGTCCAATGAGCAGACGATATCCCGATTGGCACTGTCAGACGTGTGGGAAGCCGCTTCGTATCCGGCCGTGTCTCAACTGCGGCCACCGACATCGGTCGGACTCCGCTGACTGACCGATACGGGCGGCCGGTCCGAGTTTTCGCGTTCCGATCGGCAGGCAGCGCCCGCTACCGCAACTGAGGGCCCGAACACTTCGAGGCCGTCGCTATCGGATCGGCATCGGTGAGAACTTTGCGAGGGAAGAGCGCTCCGAGAGCGTCTTCCGCATCACGGGTGTGACCCCGGCGATGCGAGGGAAGGGATTTGAACCACGGTCGCGCCGAAGGACGCTCCCTGGTTCAACCCCTTCTGCATTCACGGGACGGCTCGCGCCGTCCGTTCATGCGAGGGAAGGGATTTGAACCCTTGGACCTCTACAGGAGCGGATCTTGAGTCCGCCGCCGTTTCCGGGCTTGGCTACCCTCGCACGCAGCGCCCACTCCGGTAGCCGACCGCTAAAAGATTCCGGATCGCCCACCGGAACGGAACCGACCGACCGTTCGCTCTTCCGGGTTCGCAACTACGATACGAGTTAATTTCTTCAATTAATACGATGTGTGAACTGTAATCACGGCATAATTAATACGGCCACCGGTAGTAGTGCGGGGTACATGTCCGGCGACGCTACCCCCGGCGAGCTGACCGGCACCATCCGGTCGATCGATCCCGTCTCGGAGCTCCCCGATCCGACGTCCGAATCGGTGCTCTACGAGCCGAGCTTCGAGGAACTACGCGAGTTCTCCGAATCCCTCGAGACGACGACCGAGTACGGGAGCCCCAGCTACGTCAGCGAGTACCGCTCCCGGAGCGCGGACCGGACGAGGAACGCGGTCGACGACGCCTTCGGCGAGGACGACTGGCGACTGATCGAGGCGGCCCTCGAGCGTGCCGGGGCGACCGAGCTGGTCTGTCTCGACCGGATGGTCGGTCGCCACCCCGATCACGCCTACTGCTGTCGGCTGTTCGTCCCCCAGGAGTACGGCCGGATCGCCCTCGCGTGGGCGAAGCTGCTCGAACCCGCGCCGGAGGGCCGCGAGCCGGACTTCCAGACCCTCCAGCTGCCCGACTGGGAGGAGACCGCGATCCGCGTGCTCCCCGACGAGGGCGTGACCGTCGCACTGGGCAGCGACTACACGGGCGAGGCCAAGAAGTCGTTCCTCCGGCTGTTCATGTACCGGGCGAAACAGCGCGGCGGGCTCGGGCTCCACGCCGGGACCAAACGCCTCACGCTCGAGGACGACGAGGGCGAGCTCTCGGAGGTCCCCCAGGCGTTTCTCGGACTCTCGGGCACCGGGAAGTCGACGCTCACGGGCCACGGCTGTTGGCTGGAGTCGCCCGAGTCGGCTGTGATGTTGCAGGACGACGTCTGTGCGCTCTTTCCCGACACGCTCGCGGGCAGCGAGGG
Source organism: Halalkalicoccus tibetensis (assembly GCF_037996645.1). Lineage (NCBI taxonomy): Archaea > Methanobacteriati > Methanobacteriota > Halobacteria > Halobacteriales > Halalkalicoccaceae > Halalkalicoccus > Halalkalicoccus tibetensis. Next base: position 555,100 of record NZ_JBBMXV010000001.1, read on the forward strand.
CGGCGGCCTCTACATCAAGACTATCGGGCTCGACGCCGAGGAACAGCCCGCACTCCACCACGCCGCGACCCGGCCCGAGGCGGTCCTCGAGAACGTCTCGGTCGACTCCGACGGCGAGGTCGACTTCGACGACGGCTCGCTCACCACCAACGGCCGGGCGGTGATCCGCCGCGAGGACCTCCCGAGCGCCGCCCCCGACATCGACTGCGAGCGCGCCGACCAGGTCTTCTTCATCACGCGCAACCCGCTGATGCCGCCGGTCGCGCGGCTCACCCCCGAGCAGGCGGCGGTCGCGTTCATGCTCGGCGAGTCCGTCGAGACCAGCGCCGGCGACCCCGACCGGGCGGGCGAGTCGATCCGCGTCGTCGGGACCAACCCCTTCATCGTCGGACCGGAGGGCGAGGAGGGCAACCGCTTCGCCGACCTCATGGACGAGACCGACGCGGAGTGTTTCGTGCTCAACACCGGCTCCGTGGGCTCGCGGGGGATCAGGGTCGAGGACACCATCGCGATCCTGACCGCCGCCGCCCGCGGCGAGATCGAGTGGACCCACGACGACCGGCTGGGATTCGAGGTGCCCGAGCGGGTACCGGGGATGGCGATCGAGGAGTTCCGCCTCGCGGAGAACCACGACGAGTACGGCGAGAAGCTCGCCGCGCTCCGCGAGGAGCGCCGGGAATACCTCGCGGCGTTCGAGAGCCTTCGCGAGGAGATCCGCGAGGCGGTCTACTGACCCGCCGGACGAACCGAACCGTTAGGCGCGTGCGACCGTAACCGATCGGTATGGACGAGCACACCCGCGACGACACCGTCGGCCCGCCGATCTCCGGTGACCCGGCCGGATGGGACGCCGAGCGGGCGCGCTCGAACGGCTGGGAGCACGGGACGCTCCGGCGGGCGACCCTCCACGGCGTGCGCCTGTTCAACTCCGGGGAGTATCACGAATCACACGACTGCTTCGAGGACGAGTGGTACAACTACGGCAGCGGAAACGTCGAGAGCAAGTTCCTCCACGGGATGGTGCAGGTCGCCGCCGGCGCGTACAAGCACGCCGACTTCGAGGACGACGCCGGCATGCGATCGCTGTTCGAGACCGCGCTCCAATACCTCCACGGCGTTCCCGAGGACTTCTACGGCGTCGACGTGATCGACGTTCGGACGGCGCTGTCGAACGCCCTGGAGGACCCGACCGCGATCGAGGGCTGGCGGATCCGCCTCGACGGGCGGGAGCCGGAGGCCCGCGAGGAGGACTACACCTACGCCGAGGCGCTCGAACACGGGCCCTAAACCGGCCGGAGTTCGGCGCTGAAGTGTCGGAGCGCCTCGTTGTCAGGCTCCGAGACGACCTTCAATCCAGTGACCTCGTCGCTTCGGTCCAGCACTGCCGCTGCCGTCTCGGCGACGTGGTCGAGGTGTTCGTCGTGGTAGGTGCGGCGGGGCAGCGCGAGGCGCACGAGCTCCGGTCGGTCCGTCTCGGGGAAGGCGAAGCTCCCCAGCTCGACGCCCCGAACTCCACCCTCGCGATAGAGCTCGCAGACCAGCGCCTGGCCCGGGAACTCGTCGTCGGGGACGTGTGGGAGGGCGCGGCCGGCGTCGAGGTAGACGGCGTGGCCGCCGACGGGGGTGTAGATCGGCACGCCCCGTTCCCGAAGCCGGTCGCCGAGCTCGCGGACCCGGCCGATCCGCGCGCCGAGGTACTCCTCGGTGACCGCCTCTCGGAGCCCGACGGCCATCGCAGCCATGTCCCGGCCGGCCATCCCGCCGTAGGTCGAGAAGCCCTCGTAGAGGATCGCGCGCTGTTTCGCGCGCTCGAACAGGTCGGGATCGCGGACTCCGACGAAGCCGCCGACGTTGGCGAGCCCGTCCTTCTTCCCGCTCATCACGATCGCGTCGGCGTGCGAGAGCTGTTCGCGGGCGATCTCGGCGGTCGACCGGTCGCCGTGGCCGTCCTCGCGCTCACTGATGAAAAAAGCGTTCTCCGCGAACCGGCAGGCGTCGATCACGAACGTCGCGTCGAGCTCGTCCGCGAGCTCGCGGGTCGCCTCGACGTTCGCCATACTTACCGGCTGGCCGGCCACCGAGTTGTTCGTGATCGTGAGGACGATCGCGGGGATCCGATTCGCGCCCACCCTGTCGACGAGCGCGCGGACCTTTTCGGGATCGAGATCCCCCTTGAACGGCTCCTCGCCGCCGAGGTCGCCCGCCTCCTCGACGGGACAGTCCACGGGATCGCCGCCGTTCTCCGAGACGTGCGCGCGGGTGGTGTCGAAGTGGGTGTTGTTCGGGACGACGTCGCCTTCCCCGATCAGACACCCATAGAGGACGTTCTCGGCGCCGCGACCCTGATGGGTCGGGACGACGCGATCGAAGCCCATCACGTCCGAGACGGCGGCCTCGAGCTCCCGGAAACTCTCGCTGCCGGCGTAGGCCTCGTCGGCCTCCATCATCGCGGCCCACTGGGCATCGCTCATCGTGCCGGTGCCGCTGTCGGTCAGGAGGTCGACGAACACGTCCCGGCTCGCGAGCCCGAAGACGTTGTAGCCCGCCGCCTCGAGGCGGCGCTCGCGCTCCTCGCGGGGAAGCAGTTCGGTCGATGCGGCCGTGGCCGACGTGTACGAGAACATATCCGGAGGTCGGGCGAAGCCCGTTTAATACTGCCGCGACAGACCTGTGCAAGGAAGGCGGGGACCGTCCATCGGACCCCGATCCGGGTCACTCCTCGGGTGGGGCGAACTCGACGGTCGTGAGCTCGCGATCAAGCATGCAGTAGTCATGCGGCGGGTCGCCGACGACCTCGCGGATCCGGTACTCCTCGTCGAACTCCGCCCCGTCGGGGACACAGAGCTCGTGGCTCGGACACTCGGTATGGGGACAATCCCCGGCGAGGCTCGCCTTGCTGCCGGCGTAGACGCCCTTCGAGGGGACGTTCGCCGTCATGCCCGCGGGGGTGACCTCGACGGCGTTCACCCCGGTGTCGTGGACGCCACACTCCAGGGTTTGAGCGTTCTCGCGGACGCTCTCGACGCGGTACTTCCGGCCCTCGACGAGGTTCAGACACTGCCCGCGGTAGGGACAGCCCTCGCAGGCGTCGGCCTCCCCATGGTAGACGAACTCGGTGCCGGGCTCGGCGAGCCGGGACCCGATCAGCGTGAGCGTGCTCATTGCCGGTCGTAGGCCCACACGCCGGTTAAGCCTCTCGCCCGGTGAGCTCGTCGAGCCGATCGAGGTACTCCGGACGCGGGACCTGATAGGCACCCCGGTAATCGAGCTCGCCCGCGGCGAACCGTTCGGCCAGGTCCTCGGCGCCCGCCGCCGCGCCCTCACGGTCGTCATAGCGCTCCTCGGCGAGGGCGACCTCGGGTTCGAGATACAGCGTCAGATACCACTCGTCGCTCGTCGCCCCGTGGCGCTGTTCGGGCCGGGGATTCCTGTGGGGCCCGTTGCTCAGATACAGCGTCGGCATACAGGGTGCGGGGAACGTCCGCGAGTCGAAGACGTCCGGCCGGTAGACGAACACCGCCCGGTCGGGTTCGTCGTTCCAGCGCTCCCAGCCCGCCGGTAGCTCCTCCATACGTCCCTTTGACGGCTCCCCGACATGGGTCCTCGGGTTCCGTCCACCATGTTGACCACGCAGAAAGACTTATGTTAACGAGGCACACAAATATTAAACAGTACCGGTATCCGCCCACCGAACGACCCGCGCCGTCCGTGCCCCCCTCAGGAGTCCCAATTGGGGTGCCGGCCTCGACCCTCGTTCCATGACAGAGATCATCACCCGCCCGCGTACCCCCGTCGGCCCGCGTCGGACCAGCCGTGACGCTCCCTGCGGGCGCGATACCGTTCAGTCGGTGACGCCACCACGTCGGCCCGCCCCCGGACGATCGCCCGATTTCGCATCCCACAGCAACCATGTCCAGTGACACTACCCTCGAAACGCTCAGCCAGCAGTACAGAGAGACGGTCCCAAGCGACCTGCGCGACGCGAAGACGTTCGCCTGGTATCTGGAGGCCGTTCACGACGACCCGAAGATCACGAGAAACGCCCACCAGCGCGTCGCCGACATGTTCGATCACTACGGCACGCAGTACGACGAGGAGAGCGGTACCGTCGAGTACCTGCTCGCCTCGGAGGACCCGCTGGGCGGGGGCGAGAACACCTTCTACGGCGAGGTCGTCCACCGCGCGATCCACGAGTTCGTCAACAAGGTCAAAAGCGGCGCGCGCGGGCTGGGTCCCGACCGCCGGATCAAGCTCCTTCTCGGCCCCGTCGGCTCCGGGAAGTCCGCCTTCGACGCCCAGCTCAGGACCTACTTCGAGGACTACACGTCCCGCGAGGAGGGTCGGATGTACACGTTCCGGTGGACGAACCTCTGTGACGTCATTCCCGACCAGGACCCCGCCGACGACGTCGTCCAGTCGCCGATGAACCAGGACCCGTTGGTCCTGCTCCCCCTCGAACAGCGCCAGCAGGTCATCGACGAGCTCAACGAGCGCCTCGAGGCGCCCTACACCATCCGCAACGAGCAGTCGCTGGACCCGGCTTCGAGCTTCTACATGGACGAGCTGCTCGCGTACTACGACGACGACCTTCAAACTGTGCTCGAGAACCACGTCGAGGTCGTCCGGCTGCTCGCAGACGAGAACAAACGCCAGGCGATCGAGACGTTCGAGCCGAAGGACAAGAAGAACCAGGACGAGACCGAGCTGACCGGCGACGTCAACTACTCGAAGATCGCCGTCTACGGCGAGTCCGACCCGCGCGCGTTCGACTACTCGGGGGCCTTTTGCAACGCCAACCGCGGGATCTTCTCGGGCGAGGAGCTGTTGAAGCTGCAAAAGGAGTTCCTGTATGACTTCCTGCACGCGACCCAGGAACAGACGATCAAGCCCAAGAACAACCCCCGGATCGACATCGACCAGGTGATCGTCGGCCGGACGAACATGCCCGAGTACCGCGAGAAGAAGGGCGACGAGTCGATGGAGGCGTTCAACGACCGGACCAAACGGATCGACTTCCCGTACGTGCTGGAGTACGTCGCCGAGTCCGAGATCTACGGGAAGCTGCTGAACAACGCCGACGTTCCCGACATCCACGTCGAGCCCCACACCCTGGAGATGGCGGGACTGTTCGGGGTCCTGACCCGGATCGAGGAGCCCGACACCGAGGCCGTCGACATCGTCCAGAAGGCCAAAGCCTACAACGGCGAGTCGAGCGACGGCGACGACATCGACGTGAAGAAGCTCCGCGAGGAGGGCGAGGAGAGCGCCGAGATCGCGGAGGCGATGATCGGCGTCTCGCCGCGGTTCATCGGCGACGAGATCGCGGAGGCGATCATGGACTCGATGCACCGCGGGCGGTCCTATCTCTCGGCGCTCGCGGTGTTCACCCACTTCGAGGAAAACCTCGAGAACCACGGCTCGATCCCCGAGGAGAACTTCGAGCGCTACCACCGCTACCTCGAGCTCGTGCGCGAGGAGTACAAGGAGCGGGCCATCGAGGACGTGCGCCACGCGCTGGCCTACGACATCGACGAGATCCAGCGCCAGGGCGAGAAGTACATGGACCACGTGATGGCTTACATCGACGACGACACCGTGCCCGACGACCTGACGGGGCGCGAGCAGGAGCCCGACGAGACGTTCCTCCGGGCCGTCGAGGAGAAGCTGGAGATCCCCGAGGACCGCAAGGACGACTTCCGCCAGGAGGTCTCGAACTGGGTCTCCCGGCGGGCGCGCGAGGGCGAGGCGTTCAGCCCGCAGGACAACGATCGCCTCCGCCGAGCCCTCGAACGCAAGCTCTGGGAGGACAAGAAACACAACATCAACTTCTCGGCGCTGGTGAGCGCGAACGAGCTCGACGACGACGAGCGCAACGCCTGGGTCGACGCGCTGATCGAACAGGGCTACTCCAAGGAGGGCGCGATGGAAGTGCTCGAGTTCGCCGGCGCGGAGGTCGCCAAAAGCGAGCTCGAAGCATGAGCGGCAGCGAGTACGTTCGGGAGGCCGATCGCGAGCTCGATGCGGCCTACGAGGAGCCCATGAGCCTCGCGGAGTACGTCGACCGGCTGTTCGAGCAGCCCTCGATCGGCGCCCACGCCTCGAAGTACCTCCTCAGCGCGATCGAGGCCGCGGGCACCCGGACCGTGATCGAGGAGGGCGAGGAGCGCGAGCGCTATCGCTTCTTCGACGACCCGCACAACGACGGCGAGCACGCGATCCTCGGCAACACGGAGGTGCTCAACGACTTCGTCGACGACCTGCGCTCGATCGCCGCCGGCCGCGGGAAGGAGGAGAAGATCATCTGGTTCGACGGGCCGACCGCCACCGGAAAGTCCGAGCTCAAGCGGTGTCTGGTCAACGGGCTCCGGGAGTACTCGAAAACGCCGGAAGGAAGGCGCTACACCGTCGAGTGGAACGTCGCGAGCGCGGAGGACGCCCCCGGGCTGACCTACGGCGACGTCCCGAAGGTCGACGAGGAGAGCTGGTATCAGAGCCCCGTCCAGTCGAACCCCCTGTCGGTGTTCCCCGAGCCCGTCCGCGAGGCCATCCTTGAGGACCTCGACGCCGAGCACGGCGATCACACGCCGATCCGCGCGGAGACGGAGCTCGACCCCTTCAGCCGGGAGGCCTACGACCACCTCGAGCGGCGCTACCGCCGCGAAGGAGTCGCGGACCTCTTCTCGGCGGTGACCGACCCCCGGCACCTCCGGGTGACCAACTACGTCGTCGACGTGGGCCAGGGGATCGGCGTGCTGCACTCGGAGGACGACGGCCGGCCGAAGGAGCGGCTCGTCGGCAGCTGGATGGCCGGCATGCTCCAGAAGCTCGACTCGCGCGGACGGAAGAACCCCCAGGCGTTCAGCTACGACGGCGTGCTCTCACAAGGGAACGGCCTGCTGACGATCGTCGAGGACGCCACCCAGCACGCCGACCTGCTCCAGAAGCTGCTCAACGTTCCCGACGAGCGCCACGTCAAGCTCGATAAGGCGATCGGGATGGACGTCGACACCCAGCTGTTGATCATCTCGAACCCCGATCTGGACGCCCAGTTGAACCAACACGCCGACCGCAACGGCGCCGACCCGCTGCGCGCGCTCAAACGCCGGCTCGACAGACACGAGTTCGGCTACCTGACGAACCTCCGGCTCGAATGCGAGCTGATCCACCGCGAGCTCACCGGCGAGACGGCGGTCTGGGAGGGAAGCGACGGCGAGGAGCTCCGCGATCGGGTTCGCGCCCCGCTTTCGATCCGCGTCGGCGAGCGCGGCGGGCAGGTCGAGGAGCGCGAGCTCGCACCCCATACGGTCGAGGCGGCGGCGCTCTACAGCGTCGTCTCGCGACTGGACCGCGACGACCTCCCCGAGCGGCTCTCGCTGGTCGAGAAGGCGCTGTTGTTCGATCGGGGCTATCTCAGGGACGGCGACGACCGGATCGAGGCCGAGGCGTTCGATTTCGACCCGAACGCGGCCGACGGCACCCAGGGCATCCCGGTCACGTTCACCCGCGACGTGATCGCCGAGCTGTTGAACACGGCCCGCGACCGGAGCCATCCCGAGCTCCCGGTCGAGAACGTGCTCATGCCCCGTGACGTGCTGAACGAGATGGCGGAACGGCTCCACGACGCGCCGATGTTCTCGCGGGCCGAGCGCCGCGAGTTCGAGGACCGGCTGGCCTCGGTCAAGAACCACGTCTTCGACCAGCAGGAGGCGGACGTGATCGACGCGATCATGCACGAGAAACGCGTCGAGGAGGAAACCGTCGAGGAGTACGTCGAGCACGTCTACGCGTGGGCGACCGACGGCGTCGTCGAGACCGACCAGGGCGAGAGCCAGCCCGATCCGCTGAAGATGAAGGTCTTCGAGATCGAGCATCTCGGTCGGTTCAGCGAGGGCGAGTACGACGGCACGACGCCGATGCCGACCGTCAGGTCGTTCCGGCGCGAGCGGGTCATCACCGCGCTGAACCGCCACGCCTGGCAGAACCGGACCGAGGACTTCGCGATCGACGAGGTGAACCTGCTCGACATCCCGGTGGTCCGTGAGGTCCTCGAGAGCCACGACTGGAGCGACGTCGCACGGGTCTACGAGGACTTCGACCCCGACCAGTGGGACGACCCGCCGGCGAACACCGAGACCGCGGCGGTCAAGGAGCGGACGATCGACACGCTCGTCGAGGAGTTCGGCTACTCGCCGGCCTCGGCGGAGCTGACGGGTCGGCACGTCATGGGACAGGTGAGCTACCGATGGGACTGAGGGACGACCTCGAACGCTACCGTGAAGTCGGCGAGCAGCGCCGCCAGGACCTCGCGGAGTTCATCCAGTACGGCGATCTCGGGCAGGGCGACGACATCCATGTCCCGGTCAAGATCGTCTCGCTGCCGGAGTTCGCCTACGACCAGCTCGATCAGGGCGGGGTCGGACAGGGCAACGGTGGCACGCCCGAGCCCGGCGACCCGGTCGGCCAGCCACAGCCCCAGCCCGGTGACGGAGACGAGGGCGAGCCCGGCGAGGAGGAGGGCGAGCACGAGTACTACGAGATGGACCCCGAGGAGTTCGCCCAGGAGCTCGACGAGGAGCTCGGACTCGACCTCGAGCCCAAGGGAAAGAAGGTCGAAACCGAGGAGGAGGGCGCGCTCACCGACCGGACCCGAACGGGCCCCGATAGCGCGCTCGACGTCGAGCGGCTGTTCAAACAGGGGCTGAAGCGGAAGCTCGCGATGGAGTTCGACGAGGAGTACGTCCGCGAGCTCCTCTCGGTCGAGGGGATCTCCCCCGAGACGGCCTTTGAGTACGCCCGCTCGAACAACGTCCCCGTCTCGAAGGCGTGGATCGACGACGCCTTCGCGTCGCTTCCCGACGACCGGCGCGGGCGATGGGCGAGCATCGAGGAGATGGAGGCGAACGTCGAGGCCGAACCGCTCAGCCAGCGCATCCGCCGCGAGGGGATCGGCCACATCCCCTTCCGCCGGGAGGACGAGCGCTACCGCTATCCCGAGGTCGTTACCAAGCCCCAGCACAACGTCGTCGTGATCAACATCCGGGACGTTTCGGGGTCGATGCGCGAGGACAAACGCGAGCTCGTCGAGCGGACGTTCACGCCGCTCGACTGGTATCTCACGGGGAAGTACGACACTGCCGAGTTCGTCTACATCGCCCACGACGCCAGCGCCTGGGAGGTCGAACGCGAGGAGTTCTTCGGCATCCGTTCGGGCGGGGGGACGAAGATCTCCTCGGCCTACGAACTGGCCGCCGAGATCCTCGACGAACAGTACCCGTGGAGCGAGTGGAACCGCTACGTCTTCGCCGCGGGCGATTCGGAGAACTCCTCGAACGACACCGAGGAGAGCGTGATCCCGCTGATGGAGGAAATAGAGGCGAACCTCCACGCGTACGTCGAGACCCAGCCCTCGGGTAGCGCGATCAACGCGACCCACGCCGAGGAGGTCGAACGGCGCCTCGGCGGCCGCGAGAACGTCGCGGTGGCCTACGTCTCGGGGCCCGACGACGTCGCGAACGCGATCTACGAGATACTCAGCACGGAGGACGACGCATGACCACCAACTACCACGCCCAGCGCGTCGCGGACAAGCTCGAGGAGCCGGTGCGGGAGGCGAACGCCCTCGCCGAGAAGCTCGGGCTCGAACCCTATCCGGTGAACTACTGGATCGTCGACAACGACGAGATGAACCAGCTGATCGCCTACGACGGCTTTCAGGAGCGGTACCCCCACTGGCGCTGGGGGATGAAGTTCGACCGCCAGCGAAAGCAGAACCAGTACGTCGGCGGGAAGGCCTTCGAGCTCGTCAACAACGACGACCCTTCGAACGCGTTTCTCCAGGAGTCGAACTCGCTTGCGGATCAGAAGGCCGTGATCACCCACGTCGAGGCCCACGCCGACTTCTTCGCGAACAACCGCTGGTTCGGGCTGTTCACCGGCGACGAGCCCGGTTCGGGCCCGAAGGCCGCGGCGATGCTCTCGCGCCACGCCCGGACCGTCGAATCGGCGATGGCCGACCCAGACGTCGAGCGAAGCGAGGTCGAACGCTGGATCGACAACGTGCTGTGTATCGAGGACGCCATCGACCAGCACAGCGCGTTCGTCAGACAGCGCGCGCGCGAGGAACGACCCGACCGCGAGGACATCGAGGAGGCGCTCTCGGGGCTGGGACTCTCGGAGACGGTCCGAGGGGAGGTGTTCGACGAGGAGTGGCTCGAACGCCAGCGCGGCGACGGCTCAAGCGAGTCGTTCCCCGAGACGCCGGACCCCGATCTGCTCGCCTTCCTCCGGGAGCACGGCAAGCAGTACGACGGGGAGTCCGAACGCGCAAGCGAGATGGAGCCCTGGCAACGGGAGGTGCTCGACGCGCTTCGGGCGGAGGCGTACTACTTCGCACCCCAGCGCATGACGAAGGTGATGAACGAGGGCTGGGCGGCCTACTGGGAGTCGATGATGATGGCCGAGGAGGGCTTTGCCGACGGCAACGAGTTCATCGACTACGCTGACCACCAGGCCCGCGTCCTGGGCTCGCCCGGGCTGAACCCTTACAAACTCGGCAAGGAGCTCTGGGAGTACATCGAGAACGACGAGAACAGGCGCGAGGTGATCGACAAGCTGCTTCGCGTCGAGGGGGTGACCTGGCGGAACTTCCACGAGACCGTCGATCTCGATCGGGTCTCGGAGCTGCTCGCGCCCCGCGAGGCGCTCGACCGGATCGACGGCGACCGCCTCGACGAGCTCGCGGCGCTCGAAACCGGGGTGGACCACGACGCCCTCGAGCGTGCACGGAGGGGAGAGATCGACGTGGACCGGTACCCATGGAAGGTCCTCGACTACGAGGGGCTCGCCGAACGCCATTACTCGCTCGTCAAGCCGCAGAACCGGGGCGTGCTCGGGCGGATCACACAGACGGACCTCGAGCGGGTCGGCCGGTACGTCCTCGACGACGCGCTGTACGGAAGCGTCGAGGAGGCGATCGCGGACGTCGACCGGACGGCGGGCTGGCGGCGGATGGCCGAGATCCGCGAGAGCCACAACGACGTGACGTTCATCGACGCCTTCCTCACCCAGGAGTTCGTCGACCGCCACGACTACTTCACCTACGAGTACGCCCACGCGACGGGCGATTATCGTGCGACCAGCACCGACGCGGCGGACGTCAAGAAGAAGCTGCTGTTGCAGTTCACGAACTTCGGCAAGCCGACCATCGAGGTCCACGACGGTAACTTCGCGAACCGGAACGAGCTGTTGTTGGGCCATCGGTACAACGGCGTCGCGCTCGACGTCGGGCAGGCCAAACAGACGCTCGTTCGCGTCTTCGAGCTCTGGGGCCGCCCGGTGAACCTCATGACCATTCGGAAGGAGGTCACCGACAAGGACGTCGAGGTCGCACGGCGGCGCAACCGCGAGCCCGAGCCGACCGAACAGGGCATCCGGATCCGATACGATGGGGAGGGGTTCGAGACGAGCGAACTGACCGACGAGCAGCTCGCCGCGATCGAGGCGAGCGACATCGACTACGACACCAAACCCGAGGAGTGGCTGGCGTGAAGCCGTTTCGCCGGCCCCATCAGAACGATTAACGGAACCATACTCCCACCTCCGAACGGGCGCCCGGGGTCGCTCCTTGCAGAAATGCTAGCCCAGGTTAATGTTTCTGATCTTGTAGTTGAAAAAATACGTAACAATAATAACATCTCCATATGACGGTTCATCCGGGGATGATGGGGGACGTCGACTGGCCGTACGTACGAGGAGAAGCATGAGCGAGGGGGAATCGTCGCTAACGGAAGGGGAGATACACGACATCCTCAGAAACGATCGGCGGCGGGCGGTGATCGAGTTCCTGTTCGAGCACGACCGACGGGCGACGATCCGGGAACTGTCGGAACACATCGCCGCCCTCGAGAGCGGCGAGGAGCCGCCACCACGAAACATCCGCCAGAGTGTCTACGTTTCGCTCCATCAGACGCATCTCCCGAAACTGGAGGGGCTCGGCGTCGTCGACTACGATACCGACAGCAAGGACGTCGAACTCCGCGATCAGGCCGAGTTCGTCGCAGCATATATGGGCCAGACCGACGCGGGGACGTCCGACTCCATCACGATAGGCTATATCGGTCTCGGAACCTTCGGCCTCCTGCTCGCGGCGGTCGGGGCCGTCACGGGATCGATCCTCGGCATCGACACCGGTCTATGGGTGCTACCGGTGTTCGCGGCCGTCGTCGCGCTCGGCGGGTATCAGCTCCGGGGCGCCTGAGCCGACCGTTCGTTTACCACCCGTGCTTTCCACACGCGGGAAAGGTTACGCCGCACGAAGCGGCGCGAACATCACATGGCAAGCGTGCGACCGAGCATGGCACACGGGAGTCAACCGCACGCAGCAATCGATACTCAATGGATGGGTAAAATCCACTCCTAATATAATCAAATGTCTTCTTATATTCCATCTAAGAGAAAACGTAGGCGCTTTCAGTACACCCAGATCCGAACACGCCAACTCGGTATTCGTATACCCCCTCCTAGGAACCTCTAGCGGGATCAGGCTAGTATAATCAGGTCGATCGACCGATCGCACCGTAACTAGCGGTCTGAACCGTTTAGCCGGTCCATTATCCGCGTTTATCAGCCCGGAGAACGGGGTGAACAATATTCTGCTTTTATTATGTTTACTTGTGTATGACATGACAGGCATCATGAGTATCCAAACGCCAACCGCCGAAGACGGTGCCGGAGAGTCGGTCGAGGAAGAGCTGTCGATCCCGAAGGACGACCTCTTTCACCTCCTCCAGAACGCCCGCCGACGTGCCGTGCTGCGGTACTTCGCTACCCATCCCGACCAGGAGGAGTTCAACATGCGCACGGTCGCGGAGGCGATCGCCGCCTGGGAGAACGAGATCTCCGTCGAGCAGCTGTCCTCCGATCAGCGCCAGCGCGTGTACATCGCGCTGTACCAGTCCCACCTCCCCAAGCTGGACGACTACGGTGTCATCGACTACAACCAGTCCCGCGGGCTGATCGTTCCCACCCCGCTGACCGCCGTCTTCGCGCCGTACCTCGAGGAGGAGTTCGACGCCGCGCCGCACGACCAGCGCATCGCGATCGGCGACGACCAGTCGTCGCTCGGATCGGCCGTCCGCTCCCTGCTCAATCGCTGAGCGCTCGGCGGCTTCGAACGAACGCCTCGGCAGCCCCTCGTGGCTGCCGACCCGTGGCATGTCTCTTCCGTCGAGCAATCGTCCTGTGAGCACCGCGCTCGGCGGTCGTCGGTAGCCGGCGATGAACGACTATTCGTGACTACTGTGCATAGAGGCGTGATCGATCGATCGACCCTCGCTGTTCTGTGTGCGGGCTGTGCGGGAGTCGGCGACGACGGCGAGGTCGGCGCCGACCTGCGGGACGACGCCACCGACGGCACGGAAGACGTCGACATCGAGGCGTCCGACGAGCAACGACGCTTTTTGTCGGAAAACCACTCACGAGGCCGTTTCGCCCCGCCGCTCCGGGCGGTCGCTCCCCTGATGAGTGGACCGAAACGGTGTCGAAAATGCTCGGTCGGGGATTTGAACCCCGGTCATCGGCTCGAAAGGCCGAAATGATTGGCTCGGATACTTCGTGGAACAAAGTTCCACGTCATTCCACGCTATCGCGCGGAAACCAACCGAGCCCTCCGGCGGTTTTCCTCATTCCAGCTTCCTGCCACACTTTCCAGATTCAACGGATACCCACAAAATGATGGGGGTAATTCGTCCAAGGGTCCGATTCGATTCATCGGGAGAAAAAGAGTTTAGCTACTTTCAATTGCCTCCAAAGAATGTAAATGATGTCTACAAGGGTATGCAACTTCTTCAGCTGGTGATGGACCCCGAACTACAGTCCTCATGATGGGCTCTCCACATTGAGAACAAACATCGAAGCTGTTTCCCATGCTTTGTTCAAGGTTCTAGAAACGGTATATTATACCTTTCTATATAATTATTCTAATAAATTATTAGTAGAAGATATTGAAAAGCGTGATAATCGACTGTTGATTCACACAGGGCTACAATCGTAGCACGGTTCTGTTGATTGTTGGTTACAGGGGAACTTATTCACCATTGTCCCCACTTCACCCCATTCGTTGCAAAAGAGATTATCAATTCAGGGCAATTTATTTCCCTCAATTCCAATATGAGAGCTAACAAGGGGTCTGTGAGCCGCCTGAGTGATATCGCGAATCTTACGCCCAATTGAGCTTGTACTTCTGAGAAGGCTACTCAGAGCCTTGCAAGCGATGTGACGTGAAGTGTGTGAGTGGTGGGTTCTTCGGGTTCAAGTTCAATTACTCTTCCATCATCATCAGGTACTGAGAGTGAAACGGATTTGTCCTCGTATCCATCAGCAGAGACACCACCATCACAACTTGTGGGAGTAATCGTTTCAGGTTGTGCAACCCCATCGATGTTAGTCTCTCCCACGGTGTGAGCATCACCAGAAGTATACCACCAGTCACATACACCACTGATTTCAGCACCTTGGATTGGCTCTCCAGACTCAGCATCTACGACAGTCACTTCAATACGTTCGCCATCCGTGCTTTGTAAAGTGATTGTTGTATCCTCATCTACATGAACGGCGAATTCTTCATGTATGTCGTAGTGACCATCCGCTGACAACCCGTAGTACCCTTCTAATACGGTAAACTCAACAGCGCCATCGGATGCGGTACGCTCAGTAGTAGCGCCATCCGAGAACCGTTCGAGAGTTACTGGAACATCTTGTTGGGTCTCGACGGTCAATGTATGAGTCTCCTCATCTTCGGACATTTGAACAGTCATGTCCTCTCCGACCTCTACAACCATGTCTTCGTACCCATCTGCCGAAAGGGTGTACTCGCCCTCTATAACTGAGAACTCAACAACGCCATCAGTGGGCTCCCGAGTCGTACTGGCATCCTCCCAGTTGCGTTCAAGCGTTACTGGCTCATCAGATTCAACGGTGAGGGTGTAGACCTCTTCATCGTCGTCTTCCTCGCCTTCATCGCCTTCCTCACCCGACTCATCTTCATCATCTTCATCAGATTCATCAGACTCGTCATCGTTTTCGTCGGACTCATCCTCATCTTGTTCATCCGATTCATCACTGTCATCAGAACTATCGGACTCATCAGAACTGTCATCCGATTCATCGGTATCATCCGTATCGCTGGATGTATCCGACTCATCCGACTCATCCGAATCGGACTCATCAGACTCGTCACTGTCATCGGAGTCAGTCTCGGAAGTGTCTTCCTCCTCACTCTCATCTGGGGCCTCAGAGCCATCCTGAGAGCTATCGTCTTCATCGGATGTATCGGACTCATTTCTATCAGAATCGTCCTCAGCATCCGTTGTGCTGCTCTCATCGGACTCGCCGCCCTCATCTACAGTGTCAACGTCCTCTTGAGCTTCACCGTTTCCATCTGTCTCCTCCTCCGGCGGGTCGCTAGGGCCGTCATCTCCCCAGCCAGTACAACCGGCGCTCATTAGGATAACAGTTGAAAGAACAATCGCAGCAATGACTCGCTTTGAAACCATTGTCTATGGCCCCTTTGTACCGTCTCTCAATTGTTGTACCTCCTCCATCATGGTATGCTACCAGATGGCAGGCTACATTATATGAAGTTTGTGTGAGCTGGATGAAGAGCTACAATATGAATTTGAAGAATTGTAGATGAGGATTAGCATCTCCGCCGAGAACGTAGGCAAATCATTAAGCAGAGAGAAGAAGATAAATGAGTGTAAAGGGGCTGAAAATCGCTTCGCATCCAAATGCCCGTCTTCAGTAAGCCCTCATGCAATACGAAAGGGAGCCATCACCCATCATCGGAACAACGGATGGCCTGCCAAAGCTGTTAGTGACAGAGCTGATGTGAGCCAAGAGGTACTGGATAAGCACTACGATAAGGGCACGCAGTCAGAAAAGAGAGAACAGAGAAAAGAATTCATGAATAATCTCTAATTTACGTAGTCTCTGTCCTGCCACAAATACCACACACCCATTTGCTCCCCGCTCCCTTCCACTCTCCAGTTGCCTTCACTCTACACCCCCAACAATACTGAGTCTCTATATTGTTCATCGTCATGAGTAATGTCCTATACAACCCACATCAATAACAGTGTGCATATCTACTTCGTCGGCCGAAAGGCCGCAAATAGTAGCACAGACTGTTCTTCGTCTCGCTCTATTTCATCAATTTCAGACTCTGAGGGAAACGAAGAGAGGGCAAAGAGGGCTAATTTTTCGAATAGTTAAGTAAATTACAGCTTATATTAATACAGAAAGAATTAACATCTACCAATCTATCAATTAGATATGAATGGTAATTTCTCGGAACGACTTGCGGAGCACTTCAACAAGGTGCTAACTGACGAACAGTTAGATGAGTTTGAGCGACAGTATGGCGAACTCCAGACTACGGACGACCAATCACGACGGGACCGTTTCAAGAAGTTAGTAGAGGAGGGAAGTGAATAATCATAGAGAGGGCCTGTATACCTTCTACAGAGACGGTAATGGGATTGATTTATGATATCGGAGTCAGTTACCCTGTATGCCGAGGTCTATTTCCGATATAGGGAAACGGGTTCTCTACCTTAAGATGAGTCTCTTCGTTGGTAGAATAGCCGGCTTTCCTGATGACGTAGAGGAGGCACAAGCGGTCCTGGACTGAGAGTCCATGGGGTTGTTTATGGATAATCCCTTGTGCAACGCCCCTTGTCCCGGAAGCATAATGTTGAACAAGGAAGCAAGACCTGTCCTATCGTATGTTATTGTCGGCAAAGAGTTCTGATATACTCCTATCTGAAACAGGAATTGAAAGACAGGATGAGGGTAGACAACTTCTGATTACTACTCTGGTATACCTCCACATCTGCTTGCGATTCCCAATTCACCGTCAGAACTAACCGAATTACGTCCCAGGTGGTATCGCCGGACTGCTCCCTTTTGACCTCTTTTTCTTGCCATATATTTAGATTGTATCTCTTGATATCATTCCTCTCAGGTATTTCCACAAGGATTATATGATTCTTGTTAAAGATATGACTGTATGAGGGGGAAGCGACCAACGCGTCGTAGGGTACTGCAAAATATCTTCGGGATGGGGCTGTTCTCATGGCTCATCGCCAGGATAAAGCAATTATTCGGGTTACAGGGCGACAGCGGGCGTAAGAGTCCGAAGGAGGCGACGAATGAGAGCAAGCCACCACACGCCGACCAAGAGCAAGTTGAAGAGCCAGAGGAACAGGAGGAGGACCCAGAACCGACCGAACCAGAGAACGGAGCCATCGTCTTCGTCTATGACGATGGGGCGATGGAGGACTACACACAGGCATTGCCCGCTCACAAAGCATTCGATGCACCCGCGACGACCGGGATTGTGAGTAACTGGATTGGAACATCGGGTTACATGGATACCGAGGAGTTAGACGAGTTAGTTGACGCAGGCTGGGAGATTGCCAGCCATACTAAGAAACATCGTCCAATCGGGTCGTTCCCACTCACGGAAGACACCAACCACAGTGATATCATAGTGTCAGCGGAAGGCTATCGACACGGCCATCATGAGGGTGAGACGGTCGAAATCAGCAATGGTGAGACGAAGGTGCTTCGTGAAGTTGCAGGTCTTGCTGGTGAGCCTGGTGAGCGCCGCGTCAAACTCACTGAGCCGGTTGACGAGCATTTCCATGCTGGCGAAACCGAGATTCGCTATCCTGCTGATGTGATGCATGAGGCAGTGGACGACTCAAAGAAGGCGCTTGAAGAGATGGGCTATGACGTTTCGACTATTCTGGCCCCGTATGATGCGTATTCAGGCTACTCAAATCTCTTCGTGAAGGAACAGTACGACGGTGTAGCGAATGCCAACCACGGGTCACGCATCAACTATCCTGACGAGTACGACCCGTATGAGACCCAGCGAGACTACTTCATTGAGTTCACGAACAAGAAGTCGGTCAAGCATGACCTGGATAAGATTGCTGACGACGCGCTCCTCGGTGTGGTTGGGGCACACTCGTTCAAGGAAGAGGTAAATGAGGAGTCGATTCGGGAGATGCTTTCCTGGGTCGAAGACCGAGATATTGAGACAATGACGCTTCGGGAGGCAATCGAGACATACAATTGAGAGTGAGTGGAATCCTGTAATCTGTTACTGACTATACGCTATAGGAAATATGAACTCTAAAAAGCGGAGTTAGTGGCTATCTTGATAGCACTCGAAACACGGTAGGTCGTTCCCAGCAAGTCCATAGTAACTCTCTTGACGGTTTGGATATGTATCTGATGTAGTTCCCATCAGCCTCTTTAACCGACTGAGCGGCTTACTACTCCGTCTACCGGCCCCTGTATCATAGACCTTAAAAATAGAGACTGAATCGCGTTGTCGGTTGGATTCCTCAGTCGACCTTCGCGCAGTCGTCGTCGGAATCCTTGCTTGCGGGCACGCCATCATCGTCAGCATCCGTCGTCTCATCCTGGCTGCTCGCATCCTCATCCGTGGTTTCCTCGTCGCCTGCATCATCTGCTGGCTTGTCATCGGACTGGTCATCGTCGGACGAGTCGCCTTCCTCTTCCTCGTCACCCTCATCCACATCCGATTCGCTCTCATCTTCTTCCTCGTCGCTCTCATCGCCCTCATCCGAGTCCTCATCCGAATCAGACGCCCCGTCATCGTCGCTCGACCCACCAGTATCACCCGACGACGCAACCACGTCATCCTCAGGCGACAGCAGCGCCACGACATCAGGCTCCTCGTTGTTCAGCACCTCTCCATCATACGGGTCCTCAAGGGAGACATCGCCCGACTCCCCAGCACCCGTAGCGACAGTCACCGACTCCCCGGCTCCAATCGTCACCGTTCCCGCAAGCGTGCGGATTTGGTCAACGTTCGAATCCTCGCCCGCCTCAAAGTTCATCTGATAGCCCGACAGGTCCACCTCGCTGTCACCGTTGTTCGTGATGGTGACTAGCTCCGCCTCAGCATCCACTGAAAGCGATAGGTCCATCTCGGACTGGGCCATCCCGACGCCCGACGCCGAGACGCCAATGGCCGCTGCCGACACTGCAAGTCCGGCCTTGAGTACGTTCCGGCGCGTAGCATTACTCCCCTTCGACTGGTTTGAGTACTGTTGTGTCATGTAAGACACTATCTTCATTTATATCCACTCTAGTTAAAGATAATGTTAGTAATTATAAGACAGCTCTGAAAATTTATCGTATTGTAAGATTAGGAGTAAAGTATCGAAATTTAGTGATTCATAGGGACCCTGTGATTTAACACTAATCGCCAACTATCGTATCATTCAATCATAATAATATTCCCCGAGAAAATATTTGATCAACTAGTTGATTAGTGAACCCGTACTTACCTCGTGATGTGAGAATCATGCATTGATAGAGAAAAATCGGAGACTATCCTTGATGCAAGCTAAGAGACGGATTCAGTGGATATCTTGGTAGCACTCAAAACACGGTAAGTCATCCCCATCAGGGCCACAGCAGCCCGTCTGACCGTTCTGACAGGTCTCTATGTCCTTTCCCCCATCCGGCATGGGAGTAGGCTTCTGTCGGCTCTGAGCAGCCTTCAGAACGGGCTCACGGATAGCCACGGCGAGCATATGCTTGCATGGGCTCCTATCTCCGTACTCGAAGGCCGGACACTCACACGCACATGGCACCTCAGTTTCGATATTGACCAAGTACGAATGGTCTGACCCATCCTCATGGGACTCGTTTGTAACCAGGACTAATCCCGGCGCTTCAAGCTCGAAGCTGAAGGCTTCCCACTGAGCGCGTTTGACTGTCTTTTCGTCTGCCGATTCGACCAGTCCGCTTTTCTGGTTTGATTGCGAAGTTTGCATGGGGTCTCACCCTGAGAACCCCCGGTCCTGTGTGCCAGCACAGGGCCATTTCCTATGACCTTCGACCGGGATTCTCATTGACACCTACAACCGGGCTAATGATAAAGCTATTTGAGAGTACCTGATACGTCTCTTTGGAAGGAAAGACCCTGTTGTAAGGGTAATCATTATACTCGCTAAAGTAGTATGGAGACCATGGCAAACGTCGGCCGCAAACCCAGAGTCACGGATGATGAGCTGCTTGATGAGATATTCGAGCTAACCAAGTCCCATGACAATCCAGTAGTCACTACCCAGGAAGTCACTGATGGACTCCCTCTGAAGAAGGATAGCGTTTATGACCGGCTCAACAAGCTGCATGATGAAGAGAAAGTCTTGAAAAAGAAGGTCGGAGCCAAAGGGGTTGTTTGGTGGCTCTCACTGGAAGAGAAAGTCTCTCGGTCATAGCACGGCTTCCAATCTAAGGACTCTGATTGTTCCTCTCATCGGGATGACTGTCGCATAAGTCCCCCTTCTACTTGTTGGCTGATACTCTAATATGGGGTTACTTCCGGCTCGTATTGCGTCTCTGCGGTGTGCAACTATTCTGCAACAAGGGGGAGGAAGCCCCCTTGAGTATAACCCCAACATGGGGTCACTCCCTGAGTGGCTGAGTCAGCGATGGATGCGAAGGCGGACACATCGAAGCCAACCCTTCCAGGTCGGCACTTGTACTTGTCTCTCCTTACCAATAAAACCATAGACAACACTAACTCTTCATCGATACCTCGTAAGAAAAGGTTGTGTTATCAACTAATTCTAATACACATATCCACTCCATACTACCTAATGGACGCATAGTGCGTCTGTGGAGGGGGAAAGTGCCTCTGACACACCACGACAACCACTAACAGGGTATATGGAGGGGAATAATGCAATTCTTGCACAGATTGGGCCAGAAAGAGATTAAAACGGGCAAATCATTGCCCAATGTGGGAAGAATGTGACCAACAATAGCAAACGGTCTTGCGTCCGAGTCTGGCCGGGGTATTCGGGCAAGACTGGGATAATTATCAGTTTTACATAACGTTGCACGTGCAACGGTTCCATTCTCTGACAAAAAAGGCTGGCACTTGTCCCAATGGGAGTGGTGGTAATTGTCTTCGTTCAATCCCCCCTTTGTACACTGGTGTGCAACCCTCCGTGGGATTCAACACCGGGCACACAACATCTCTCCTTGAAGAATTCGAGCGATAAGCGTTTTTGAAAATCCTTTCAGGGGTATAAAAAGGTATAGCTCATGGCCATTCCTTTCAGATAATCAATGGGATTAAATGAAAACAGTCAGTAATTCAAGTGCCGCTCTTTGAGCGGTGTAATCCTTCCATCACGGGGTAAGCCCTTGTGGGCTTTCAATGGATGTGTGAACGATTTCATTCCTGATGAGTGGTTTCTCGTCTTTGTTGGCTCCGTCCCTTGTACGGCCAGCTACGGCTTCTAAAGGGAAAGTGATGGTAAGGGAGTGAGAGTTTTGGGTCATAACTCACTTGTCACATTCATTTACCGTTTCACGTGAAACACCCCTCATTCATGACAAGTCCTTTTGTGTCACATTCCATCAACGTTCAACGTTGAACGCTAATATTTTCTGATAATAATAGATTGAAGGCTGGAATACCTCTCACATCCTAATAACAGTTTCACGTGAAACTGTGAAGTTTTTCTGACAATACTGGGCTGAGAACCGCTTTACATATCATATTCCAGTAACGTTTCGCGCGAGACGATGAAGTATTCTGATACATTGGGATGGTAATTGCTTCCCAAAAGAATGCCCTTGAGTACAATTAGCCCATGTACAAAGCCCTCTCACCCTCAATAGTGCGGGAAGTGTTGTTTATGGACGTTAGAAGCCCTCTACTCCAATCGGGAATTTACCCTCTACTTAAAGGGAGTAGGGGATTCATGGATGAATCGTTTCAGATAACCGATGGCATTAAGGGTACCCCACCAATAAGGCAAATGCCGTTGCAAGACGGCTGTAGTCCCCATCGTGGCGGTGGTCCCCCCGTGGGACCATTAGGATGGTTATGAGTGTCTTCCATCGTTTCCTTTGCCATCCCGCTTGTACGGCCAGCTACGGCTTGTGAGAGGTAAGAGGTCATCTATCAGTTTCCATAAACGTTTCTATAGGAACGCTTCCACTCCATGACAAGTCCCAATGTGTCACATTCCGTTAACGTTCCGCGTGGAACGCTTCCCATTTCTGATAATTCTCATGGGTTTGGGCAATGTATCAATCTCCACCAACGTTCGACATCGAACGCTTAAAAATACTGATATTATGGTCCAACGACCCCATTGACAGGCTTTGCCCTCCCCATTAGTTACAACACCTTCCCTACAGTCACAAAAGAAGCCCTACCCCCCAAACAAAGAATACAGGCCATACAACCCAGTGAGAATGATGTGGGGAGATGACAGCTTTGTATATATTAAATTACTTATCTGAGTTGTCAATTCTTCCCGAGCCTTCTCCCGATTTCCCCCGTGCCAGTCTCCTGCTACACTAACCAGATTCGACGGACATGACCCAGAGCAGCCTTCAACCCCACAAGGGTACATCCGAAACCATGCCTAATTTCAGAGGCAGAGGGTTTCATTCACCGGTTTCCAATGGAGTGTTTCTGTCGACCTCCAATAACCGGCCAGACCCGAGGGGTCGACGGTGAACCTATGCCATGCACAGCATGGCGGTCTGGGGCTTACACTGCTTGCTCGGTTCCATTGCCCTCACGAGTAATGTTCAATACCCGATAAGCACCCCCGCATCCTATGAGACGTTGGGACGTGCCTTCGCCCGTCGGTTCATCTTTCGATTTCCGTGGTGCTTACTGAGACGGATGGCGAACGTTTCGGTGACGGAAGGTGCGCCGCGTGCATCCTGCCCCCGAATCGAATCCGGGGACTTTGCCGGCACATTGACCGGGATGCACTGTAGCCGCGTGTTGCCACGTTGCGTCATACACCACTTACCATCGTCCTCGAGCACTCGCCAGTGGCTCCATAGAAGGGAGACTACCACCCCTTACTGTATGAGTATGAAATGCGGTCAGCGTTTTGCGAATCCAAGAAAATCATAAAATGGTATCGGGTCAGTATTTCGGCCGATATAACCCTTTCATACGTCTATTTCAACGAAATCAGCGGTCCTAGTCGTAGGGTTGGTTGAGGTAAATCCTCGTAGTTCGGACTGTCAGACCAAGGATGGTTCATCTGAGTTTCTAATAATTCAATTCATTACATCATTAAGTGGGTCGAATCGAGAGAAAGTACACTGATGAGACCGTGACGAGATTACGAGTTGGATTCAATCGTCTGTCTGAGAATGAGGACGTCGAGCTGCTCCATCTCTAGCTCTGCTGTAGTCAACTCCAAGAATGGTGGTCAACTCGATTTCCTCCGTCCTGTAGCGTTGAAGAGCTATGGATAAGCGATTAAAGCCAAACCAACTGACTTCCTTCCAGTAATCATCGTAGTCTAACCGTTCCAGTAGCGGAACATATTGACCGACCAGTCCATCGTATATGGCTCATATACCACTCCAAGGCTAATTGGAGTACCACCCCCTACCAGGACTTGCAATGACGCAGCAGAAAACGACCGGCGAAGAAATCTCCCGCAGATTGACCCCCTCTGAGACAACCACGGTTACCATCGGCTACGAGGTACTCAATGAGATTCGTATCCGCGCTGCAGAGCTGTCAAGTGACGCTGGCCGACGAGACTCATCGAATGACTACCTCCGTCGAGAATCGCTCGAGGTCAACAATGAGCAGTAACAATGGGCGATTCAACACTGGTTTCGGCATCAATCAACTCGTCAATCAGGTCCGAGAAGACCCGAACCTCACGCCGGAGGAGAAGGAGTATACATTCACGGGCCTCAAGTCGGAGAATGAGGTACAGGTATACTCCGAAGTAGCTGGGCTGATGCGGCGACTACTCAACCACCCTGAGTTCGACCTTCAGGATGTACGAGACCCCAACGGGAATCGTCTCCAGCCGAATGAGTACAAGGGTGAGACGATAACCGGGGTCCGAGGTCGACTTCCCGTAGGTACGCTGAAGGTGAGAGAATCGAGCCGCTCGACATCTAACCCTGCTGCAATAATCACTTGGAAGAGTGGTCAAAACGAGACTTCGAACCCAGAAGACATCGAGGACCACGACGCAAGCGAGGAACTCGAAGCGGACGATGATTGAGCTACTCATTACCTCGACTGGTTAGTACCGTTAGCAGAGTGGTTAGCTGGAGAAATAACCGGACTGTGTGAGGGCAGAAATTCCTCCGGTCTGAAATAATGTTTCCCCGTTGGAATTTCCGTGGTTCGATTCCACGGCGGGGATTGCCCGAGAGGGCATTAATGTATGAGGCAGCTTAAAAGTCAACTTCCTGACTACAGACGGAAGAAGACAGTAATGGGCGGATGAATTATATTTGCCGAAATTATCGGGAGGTAACTGTCGAGGTGTTGGAAGCGAGGCAAATAGTCTCATTATTGAGCTCCTCATCGAACAGTATTTAAAATATGAGTATAACACATTTGGAGAGAAATAGACGAATTGAATCGACTACCGACCATCCTGGTCCTATCGCTACTCAGGATGAGGACACTTTGGACCAATCGATACAGTCGAATATCGAGGAGTGGGTAGACCCTGATGAGAACATTCTCTGGGTCTACGAGCTGCCAAATGCGAACTTGGAGGCCAGGAACGTCCAGAAAGCGTTTGAAGACCAACGGTATCCAGTAGAAGGAAAAGAATGGGGTGACTTCATCGACTGGCTATCTGGACTCCTATCCGATGAGTATGTCGATGGATTTCAAGCCTTCAGTGAAGAGACCAACGGCAATTGGGAGGTCCGAGTCGCTCGTCGGTCACCGTCAGAAGTATGGACCGATATCAAAGCAGCATATGACGATACAGACGTCATGAAGCGCGACGTTCGACAACAAGCTGTTGACCAACTTCGACGGGAGTTCCAGTGCCTCACCATGGCTGAGACCGAGGAGTTATACTATTACGACCGTGAGGCGGGCATCTACCGTTCTGATGGTGAACGTGTTGTGCGGGAGCAGCTCGAAGACCGCCTACGGGAACATGCAACTCGAAGAGAGGTCAACGAAATCCTACACAAGCTCAAAGCAGGTCGGTCGAGAACGGCTAACGAGTTCCGAGGCCCGAATGATATGGTCTGTGTTGAGAACGGTGTTATCGACGTCTCCAGTCCATCGAACCCGACTCTACGTACTCACAGTCCCGAAGATGAGTTTCGGTCTCGGTTGCCCGTTGAATTCGACCCTGATGCGGACTATCCGACCTGGAAGGACTGTCTCGACCAGTGGGTATCCGATGAGGATGACCGTCAGAAGCTCCAGGAATTCGTCGGTTATTGTCTCCATCACTGGGATCAACCCTTCCAGAAGGCATTACTCCTCGTTGGCCCGACTGGAAGTGGGAAATCCACGTTTCTGAACGTCGTGAATGAACTTCTCGGTCACGAGAATGTCGCCAATCAGTCCTTGCAGGCACTGGCGAACCAACGGTTTGCGAAGGCAGAGTTGTATGAGAAGTTCGCCAACATCTACAATGACTTGGATGCAGCGAGTGTCCAGAATCCAGGTGTGTTCAAGACGTTAACTGCCGGGGACTCCATCACTGTTGAACGAAAGAACAAGGACCCGTTCCGGTTCCAGCCGACTCAGAAGTTGCTCTTCGCGGCCAATCAAGTTCCAAGTGTAGACCATGATGACGATGCCTTCTATCGTCGGTGGCACATTGTCGAGTTCTCGGAGACGATTCCGTCGGCCGACCGAAATCCGAATCTCGAAGATGAACTGCTGGAGGAATTGCCTGGCATCCTTAACTGGACACTTGACGGATATGCCCAATTGATGAGGCAGGGACAGTTCACCGAGAATCGGGATATTGTATCCACTCGGTCGTTCTGGCGTTCGTATGGGACCTCGATAGAGCAGTTCCTTGAAGAGAAGGTCGATATTGTTCCCGAGGCTAAAACACCGGAGGATGATGTGTATGATGCCTACTGCGAGTTCTGTTACCATCAAGGACTTCCGTCCCGTCCGAAGCAGACGGTAACGAAGGAACTCAAATGGAGGGCAAACGTTGAACAGACTCGGCCGAACATCGACGGGGAACGAATTCGATGTTACTCTGGTATCGCACTCTCAGACGGTGATTCTCTAGTAACGGATAGTGAAGAGGACAATGACGAGAATTCTGGCTGGTTAGAAAATGTTGAGTCTGAATCCTTCTGACTGTCACTCCTCTTTCTCATTACTATCAGGCATGTCCAGGGTGTCCAGGGTAATTACAGATTGTAGCAAACAAATGAAGGTGAACTAGAAGAGGAAAGAGTCGGATTGACCCTGGACACCGTGGACGTGACTCTGATGTCCCAGTTCAGTTTCGTGAAAGGTATTCTATTAAGATTCTCTAATCGGATAGAGTGGAGCAAATAGCTTTTGACGAATCCATCCTAGTTTACTCTTGTGGGACAATTACGGGAAGGAGAGCGAATCCGAATCGACATTCCCGATGAAACTGACCCGGACCACCATTACCATGGAGAACATGGCACCGTAGTCGAGATTATCTCGGACGAGGCTGGTGACCCTCAGGATTCACGGCTTTATCGAGTTGAATTGGAGTCTGGTGAGGTCCTTGATTTCCGAGGGAGGGATTTACGGCCGCCTTTTGAGTAGAGGTCAGTCATCGGCTACGACTTCTTCGATAAACTCCATGGTTCGGAAACGTCAATGGGCTGGATGCTGTTGAGGCTCCAATCCGATTCATCCTTCTCCAGCAGGACCAGCTGGTCATCAAACGATAGCTCGTCTTGGCCAATGAGGTCACTATTTTGGGCTAAGAGCGTAGTGTTCCTTCACCTCTGCGGATGATGTAGCGTGATGCCCCCATAGCCATGGTAACAGAGGATAACTCCTGAAAAGACACATACAAGCCATTATATGGGTTGTGGGGTTGGGGCCTGCTCTATCTGTTAATATCCCTATCTGAGTTGTTGATTCCCCACGAGCCTGTATCTCACTATCTCATGGGGCATTAGAGGTGAGAGAATCGACCCAGTACATTCTCTTCCCGTAATGGAGCAACCGTATCCATAGCAGTTCCTCTATCCCTTCTGGTCGTTTTTTGATGCTGTTCCGTTGTACCTATATTACTATCAACTTACAGACACAGGCAGTACGGCCAACCCACGAAAAAAATTGTGAGCACTGGGCCTTACTAACCCTGGGATTTGCACCCATATCATCGTAGGCGCTATTCCTACTACAACCGCCGGAGTGATATTTCCGGCCTATGTATCACTCTCGGGCACTAGCTCAATCGTTCGTTCCGTATCCTCCGTGAGCGGTTCGTTGAACGTCTGAGATTCATAGCCATCAGCGCGAACGTCAATGGTATAATCGGACAGTGGCTCCATGGCGTTCATCACGGCCACGCCATCCGCGTCCGTCACGCCACCGATAAGCGCATCACCCGAGCCGGGACGGCCGCCCACGCCTGCAATATCTGCTTCCTCAATCGGCCCTCCTGTATCCGCATCGATAACCGTCAACGTAAGGTCATGGTCTGGCGGGTCAACGAACAGTTGCGGGTTCACCTCGACCTCACTGAAATCAGTGGCTATCTCAGCCATCATATCCGTGGTTTCCGGTACCCACAGATAGCCCTCAGCGTCTACGTTGATGGAATACTCCCCAACAGGCACAACGAACGTTGCCACGCCATCGGCGTCCGTGGTGTCCGTTT
Source organism: Halalkalicoccus tibetensis (assembly GCF_037996645.1). Taxonomy (NCBI): domain Archaea; kingdom Methanobacteriati; phylum Methanobacteriota; class Halobacteria; order Halobacteriales; family Halalkalicoccaceae; genus Halalkalicoccus; species Halalkalicoccus tibetensis. The sequence goes on from NZ_JBBMXV010000001.1 coordinate 582,816, forward strand.
CCTCAATTTCTCTGGCCCACTCGGAAATGGTCACCTCAGCCCCCTCAATCGGCGCTCCGTCATCGCCGGAGTAACTACCGAACTCCGTAACCCGAACCGTCAGCGTGCTATCGCCTTCTGGCCGGGTGAGAACCATATTGAACGTGCGGTCCTCCCCGTCGACATTAAAGAACCCATCGCCCATGTTCACCCAGTTGGCCGACCCAATCTGGGGTAACGCTACGTAAGCGCCGTTTTCGAGGTCTATGCTTACCTCCCCGTTCTCGTCCGTTTCGAGGGTATCGACATACTCGATTGGCCCGGACTCTGCAACCCCACCACCGAACTCGTTCACCTCAATCTCAAACCCATCAAGCGGCTCGCCACCGCCTCTGAGTGTAAAGGTAACTGTGTGTGTGCTGGCGTCATCGCCATCACCATTGTCCGCTGGCGGCTCATCGGTTACGTCATCGTCATCGCCATCACCGTCACCATCGTCACCGTCACTATCGCCACCGTCCGCTGGTGGCGCATCCGGTTCCTCATCCGACCCATCGCCAGCACTGTCATCGCTGTCATCACTATCTCCATCGTCACCGTCACTCCCCGCTGGCGTCTCGTCCGGCTCATCGCTATCGCTGTCACTATCATCAGCGCCATCGTCCGGCTCTGTCACGCTCGGATGCTCCGGTCCTGCCGGCACCGGAACCGTCACTTCAGCCGGCTCATCCTCATCAGCGTCCACAGTGACACACGCAAAGCCGTGCATGTGCATGGGATAAGCTCCCGCACGCACGTAATGCGTCCCTTTGGTAAGATACGTTAGAACCGTCCCCGGCTTCCCCTCTGGGTCATCGTCTGTGGGGATAAGTCCCTCACCAACCGAAAGCCCATATGCGCCAACTGGCACCGGCTCATCCGTCTCACTATCCACAACGGTTACTCGAACCGGGTAATACATCGTGCCGTCAACACATCGGGAACCCTCCACCTCATCGCCATCGCTTGACCCCGCCGCTACCTGACTCGTTGAGAGTACACCCGCTCCCGCAACAATTCCCAGTGATTTAATTACAGTACGCCGAGATGCCTCATGGCCGTAATTGTCCTTGCCCATAGTTCGCTGAGAGATTCGTTTTACCCCCAGCACTCGTACAATCAGAGAAATCCGTGTTAAAGTTATTCAAACAATCGCTAACTGAGGCGGGTCATGCCGACCGTTGAGATAATCGATAACCGACCGATTTGACATCCCGAAATTCTGCTTGGGAACTGTCTGTATGATTGATGACTACTTCATCGTCTCTCTCGATAATCATTACCTCCTCGGTCAATTCTTCCGATCGTTTGTTCTTCTTGTTGAAAATCCCTAACATAGTTTGTCTCCCAGTAGGGTTTGACACAACCAGGGACAAAATGGTATGGTAGCTATCGCTCTTTCAGGGTTTCTATCTGACGAACCAACTCATCAAAACAACCTTCACACAAATCCACAGTTTGCTTCCTGAAGGGATTACAATGGGATGATGGAAAGAAAACCTCGGCATGGGCGAATCCCTCTTAGGAATCAATATAGCGGTCTCAAAATGGAAACCAGAGGTAATTCATTCCCAATATACGCGAAATAACCACGAATAGCTTCCCCTATGGCTCTCTCAATTCATGGTCAATAGGTAGCCGTCCATACCACTCTTGGTCAACTTGTTCAATGAGGTCTCTGGGATGGACTTCTTGTTGCTCTCTAATTTCCAGTATCATCTCTTCTGCTCGGATTTGTCTTGATGTCTGAGTACCATCAGGCGTGCCAGTCCATTCGGAGAGGACTTCAAGAACAATAATCCAATCTTGTGGGTGCCATTCGTTGGATGTCATGGACTCTGTTGGTCCCATTATCGGTTATAAACTTCGAGGATAGTGCTCTGATATTCTCATTGGGTTTGTTCAGACGCGAACTATGACCGTCTATTTAGTGGAACTTCACTCATAGGGGGGTAGGTCAGTGTCCTCCATAAAATTCTCCAGATGATGGTAGGCAGCATACGAAAAAACGAAAATAAGAACAATTATCCAAATCGTATCTGTCGAAATCCCTTCGGGAACTGTTCGGTCAAAATGGAGAGCTAATAAGGCTCCAACTACACCCGACAATACCATCTTTACACTTGTTACTATCAGCGAGAATAGATAGAAGAACTTCTTATTAGAGCAATCCCAACATGTTTGAGTTTTAATTTCCATCCCGGTTCTAGTTCTGGTTCCGGTTCAGGATAACCGGGATAATCTGCTCCATCAATCATGGGTATGATGAAACAATAGATTTGTGTGCTCTTTAGTTGGCCTATGAGCAGTTTGAGAAGTGAAGAGATGAGAAAACCTTTGATGATTTGCTGTCCGTCCTAAGCACCTGTGAGCTTCCAGAGATAGGAGAGAAAGACCAATTGATATGAAGAGTGGCTATTTCTACTCTTCCCATTGGATATCTTGAATAATTTGGTTTCTACAGGACTTGCATTTCCAGATTTGTATCCCATTAATCACAATTGATGACTCTTTGCTCCTATGGGGTCCAACTGGAGGATGAACATTTTCAGGACGATAGTACCGTCCCTCACTAATAAGGGTAAACGTCTCTCCACAAGTTGGGCAAATAGTTTCTTGTTTTGTGGTATAGTACCAGCTGATAGCGGAAATAATACCTATAGGTAGAACAAGATAAAGGAACCCTGTCATGGAGTAAGCAGGCATGAGATTAATCGTGGAGGGTGCTACTGACACAACAGGTTGGAGAAATGATGGTAGACCGATTAGCTCATTTACACTCCGTCCTATAATCAGGAACATCCAAAGATAAGACAGCACCCCAAGGGAAATCGCAACTCGTTCTATCCAATATGACCACCTTTGTTCATACGATTCTCCAATAGCTAATTCATTGAAAAAAGTCCTCATCCAACGAACGAAATATACAGTCATATTTGGATGCTGCCCTGTGCCTGCCCATTCCCAATTTTCCTTTATTGTATCTGCGGAAGACCGTATCTCTTCTCGGTTTTTATTCCGCCCAACAGGCTTTTCTCTATTTCCTGGAACTCTACCGGCTGCCATCTTAGGGGGTATTTCTTTTTCGTCAAGTTCGGAGCTTTCATTTCCTTCCTCTTGTGCTTCGTTTTCTCCTTTGACTTCTTCATCAAATATCCAGTCATACAACCAGAATATCACTAATAAAATGCCTGTTGCAGAGCTAATAAGAGCGAAACTGGCTCCAGCCCATTGTAATATGATTGAAATAATAAAGATGAATAGAGCACCGATAATAGATGCCACAGTCATTTTTATGAGCTCTTCCTTCCCCATCTTTCCTGAATTGCGATAACGAAGTTGTTAGTAGTTTCTGTTAGTCTCTTTGGGTAATCTTGACACTCCTTGTATCACCAGGTTATTCAGGTACATTTGTGAAGACATGGGATAATCGTGACAACATAATGGAGATAGAGGGAATAGCAGAACGTTCTATGGGCTCGTGGTCTTACCCAATCCGTTCCAGAGCCTCCTTGCGGTCCTCTATTGGCGTTTGGTCGTACCGCATGGTCGTCTGGGGACTCTTATGCCTCAATTGGCTCTGAGCTGCTTTCAGGTCCCTCTCTGCGGTCATGTATGTGCCAAGGGAATGGCGGATAGCATACCAAGACATCTTACGGTTCTCCACGGGAATCTCTGCAAGCTTACAGAGACGCCTGAGAAGGTATCTGAGCGATTGTGCTTGGTAGGGGTTTCCTTCCCTCGTCAACCACAGAGAATCCGTTCCATGGTACATCTCGCAGTTCTCTCGCTCTCTGAGCCACCGTCTCAAGGAATCTGCTGTTCGTTCGGTCAATCCGACGTACCAGTTATCTCGATTCTTCGATGAATCCTCCTTAGGTATTCGTAGCATCCCATTCTGGGTATCAATCCAACTGACGGAAGCTCGTTCTATCTCTACTGGTCGAAGCCCGGCATCCAGTGAGACCCAAACCATACTGGGGATTTTCCATTCATTGGCCTTCTCCCAATCCTCTGGGGTGACCTCTGACTTGGGTTTACCGAACCGTTGGGCCAAGTATGTCTTCCATTGGTCTCTCTCGGAAGGAGTGAGGTCATTGTACCCCGGAACAGACCCATACTCAAGGGCAGCTTCCCGTATTTTGGTCCGTTCTTCTTTGGTAAGGTAATCCCGTGGTTGGGAACTGGTATTCCCCGACGAGAAGGCTACGTTGGGTTCCCATGGGTTGAGCCCCTTCTGATACTCTTGCCATTTGAAGAGCCTTTTGAGGGATTTGACTATCTTGTTCCCATGGGAAGCCGATGTATCGGATTGCTTGAGATGGTTGAGATAGTCGTTTGCAAGCTCCTGAGTGATGTTCGTTGTGTATCCTTCTTCTTGCCATACCCACCGATAGAATTGGTCTAATCGGTACGCAGTCTTCTCAAGAGTTGAGTCACTGTATCCCTGGTTTGCTTCTGGATTCTTCCCCAGGGTATGGAGCCAACTGAGAAGGTTCCTCCGATGGGTTTCGTAGTCCTGTTGTTGCCTGTCGTTGAGGTACCGCTTTGCTGGTTGAGTGAGGACAGGAATGCTATTCGGGAGGTCGTTCCGTTGAGTCGACTCGGATGATGCCATGATGGATTTACTTCTGGTTATCCATGGCAGAAAACTGCAAGAGGGAAGTGCTCGGTCGGGGATTTGAACCCCGGTCATCGGCTCGAAAGGCCGAAATGATTGGCCGGACTACACCAACCGAGCGATCACTCCGCTCGCGTCCTACCGTTCCCGGCAGATTCGTTTAAACGTTCCGTTCCGCGTCGATCTACTCCCCCTCGAACTCCGGCTCGCGATCGCTCTGGAAGGCCGAAAGCCCCTCCCAGAGGTCGTCCGTGGTGAAGAGGTGGCCGAAGGAACTGGCCTCGAGCTCCAGGCCGGCATCGACGTCGCCTCGGCCCGCGAGCATCGCGCGTTTCGTGAGCTTCTGGGCGATCGGCGGGCCGCCCGCGAGATCGCCCGCGAGCTCCCGGGCGTGCTCGTCGAACTCCTCGGTCGGGACGACCTCGTTGACGAACCCGTAGTCGTACATCGTTTCGGGCTCGTAGTCGTTGTCCGCGGTGAAGATGATCTCCTTCGCGCGGCCTTCGCCGACGATCCGCGGGAGCCGCTGGGTCCCGCCCCAGCCGGGCAGGAGTCCGAGGTTGTGCTCGGGCTGGCCGAACTGCGAGCGCTCGCTCGCGATCCGCATGTCGGCGCAGGCCGCGAGCTCCATCCCGCCGCCCAGACAGTAGCCGTCGATCGCGGCGAGGACGGGTTTGGCGAGCTCCTCGAGGCGTCCGAACACCCGCTGGCCGTGTCGCGAGAGCTCGGCGGCCTCGAGGCCGCTCCCGGCGGCGGCCGTCGAGGCGTCGAAGCCGGCCGAGAAGGCCCGGTCGCCGGCACCCGAAAGCAGGATCGCGCGGACGTCGTCGTCCTCGGCCAGCTTGTCGAGGGCGTCGTCGATCTCGTCGATCATGTCCGTCGTGATCGTGTTCATCCGGTGGGCCCGGTCGATCGACAGATGGCCGATCCGGCCGTCGACCTCGACCTCGATGGCGTCGTACTCGTAGCCCTCCGGATCCCCGTCCTCGGCGGCGTCGTAGAACCCACCCGCCTCGGCGCGCTCGCGGAGGTAGTCGTCGGGCCGGTAGCGCTCGTGGCCCGTCTCCTCGTAGGCCTCCTCGAGCGTTTCGAGCAGCCGTTCGAGCCCGTACTCGTCGACGAGCTTGACGGGGCCGTCGGGCCACCCGCCGCCGAGGGTGACCGCCTCGTCGATCGAGTCGGGCGGGGCGATGTCCCCGCCGATCAGCTTCGCGACCTCGTTGGCCATCGAGGCCAGCAGGCGCGCCTCGACGAACTCCGAGCCCTCGTCGGCGGGGATCTCCGCGCCGGGGCCGTCCTCGTAGTCGTAGAAGCCCTTGCCGGTCTTCTTCCCGAGCTCCTCGTTCTCGACCTTCTCGACGAGCAGCGGGGCGGGCTCGTAGGCCTCGCCCAGAACATCGTTCATGTACTGGAGGACGTGGTAGCTCACGTCGTTGCCCACCTGGTCGCCGAGCTCGAACGCGCCCATCGGGTGGCCGATCTCGAACTTCGTCGTCGAGTCGACCTCCGTGATCGTCGCCTCGTCCTCGCTGACGAGCCACGCGGCCTCGTTCATCAGCGGGACGAGCACGCGGTTGACGATGAATCCGGGGGCGTCGCGGTGGACGCGCACGGGCGTCTTGCCGAACTCCTCGGCGAGCGCCTCGGTCAGTTCGAGCGTTTCCTCGTCGGTGTGTTCGCCCGTGATGACCTCGACGAGGTCCATCCGGACCGGCGGGTTGAAGAAGTGCATCCCACAGAACCGCTCGGGGCGCTCGGTGACCTCCGAGAGCTCGGTGATCGAGAGCGAGGAGGTGTTGGTCGCGAAGACCGCCCCCTCGGGGGCGTACTGTTCGACGTCGGTGTAGACGTCCTTCTTGATCTCCATCTGCTCGGGGACCGCCTCGATCAGGAAGTCGGTGTCCGCGACCGCCTCCTCGACGTCGACGACGGGGGTGACCCGCTCCAGGGCCGCGTCCGCGGCGTCCTCCGAGAGGCGGTCGTTCTCCGCGAGCTTCCCGAGGCTCCACTCGATCTGCTCGTAGCCGTTCTGAACGAACTCCTCCTTGATGTCGCGCATGTAGACGTCGTAGCCGGCGATCGCGGCGACCTCCGCGATCCCGTGGCCCATGTTTCCGGCACCGAGAACCGTGATGGTGTTGACGTCGTCTAACTCCATGCTCCACGGTGGGACTGCAACCCGTTTCAACGTTTCCCTCTCCTGGATTAACAACCCGTATTCAGTTTATTAGCTGACGACGGCCGGACCGGTACCGTCAGGTGGTTCGCGTCCCTAGCGACGGCGATGGCAGACGACGCGCTCGCACGCCTACGGGAGGACCCCGTGATGGAGGCCCTGATTAGCGAGTACGATCCTTACGTCGAGCCCGAATGGGATTCGGAGTTCGAGCGACTGATCGTTTCGATCATCAACCAGCAGCTCTCGACCGCCAGCGCCGCCGCCGTCAAGGAACGCGTCTTCGACCTGTTCGACGACGGGGTGACGCCCGAGGCGGTGCTGGCCGCCGACGAGGAGGCGCTTCGCGAGGCCGGCCTCAGTCGGACGAAAGCCGAGTACGTGAAAAACGCCGCGGAGGCCTTTCTCGAGCGTGACCTGACCCGGGAGGCGCTCGCCGACCACACCGACGAGGAGGTGATCGAGGAGCTGACCCGCATCAAGGGGATCGGCGAGTGGACCGCCCGGATGTACCTGCTGTTCGTCCTCGAACGTGAGGACGTCCTGCCGCTCGGCGATCTGGCGGTCCGGCGCGGTATCGAGAACCTCTACAACGACGGCGAGGAGCTGACGCGCGCGGAGATGCGCGAGATCGCCGACGCCTGGCGACCCTATCGATCGGCCGGAACGAAGTACGTCTGGGCGGCCTACGAGGCCGAGGACTGAGCTACTCCTCCTCTTCTTCCTTGTCGGGGTCGTAGTCCTCCGCCTCGGCGCGGCGGCGGACGTCGACCTGGTAGTTCTCGAGGATGTCTCGACCCAGAAGCAGCGCGTAGTCCATGTGGCTGCGGTCCTCGATGCTCGCGGTGACGGTGTGCTGGTTGCCGCTGACGCCGACGACGAGGTCCACTACGGGTCGGGACCGGCTGGACTTCGAGCTGCCCGAGCGTACCCGCGTGATGGACTTGATCGGGCCGGCGCCGATCTCGGCGGCGAGGCCGGTGTCGATGCTGGTGCGGGCCGCGCCGGTGTCGGACTTGGCGATCACGGTCTCGCTGCCGCTGGTCCCGCTGACCAGTACCTCCTCGGTGTAGCCGATGGAGACGACCTCGTCGCGGACCTGTTCGGCCTCCGGGGGCATCGAGGCGGGTCGCGAGTCGTCGAGGGTCGCCGAGAGGTCGTGGACGCGCTCGGGATCGACCTCCCCGCCGCCGAGCTCGATCGCCTCCTGGGCGATGTAGGGCGCGGGGCTGACGTTCGACGCCCGATAGAGCCCGCGGAAGCCGGCCGTGGGGTTGACTTCCAGGACGAACCAGCCGTTCTCGCCCTCGATGAGGTCGACGCCGGCGTAGTCGAGCCCGATCTCGTCGGTCGCCCGCCTCGCCATCTCGACGACCTCCTCGGGCAGACGGTCGCTCGCGTCCTCGACGTCGCCGCCGAGGGCGACGTTCGTCCGCCAGTCGTTCTCGGGCGCGTAGCGGTTCATCGCGCCGATGATCCGGTCGCCGACGACGTAGACCCGCAGGTCGCGGTGTTTCTCCCCGTCGCGCTCGATCAGCTCCTGGAGGAACGCCTGGCGATTGCCGACGCGGGGGTTGACCGACTCGTTGGGGCCGATCTTCCAGGTGCCGCCGCCGTGAGTGCCGATGGCGGTCTTGTAGACGACTTCCTCGCCGAACTCGCCACGGCCCTCGTTGAGCCGGCGGTTGTCGAGCGCGAGCAGCGCGTCGGGCACGGGGACGCCCGCGTCGGCGAGCGTCACGCCGGTCGCGAACTTATGGAGGGCGGTCAGCGTCGCCTGGGGCTCGTTGAGCATCGGGCGCAGCGACTCGTAGGTCGTCGCCAGGCCCAGCTCCTCGCTGGGGTGGCCCGTGTTCGAGAGCAACAGCCGATTGGCGATCACGTCGACGTCGGGCTCGAGGTGTACGCCGTCGGAGTCGATCTCGATGGCGGTGTTCTCCTGTCTGAGCCACTCCCCCTCGTGGCCGAGGTCCTCGATGGCGTTCAGGATGGCTTTCGTCTCTTTGCTACTGTGGAGGCTCAGTACCCCGACTCGGACGCTCCCGGTTCCCATACTCACGGCAACTCACGGCGGGTGCAAAAGCGTTGCCAGTCCGGCCGATCCACCTGGGAGACTTATTACGTGCCGGGCCCGCAGACACAGCCATGACAGCCGCGCCCTCCGCCTTCACCTACAACGGCGGAACGGTCGCCCCCGGGGAGACGACGAACATCCGCTATACGGTCAGCGAGACGTATCTCGGCGACCCCATCAGGATCCCCGTGACGATTGTCAACGGTGAGCACGACGGTCCGACGGCCTGTCTCACCGCCGCGACCCACGGCGACGAGCTCAACGGGATCGAGGTGGTCAGGGCCGTGGCCCACGAGTGGGATCACACGGACCTCCACGGGACGATCGTCTGTCTCCCGGTGCTCAACGTCCCCGGCTTCCTCGCCCAGCAGCGCTACCTGCCGATCCTCGATCGGGACCTGAACCGGTCGTTCCCCGGCTCGGAGGGCGGGACCAGCGCCCGGCGGATGGCCCACCGGATCTACACCAACTTCATCGAGCCGTGTGACTTCGTCCTCGACTTCCACACCTCGACGCGCGGCCGGAACAACATGCTCCACGTCCGGGCTCACATGGAGGACCCCGAGGTCAGGCGCCTCGCGTTCGCGTTCGCCTCGAACGTCATCATCGCGAGCGAGGGCCCCGAAGGAACGCTTCGCCGGGAGGCCAGCGACGGCGGCACCCCCACCGTGACGATCGAGATGGGCGGGGCCCACCAGTTCCAGCGGGACCTGATCGACGAGGCGCTCGCGGGGACCGAGAGCGTCTTCGCCGAGTACGGGCTCTACCCCCAAACGAAGGTCCGCTGGCCGGGCTGGCGGACGGTGATCCAGGACGACCTCGAGAAGACGTGGATCCGGGCGGACTCGGGCGGGATCGTCGACATGCACCACCGCCGGGGCGCGCTCGTCTACGAGGGTAAGCCGATCTGTACGATCACCAACCCGTTCATGACCGAAACCGACGTGGTCGAGGCCCCCTTCACCGGCCTGTTGGTGGGCGTGCTCGAGAACCCCGTGGTCTATCCGGGCAACCCGATCTGCCATCTCGTCGAGCTCGACGAGACCATCGAGGACATCGTCGCTTCCCGGCGCTCGGTCGGGGAGTGAACGGGTCCGAACGTTGCTACGAGAGCCCTCGAAGCGGTCGATCGTGCGAGGTAGTAACCTCTTTAGTCCATGAGTCCAAGACCCAAGCAGGAATGAGTCAGTCGTACAATCGTGGCCTCGTCGAGGACTTCGGTCGGTGGCGCGAGTTCACCGCCGGCATGTGGGCGTGGATCTTCCACAAGTTCACCGGCTGGGTACTCATCGGCTACCTGTTTACACATATCGCGGTCCTGAGCACGGCGACCGTCGGGACGGGAGCGTACACCGAGACCATCCAGAGCCTGGAGAGCCTCTTCATCGTCCGTGTCCTCGAGGTCGGCCTGCTCGCGGTCGCGGTCTTTCACATCCTGAACGGCATCCGACTGCTGATGATCGACCTCGGGGTCGGCCTCGAAGCACAGGACAAGAGTTTCTACGCGGCGCTGATCGTGACGGGCCTGATCGCCATCGCGAGCGTGCCGACGTTCATCGAGGGGGTGTTCTAGATGGCGGAACGGTACTCCTCGTTCGACTCCAACGGCAGCCTCTGGCTGATCCAGCGGATCACCGCGGCGTTCCTGATCGTGGTGCTCGCCTTCCACTTCTTCCTGCTTCACTTCGTGAACCACGCCTCGGAGATCACGTTCGCGGGCAGCCAGTACCGGATGCAGGACCTCGGCTACTACTCGCTGATGGTCCTGTTCCTGATCACCGCGACGTTCCACGGCGTCAACGGCGTCTACAACGCCGTGACCAATCAGGGGATCACGGGCACCCCGAAGACGGTCGTCAAGTGGGTGCTGATCGTCGCGAGCCTGCTGTTGATCGTCCAGGGGATCAGAACGGCGAACGCACTCGCGGGAATCGGACTCTACTGACACCACCATGAGCACACAAACATCACAGGAGACGGAGGAGGCGGAAGTCGAATCGGGACAGGCGGAGCCGCACTCGCCCCATCAGGACCGCCGGATGCAGGAGAGGGCGTCGAAAGAGGAACGGCGACAGCGGTTGAACGACGAGCGCACACGGGAGAGCGAGGAAACCGTCGAGATCAAGGTCTTTCGCTACGACCCGGAGGTCGAGGCCAAACAGGAGCCCCGCTTCGACACCTTCCACGTCCCCTTCGAGAAGGGGATGACGGTCCTCGACGCGGTGATGTACGCGCGCGACCACCACGACTCCTCGCTGACCTTCAGACACTCCTGTCGCCAGGCGATCTGTGGGTCGGACGCCTTCTTCATCAACGGCCGCCAACGGCTGGGCTGTCAGACCCAGATCGCCGAGCTCGATACCCCGGTTCGGATCGAGCCCCTCCCTCATCAGGAGGTCGTCAAGGACCTCGTCGTCGACATGGACTCCTTCTACGAGCAGATGGAGGCCGTCGAGCCGTACTTCCAGACCGAGGAGAAACCCGACGGCGAGCTCGAGGAGCAGCGCCAGAGCCGGGAGAACCGCGAGAAGATCAAGATGGGCACCCGATGTATCTGGTGTGCCTCCTGTATGTCCTCGTGTAACATCGCGGCGGGCGACGACAGCTACCTCGGCCCGGCGGCGATCAGCATGGCCTACCGCTTCGCGATGGACGAGCGCGAGGGCGACGAGATGAAGGACCACCGCCTACGGCTGATCGAGCAGGAGCACGGCGTCTGGCGCTGTCAGACCCAGTTCTCCTGTACGAACGTCTGCCCGAAGGACATCCCGCTGACCGAGCACATCCAGGAGCTCAAGCGGGAGGCGGTCAAGAAGAACCTCAAGTTCTGGTAGGACCGTAGCGCAACCACAACCTCAATACGATACACTCCTAATCACCGATCATGTACGAACACGATGTACTCGTCGTCGGCGCGGGCGGCGCCGGCCTCCGTGCGGCGATCGCGGCCCACGAGGAGGGCGCGGACGTCGCGCTCGTCACGAAACTCCACCCCGTTCGCAGCCACACCGGCGCGGCGGAGGGCGGCATCAACGCCGCGCTCCGGGAGGGCGACTCCTGGCAGGACCACGCCTACGACACGATGAAGGGTTCCGACTACCTCGGGGACGCCCCCGCGATCGAGACCCTCTGTCAGGACAGCCCCCAGGAGACGATCCAGCTCGAGAACTGGGGGATGCCGTTCTCCCGCGAGGAGGACGGTCGGATGTCCCAGCGCCCCTTCGGCGGGCTCTCGTTCCCCCGAACCACGTACGCGGGCGCCGAGACCGGTCACCACCTGCTGCACACGCTCTACCAGCAGGTCGTCAAACGCGGGATCGAGGTCTACGACGAGTGGTACGTCTCACGCCTCGCCGTGACCGAGGACCCCGACCCCGAGAAACGCCAGTGTCACGGCGTCGTCGGCTACGACGTTCAAACCGGTGAAGTCGCGGGCTTCCGGGCGCGAGACGGCGTCATCCTCGCGACCGGCGGGCCCGGCCAGGTCTACGACCACACCACCAACGCCGTCTCGAACACGGGCGACGGCCCCGCGATGGCCTACCGGGCGGGCGTTCCGATGGAGGACATGGAGTTCATCCAGTTCCACCCGACGACGCTCCCGAGCACCGGCGTGCTCATCTCCGAGGGCGTCCGTGGCGAGGGCGGGATCCTCTACAACGAGAAGGGCGAGCGGTTCATGTTCGAACACGGCTACGCCTCCAATTCGGGCGAGCTCGCCTCCCGCGACGTGGTCGCTCGCGCGGAGCTCACCGAGGTCAACGAGGGCCGCGGCATCAACGACGAGTACGTCCACCTCGACATGCGCCACCTGGGCGAGGAGCGCATCATCGACCGCCTCGAGAACATCCTGCACCTGGCGGGCGACTTCGAGGGCGTCGACGGGCTCGTCGAGCCGATGCCCGTCAAGCCCGGCCAGCACTACGCGATGGGCGGCATCGAGACCGACGAGAACGGCGAGACGCTCGTTTCGGGGCTCTACGCCGTCGGCGAGTGTGCCTGTGCGTCGGTCCACGGCGCGAACAGGCTGGGCGGGAACGCGCTGCCCGAGCTCATCGTCTTCGGCGCACGGGCGGGACGGCACGCCGCGGGAACGGACCTCGGCGAGGCGATCATCGAGACCGGGCGGACCGAGGACACGGAGATCGGCGAGGTCGACACTCCGGTCGCGCCCGGCGCGATCCACGCCGACGACGAGGCCGTCGCCGACGGGGGTTCGGACGTCGACGACTCCGAATCACGTCGGGACGCGACGCGGTCCGACGGTGGCGACCCCCGGAGCGAGGGGGCGAGCGTCATCCCCGAGCCCGACGAGGTCGTCGACCGGGCCGTCCAGGCCGAGAACCGCCGGGTCGATCACCTGATGGAGAAAGAGGACGGCGTCCAGCAGGCCGAGCTCCGCGAGAAGCTCCAGAAGACGATGACCCAGAACGTCAACGTGTTCCGGACCGAGGAGGGGCTCAAGCAGGCGCTGCGCGACATCCGCGAGGTGCGCGAGCAGTACCAGGACGTCTACGTCGACGACCCCTCGCGGACGTTCAACACCGACCTCCAACAGACCATCGAGATGCGCAACCTGATCGACACCGCCGAGGCGATCACGCTGGGCGCGCTCGCGCGCGACGAGTTCCGGGGCGCCCACTGGCGCCAGGAGTACCAGGAACGGCGCGACGAGAAGTGGCTCAAACACACGCTGCTCTCGTGGAACGACGGCACGCCCGAGCTCTGGTTCAAGCCCGTCATCCTCGAGGGCGAGGACAAGACCTACGAGCCGAAGATCCGCAGCTACTGAGGCGTCCGCGATCGCTCCCGGCGCCCGCGTGCGCCCGACAGCCGCACCTCGTCGATCGTTGGCTTCTTGCTCGCAACCCCCGTAGCGACGGTATAGGGAAGTGTGGCTCAGAGGTAGAGCGCCGACGCACGTTTTCGTGCACAGGCTTCGCGTGGTTCGAATCCCGCCCCTTCCACTGGCGTCTTACGAGCACAGGAGAATAACAGTACGGGCCGTCGGGTGCGGGACTCCGCGGATCACCTCCTTCTATCGGATGGCGGAGTAGCTCCCGCCCCCATCGACCGTCTCGATGAAGCCCTCGGTCTCGAGGCGGTGCAACACCGGGAAGAGCGTGAGCTTCTTCACCCCGAGCGCGGACTGTAGCTGGTCGGGCGTGGCGTCGCCCGCCGTCCGCAGGTAGAGGTAGACGAGCTTGGCGGTCGAGGAGGACAGTTCTTCGGGCAGCGATCCATGTTTGGGCTCTCCGACTACGGTCATCTGTTCGATTCGTACGACTGGTTCGACGATATTAAAACCACTCTACGACGATCGTCGAACCCCGGAGAGAGGCGGTCGGCGAAACTCTCCGACAGTTTACATACGAAAACATACATATTTTTATAATGTCAGGTAGTGTTGCAATTTGGAGGTGAATAACCTATGTCCCCGACGATGTTCCTCACGTTGGTCGTGCCGCTGTCGGTCGCGCTGTTCGTGACCGAGTGGCTCTTCGCTCCGCGTGCTCAGTAGTCCGATGACGGGCGCCGCCCACTCCCTCCCCTGGCAGGGGCGGCGCCATCGAATCGCAACGAATCGGGACGAGACAGTCGTCCCGGCAGGAGACGGATCGCGTCCCTGACAGACCAAGCGGGGATGGGCAGCGTGTGGCGATCCAAGCACCACTTCCCCCTCCTCACACCGCTGCTGGCGGGCAGCCAGCCTCTACTCCTACGGCTCGCAGTAATATAGATATACATACATTAATTCCGGCCCCTCTCCTCGTTTCCGCGACCGGATCGGAGCCTCTCAAGCTTCAGGGTCGTCGTATCCCCGGTAGGCGGGGCTGTCCTCCGGGTTCTCGAAGTCGATCGACGCTCCGCGGTCGGGACTCCAGGCGACGTCGGGGTCCGAGGCGCCGGTTTCGTTGCCCGACGTCCCCCAGCGGTCGGTGAACTCCCCGTCGGGGACCAGCGGATCGTAGCGCTCGCCGTCGTTGCCCGTCACGCCGTGGACGTTCTGCTGGTACCAGCTTCCCGCCCTGTCGTTGCCGGAGTTCGACTCGGGGATCGCGTCGTGGCTGATCCGGCAGTCGACGAGCTCGAAGCGCTCCCAGGGCTGCCCGCGGCAGGTCGCGACCGCGGCCGAGTCGTGGAGGAAGGTGCTGTCGCGGACCTCGACCACTCCGCCGGCCCGGAGCCCGAAGTCGGGATCCTCCTCGGTCGTGTCGTAGGAGATGTCGTTCTCGGTCAGACAGTGCATGTCGATCGTGTGGCCGAACTGGTCGGGGCCGACGACGAGCTCTCTCGCCCGATAGCCACACCGGTATCGGCCCTGGCCGGTGATCGCGTGGCGCTGATCGTTGCAGTAGACGTGGTCGATCTCCGCGAAGCCCATCCAGACGTCAATCCCGTAGCCGTAGCCGTCCTGCTTCGAGGTGTGGAGGTGACAGTGATGGACGTGGGCGTCGTCGGTCCAGCGATCCTCCTCGATACAGCCCTTGACGTGGACCCCCGCCCACGTCCAGCCCCAGATCTCGCAGTTGTCGACCTCGCCGCCCTCTCCCTGCAGCGTGATCGCGCGGGCGAGGTTGCCCGGGTAGACCTCCGGGTCGTTCGGCGCGTACTCCTCGCGGTCGTGGGAGGCCCCCCGGAGCCGGAGGCCCGTAACTCTGGGAGCGCCCTCGGTCGCCGTGCTGTAGAGCATCGTGTAGGGGCGATCCGAGCCCGTCCCGCCCCCGGTGTGGCCCTCGACGCCGGTGGACAGCAGCGCGCCCTCGGAGCCGTCCCACCCCCTGTCGCCCACTAGAGTGGATCGGCCGATGTCGAGCTCCGTCGAGCCGAACTCGATGTCCGAGTCGATATGGATTACGTGATCCGGCCCCGCGGCTTCTTCGAGCTCCGAGAGGGTGGAGACGGTTACGTCGGCAGCGTCGGGGTGGAGTTTGCCCTCCTCCTTGCTGTAGTGCTCCCCGCCGCCGTGGGGCATCTCGTCGAGGACATCGAGGACCTCGCTGTTGCTGTAGGCCACGTGTTCTTGGGGGCTATGGGCGGGGGTCTCTTGATGGCGTCGGCTGTCTCAGAGATGTTCTCACTGATATTATTATTCTAGATATATCAGATAGTTTAATATGGTTACTAAGCTTTCTGATGATCGGCTATATATGGCTGAATACAATCAGGGAAACGCATAACTCTCTGCTTCCAATAGTAGTTTCCAAATGGGATCCGATCCTACCGACAGCAATATAAATGATAGCTCGATAACGAAGCTGAAACGTTCCGAAAATTATACAGAGCAATTCGTAGAAGAGGGAGTTGTCGTCGAAACAGAGGATCACGTGATTATTGATTTCCAGAAAACAAATGCTGATTTCTATATAGATGAGGAGGGTAATTTAGTTGAGTTCGGCGGCGAGAGAGAGTCATCTGCTCGTCTTCACATGTCCTTCACTGCTGCCGAGAAACTTGCGGCTAACCTTGCAGAATTTGTGGAAGAACGAGAGAAGGTGCCAGACGACGGAAATAAATCATAGACCGCTAATTAGGTACCATGTCCAGTAGCACATACGAGTTCCGAGGCGGGCGTGGCAGCTCCAAGGATAGTAGTCGCGTTCACGCTACAGGAGGCCCAGCTAGTAGCAGAACAAACATTCATGAGCAGGGCCGAAACAAAAACAGAGTCAACCAGATTAAAAATCGGGAAACCAAGTCAACGGAACCGGACATTGCAGAGCTGCCAGAGGAAGAAAGATTGGAAAAAGCAAAGAAAATGATGGAGGAAAGCCAGGCTTTGGAACTTTCTCTAGAAGTGGGTGAAATGGATCGAATAACTCAAGATATCATAGTGGAAAAGACATCAGATGGCTTTATAGTTTACAATATTCTAGATTGATGACTGAAGGTCCTAACTTTACGCTTGCCGAGTCACCTATCAGAAAAGAGGCAATGAAGGAAGTTATGGAGGAGCGGAATTTTGAAGTATGTCAGCCAAAAGAATCTGTTCTCAAGTCAAGCCGTTTATTTAATCGTAAAAAGTATTTATTCACCCATCTCAAAGAAAATGATGATGGATCTCTGGAGTGGAATCTTTTAATAGTTCCACCTAACGGAGAGCCTACTCAGGTTACGTTTGATTGCTAGTGGCAAAATAATGAACCAGGTAGATAGCCATCTTATGATCTTACCCATAGTACCTGCCTATCGTATATCAAATTATAGATGATATAATCCCAAAGCCAAGGGGGGGATTTGAACCCCCGAACTCCCGATTACAAGTCGGGTGCTTGAACCACCCAAGCTCCCTTGGCGCATGCGTACGCTATCGCTATGGGGTGTTATCGGTTTCGACTCGTTTCTCTAGCTCGACGCGATGGGGCCGGTAGCCCCGCTCGTCGTAGAAGCGCCGGGCGTCCTCGTTCTCGGCGAGCACCTCGATCCCGATCACCGCCGCGCCGTCTTCCTGTAGAGCCCTCTCGGCCTCTTCCAGCAGCGCCGAGCCGATCCCCTCGCCGCGCTTCTCGGGGACGACGAAGAGGTTGTGGACGAGCCCGCGGGTCTCGTCGGCGACGTAGAGCCGTTGCTCGATCGAGAACATGGCAAACCCGAGGAGCGTATCGTCCTCGCGGGCCACCAGCAGGTTCCCCTCCGCGGCGTAGTGGCCCATCGACTCCTCGATGCGCGTGCGGTTGGCCTCGCTCGCGAGGTGGGAGCCGAAGGCACGCTGGCCGACCGCCAGGCGCACCCAGAGGTCGGCGATCGCTTCGATCTCCTCGAGCTCCGCGGGTTCGATCCGCATCGGCGGGGAGAGACGTGCGAGGACAAAGAAGCGTCCGGTCGCGGCTCAGACCCCCCGGCAGTCCCCGCAGACGGCCTGGCCGTTGACCGACGCCAGGTTCGGCATCAGCGACCCGCAGACCTCACAGACGCTCTGGGTGGTGTACTCGGGGTTCTCCGAGGCCGTCTCCGCTCCCGCGTTCGTCTCGGCGGCGTCCGACAGCCCCTCCTCGGGCTCGGGCGCCGAGAGGATCGACGCCGTGGCGGTGATCACGTCCTGGCAGGTGAGCACGCCGACGATCCGCTCGCCGTTTCGCACGATCAGCTGGCGCCTGTCGGCCGTCGAGAGCTCGCTCGCGGCCTCCGAGAGGGGCGTCTCCGCGTCGACGCTCGGCCCCGCACCGGACATCATTGAGGCGATGCCGGCCTCGACGGGGATCGTCCCGGTGGTCGCGGCCCGCAGGAGGTCGTGTTCGGTGACCGTGCCGACGGCCTCCGATCCCCGGAGGACGACGACCTCGCTGACGCCCTCCTCGATCATCACGTCGATGACGTCGCCGACCGTATCCGACTCGCTCACCCCCACGTAGGCGGTCGTCATCGCGTCCCGGGCAGTGAGGTCTTCTACCATATGGGAGGATTTCGCACAGAGCGGCTAAAACCTGTTCCCGGCAGAGTTATGCATCCATGTGTGGTAGTATCATGGTCAGTCCTCCGTTCGGCACGAACCGGGACGTTGAAACCCGCTCACGTGTCACTGTCGGTGATGACCATCCCCTCGTTCGTGCTCGGGATCGCCGGCGGCACCGGCGCGGGCAAGACGACCGTCGCCCGGGAGGTCACCGCCGGGCTCGAAGGTGCCGACTCCCGGACCGACCGACGGGTCGAGCCCGGGGAGGGCTTCGAGGAGGACCAGCCGGACGCCGAGGGCTCCGCCGGGGCCGTGACGCACGTCCCGCTCGACAACTACTACGAGGATCGTCCGGAGCTCACGCTCGACGAGCGCGAGGAGATCAACTACGACCACCCCTCGGCGTTCGACTGGGAGCTGCTCCGGGAGCATTTCGACCGGCTGCTCTCGGGTCAGCCCATCGAGATGCCCCAGTACGACTTCGAGACCCACAGCCGCACCGGCGAGCGGGTCCGCGTCGAGCCGACCGACGTCGTCGTCCTCGAGGGGATCCTCGCGCTCCACGACGAGGCGATCGTCGACATGCTCGACCTCCGGCTCTACGTCGAGACCGACGCCGACGTGCGGATCCTCCGGCGCATCCGCCGGGACGTCCTCGAACGGGGCCGGAGCCTCGAGGGCGTGATCGACCAGTATCTCTCGACGGTCAAACCGATGCACGAGCAGTTCGTCGAGCCGACGAAGAAGGAGGCCGACCTCGTCATCCCCGAGGGGGCCAACACGGTCGCGATCGACCTGCTGGAGGCGGCGATCGCGGCCGCCCGCGACCGACAGCTCGGCGGCGCGCCGGCCACCGAGGCCGAACCCGGGACGCCGCTGCTCGAGTACGACGACTAAGCCGGGTTTCGCTCGGGGTTCGCGCCGACGGGGTGGTACTCCCAGAAGCCGCCCTCGCGCATCGCGCGGCCGATCGCGCGGTGGAACTCGACGATGTCGGGGACCTCCTCGGTGTCGACGCCCTCGAGGATCTCGCGGGCGGGGACGACCGTCTTCGAGTTGATCCGGATGGGATCGTCGCCGTACTCGGCGACGAACTCCTCGAACGCGAGCGGGAAGTCCTCCTCCTCGTCGACCTTCTTCGCGAAGATCGCCATCCCGTACTGTCGCATCCCCTCGCTGCCCTGCTCGCCGTCGGGGTCGTGTGGCCAGTCCATACCACGGATGGGCGCGAGGGGCGAAAAAAGGTTACTGTGTGTCGCGCGCAAACGACAGGGAAAAGGGACGTCGGTCCGAACGGTCGACAATGGATACCCGTACGACGGATACCGGACCGCTCGCGTACGCCATCACGCTCGTCACCGTCCTCGCCATCGGCTTCGCGGGGTTCGCCGTCGGATCGATCTTCACCCTCGTCGCCGCGGCCCTCCTCGGGGCGTTCGGGATCGACGTCTTCGGCAGGCCCGTGCTCCAGATCGTCGTCGGCGTCGTCACGCTTCAGGGACTGGGCTTCGGCTCGGTCGCACTGTTCTACCTCTCGACCCGCGACGAGGGGTTCGACCTGCTGATGCTGTCGATGCCCGACCTCCGTGACCTGATCTGGATCGCGGCTGGCCTGGTCTCGCTGTTCGTCGTGCTGATCGGGGTCAGCCTCGTCCAGATGACCTTCGGCATCGAGTCGGCCGAGCACGGCCTTCAGGAGCTCGGCACCCAGAACCCCGAGATCCTGCTCGTGCTCGTCCCGCTGTCGATCCTGCTCGTGGGCCCCGGCGAGGAGCTGCTCTTTCGTGGCGTCATCCAGCAGCTCCTCAGGAACCGCTTCGGGGTCGCCGTCGGGATCGCGATCGCGAGCGTCATCTTCGCCGTCGCCCACGTCGGCTCGCTCACCGGCGAGGGGCTGCTGCCGACGCTCGTCACCTACGTCCTCCTGAGCGTCGTTCTCGGGGTGAGCTACGAGTACAGCGAGAACCTCGTCGTCCCCTCGGTGATCCACGGGCTGTTCAACGCGATCCAGTTCCTCATCCTCTACTGGGGAACGACCACCGGCAACGTCCCGGCGCTGCTTCTGATCTAGCTACAGCCGGCCCTCCCTTGCCGCCCCGACGAGCTTCGAGTCGGCCGCCCGCCAGTCCTCGGCGGCCCGCGAGAAGACCGCCTCGGCGCGCTCGCTCGCCTCCTCGAGAACCGCTCGTTCGTCGATCGCGGTGAACTCGCCGTCGAGCACGATCGGCTCGCCGTCGACGAACACGGCCTCGGCGTCCGCGCCGCCGTAGACGAGGTTCGGGATCGCGGTGTGGAGCGGCTCCGTGACCGCGGGTGCGGTCCCGAGCGAGTCGAGCGCGAAGACGGCCAGGTCCGCCCGGGCACCGACCGCGATCCGTCCGACCGAATCGAGCCCGAGCGCCCGCGCACCGCCGACGGTCCCCAGCCGGAGCGCCTCCCAGGCCGGCAGCGCCGTCGGGTCGCCGCGATCGGTCTTCGCGAGCAGGCTCGCCGTCCGCAGCTCCCGGCCCATGTCGTGGCCGCCGGGGCCTGGCGCCTGGTCGGTCCCGAGCCCGACCGGGGCGCCCGCCGCGAGGAGCTCCGCGACCGGGGGAACGACCCCGTCGATGGCCGCGATCGAGCTCGGACAGCAGATCGTCCGGGCACCGCTCCCGGCGATCCGGGCGCGCTCGTCCTCCGTCGCGCCGTGACAGTGCACCGCGATCAGCCGCTCGTCGAGCAGCCCGTACTCGTCGAGGACGCCCACAGTGGTGGCGTCGGGGCCGTAGCGCGCCCGCACCTGGCGGCGCTCGCGATCGCCCTGGGCGACGTGCATGTGGATCGACGCCCCGCGTTCGTCCGCCCGGTCGCGGATCTCCCCGAGGAGACCGGGCGAGACCATGTCGAGCGCCTGCGGGCCGTACATGGGCGTCACGAGGGGATCGTCGCCGTACCGATCGAACAACGCCTCGGCCCGCGAGAGCGCGGCCTTGCCCTTCGAGCGATCGAGCGGGTACGCCTCGCCGGGGTCGTCGTGACCGACCATTTCGGCCACCTCGTTGATCGTCTCGGTCGCCGCGACGCGCGCGCCGAACGGATCGTAGACCTCCTCGACGATCCGTCCGACCTCGCCCGTGTACTCGCCGAAGGTCGTCACGCCCGAGCGAAGCCCTTCGAGCACGCCCAGCCGGGCGCCCGCGACCCGGTCCTCGTCGGTCATCGCCCGCGCGAGCGGCTCGAGCCCTCGGGTCATCCACTCGATCTCGGGGAGGTCCTGTGTGCCGCCGCGCAGCAGCGTCAGCGGGGTGTGGACGTGCGCGTCGACGAATCCCGGGAGCACGGCCCGGCCGGCGGCATCGATGACCCGATCCGCGCTTCGGGCATCGAGCTCCACGCTCGACCCGACGAACGTGATCTCGCCGTCCGTGACGCCGACCGCGCCGTCCTCGACGACTCCCGAGCCGTCGCGGTCGGGGTCGAACGTGACCAGGAGCGCGTCGGTGATCGCGAGCTCCATTCAGACCTCCTCGCGGACCATCGCCTCGATCCCGTCGAACCCCCTCTCGAGCCGCGGGAGGTCGTTCGCGAAGCTCACCCGCAGGTAGCCCGCGCCGGCCTCGCCGAAGCCGTTGCCCGGCGCGGTGACGACGCCGTGCTCCCGGAGCAGGCGCTTCGCGATTGAGAGGGTGTCGCCGGGCAGCGCGCCCACGTCGAGGAAGGCGTAGAAGGCGCCCTCCGGCGGGGCCGCCGAGACGTTTGGGATCGACCCGATCCGCTCGACGACGTACTCGCGGCGTTCACGGAAGGCCTCGTACATCCGCTCGACCGGTTCTTGTGGCCCCTCGATCGCCGCCAGCGCGGCGTGCTGGGCGACGCTCGAGGCGCAGGCGGTCGTCGCCTCGTGGATCTTCGTCACCTCGTCGATCACCGGGGTCGGGCCCGAGAGCCAACCGATCCGCCAGCCCGTCATCGCGTAGCGCTTCGAGCACGAATCGACCGTGAGCACCCGCTCGGGGTCGTCGACGTAGCTCGCCATCGCGCGGTCGGCGCCCTCGTAGACGAGCCCGCGGTAGACCTCGTCGGCGATCACGTAGGCGTCGTGTTCGGCCGCCGCGGCGGCGACCTCCCGGACCGCCTCGGGCTCGAACACCCGCCCAGTGGGGTTCGAGGGGGAGGTCAGGACGACGACGGAGGTCTCCTCGGTCATGGCGTCGATCATCGTTTCGGGATCGAGCGCGAACCCCTCCTCCTCGGGGAGCCCGACCTCGATCGGGGTCGCGTCGGCCAGGCGGGCCTGGACCGCGTAGTTGGGCCAGGACGGCGCGGGGATCACGACCTCCGAGCCCGACTCGGCGACGGTGAGCATCGCGAGATGCAGCGCCTCCATTCCTCCGGTCGTCACGACCACGTCCTCCGCGGTCCGGCCCTCCCGCCCGGCCGCGATCGCTTCCCGGAGCTCAGGCATCCCGGCGTTCGAGGTGTAGTGGGTCTCGCCCGACCGGGCTGCCTCGAAGGCCGCCTCGGTGACGTGCTCGGGCGTGTCGAAGTCGGGCTCGCCGACCTCCAGGCGAACGAGCTCGCCGTCGTGGGCCTCGGCCATGTCGAACATCACGCGGATCGCCGAGCGCTCGGAGGCCGCGACGCGCTCGGTGATCCGGTGGTTCCCGGAATCGGTCATGCAGAGTCCGTGGGGGGCGCGAACTAATACGTTTGTGAGTATGGCGCGGTTGCCGGGAAACGCGGTGGGGATGGGATTTGAACCGCGGTCGCTCCGCTGGCGCTTTGCTCCCTGCTTCAAATCCATCCGTTACGGAGTCGTGGGGGGGGGGGGGGGGGGGNACTCCGACGGTGGGGATGGGATTTGAACCCATGAGTCCTCTCGGACACCTGCTCTCAAGGCAGGCGCAATAGGCCGCTCTGCCACCCCACCTCGGGGTTCACTTCCGGGCGCGCGTTCTAAGGCCTGTCGGTCCTCCCCGCGGACCTCGACGCTACTCGTCACTCTCACAGACGAACTGGGAGAGGACCCAGCACTACCTACGGACGATACGGGGAGCGCTGACTACGGGACGTAGTATCGATAAAAGGTATGTGTGGTAAGTGCCGCCAGTCGGTGGCGGGCTACTGCGCCGTATTAGGCGCGAACGACGTTGGTCGCTCGGGGGCCCTTGGGGGCCTGTTCGATGTCGAATTCAATGTCTGTGCCTTCCTCGAGGTCCGGGCCGCCAACGTCCTCCATGTGGAAGAAAACGTCATCATCCGCATCCTCAGTGGAAATAAATCCGTAGCCGCCAGTGTCGTTGAAGAAATCAACTTTTCCGTTTGCCATTGCAAACAAACGTAGGGCCGAGGTGCGGATAACAGTTCCGAGGGTCGTGGTATCACGACCGCCGTTGAGTGTGAGTGCGGCTCTTTCCCGATTCGACCCGATCTACAGCGAGCTACTGTACCGACCTATTAGCATCGTATCGAACGGACGTCCCATCGATCGACGAGTCCGGCTACTGGATCTCAACAGGACCTCTACGATGTATACCGTTCACTGAGTGGAATCCGAGCCGGAGCCTCCGTCTACGCCCTCGGTTTCGTCCTCGGCATCGGACTGGACGTCGTCCATGTCGACGTCGGTCCCGAGCTCGTCCTCGTCGATGGCGGATTCCAGCGTGCCTTTGTCGGTGACCGCACCGACGCCGTCCTCGTCGACGGCCGATCTGATCCGATCGGCGTCGATCGCCGCGTCGATGCTCCCGCCGTTCGTGTTCGATTTGAGGGCGCGTTTGACGACGACGTAGCCGATCGCGGCGGCGCTGCCGGTGGCGATCGCACCGGGGATGCCCGCGCGTTTGTATCCGGCCTTCAGCGCTTTCTTGCCGAGTGCGAGTCCGATCATATGGGAGAATTCTCTCGTCCAAGGGGGTAAAGACCGGGGCGATCCGTCGCAGGCCTACTACGACCCGGGAGGTGTTCGACGACCCGGCGGGATCGAACGGGATCAGGAGGGTGCTTCGAGGTGCGCGACCGAGCGCTCGATCGGTTCGCGGCGATCGCGAGATTCGGCTGTTTCCCTCGCACCCAACTATTATATCTATTGATGATGTAGATCTCCCAGATCATGGGAGATACTGTCAAAGTCATCGAACTGGTGGGGAGTTCGACCGAATCCTGGGAAGACGCCGCTCAGAATGCGCTCGATGACGCCGATGCGACGTTGGAAAACATCAACGGCATCGAAATAGAGTCACAGACGGCGGACGTAGAGGACGGACGGATCGAGCAGTACACGACGACCGTCCACGTGGCGTTCGTACTACAAAACCGAGAATAGAGAACCGTGGATAGCAGTTTTCCGGGGCACTCGATGCCGGACGCGGACATCGATATGAGTGGAGTCGGACTCGAGGACTTCAGTGTCATAGGTCGTGAAGAATGGGTAGTTCGAGGACGAGGGACGGACGTCGTATCGCGTGTCGTCGATCGGATCGTTCCCTGTCCTCCATCAGTCTGGCTAAGACCACGGATAACGAACGGCGGTCGCCTCGCGTGAACGTCTCGTCTCGCGGTCCGGGTTATCGGTCCGCGACGAGTTCCTCGCCCTCGACACGGAGACCCCGCTCCTCGATCCAGGTCGCCGTGTTCGCCGGGACCATCCGATCGGCGATGCGGCGCGCCCTGATCAGCGAGACGACCGTCGCGAGGTCCTCCCCCGTCTCGACGACCGGGAGCACCGGGAGGAAGTCGGTTCCGAGGCCCGCATCGCCCGCCCGCCACGCCAGCGTCTCGACGGCCGGCGGGTCGTAGGCGCCCTCGAAGTCGATCGGCTCGGCGAAGCCGGCGAAGGCGATCCGGCCGTCGGTCGCGGGCCCGAGCACGACGGGGCTGTTCCGGAGCTTCATCGCCGCACTGTCGATCTGGGTCCGGAAACAGAGCGGCGCGGCCGGCGAGAGGACCGCCGCGCTCGCGACCTCCTCGGTCTCGAGCAGGTGGGTCATCGTGTTCCCGACGCGGGCGGCGTACGTCGAGCCGACCTGGACCTCCATGCGCGGCGACTCCTCGAGGACCCCTTCGAGGAGGTCGCGGATCTCGGCCTCGGGGTCGCCGCCCGCGTGGTCGTCGGGCAGCAGTTCGGCGGGGCGGTAGTTGACGAGCAGCTCGCCCCCGCTTCGCTCGGCGGCGAGGCAGGCGTCGATGAGCATCGCTTCGTAGAGTCCGGCGGCCTCCTCGGCCGAAAGCGGGCTCGTCTCGATCAGCTCGGGCAACACGAGCCCCGGACGGGGCGGGTCCGCGAACACGGCGACGGTAGTCATGGACGGGAGTCCGCCGGCGACGGCCTTCAATCCGCGGGTACGCGATCAGGTCGTCGTGCAGAACTTCTGGGTGGCGTCGACCCGGCCGTCGTCCATATAGACGCCGATCCCTTCGCTGTCCCAGCCGTCACGGAGGATGTTCTCGCGGTGGCCCTCCGAGTCCATCCAGCCCTGGACGATCCGTTCGGCGATCTCCTCGGCGGAGCCGCCCGAGCCGATCCCGGTCTGGATGTACGCGAGGTTCTCACCCACGGCACGGCACTCGGAGGGGTGGAGGTCGCCGAAGCGGTCGGCCGGCGACTCACCCTCCGGATTGGTGTGGCTGAAGTAGTCGCGCTCGTTCATGTCCTGGCTGTGGGTCCGGGCGATCCCGGCGATCTCGTCGTCGTGGTCGAGCTCGCTCAGCCCGTGCTCGGCGCGGATCTCGTTGACCTGTGCGTGGATCTCGGCCTCGACCTCGTCGGAGCTCACGTCACCCTCGGAGGTGGTGCCGGGATCACCCTCTGCCGGCTCGGCGTCAGGGTCTACCTCCGGCGGCTCGCCGCCCTCCTCCTGGGCGGGCACTTCCCAGACGAACGGCGAGTCGATGAACCATTCCGGCGGTTCGACGACGTCCTCGACGACCGGCTGGTCGACCTCGCTCGTGTCGACCAGCCCCATCAGCGAGGCCGACCAGAGCAGTCCCAGCAGGAGGGCGACGAACACCAGGAGGCTCAGCAGCGAGAACACCGCGCCGATCAGCCGCCTGATCACGGCGACCACCGGCGATCCGATTCTCCCCATCCCGTAACGCGGGTGACCATCGAAGGGAGCTAGGGGCCGCAAACGCATAAGCTACCGGACCCATCGCTTTATGCTCTGTGAGGGTGACACACGCACCATGCGCGCAGTCTCGGTTTCGGTCGCGGCCCTCCTGCTCGCGACCGCGGTCCTGGCCCTCGGGGCCGTCGCGACGTTCGCGAGCACCCTCTCGACTGACCCCCGATCGGTCGGCACGCTGGCCGCCCTGACCCTCGCGGTGGTGGCCGCGGTCGCTCTCGGGATCCGGACGGCAAAGCGCTCGCGGACGTCCTACTGGTGAAAGCCCTCGGCCGGACTCGACAGTCCGGTCTCGCCCGTTTCATGTCCACGAAAGCCCTCAGCGCTCGCTGGCGCTCGCGCTCGCGCTTCGCCCTTTTCATGTCCAAGAAAAGACTGCTGCGCAGTCTTTTCGGGCTGAGCGGCGACGACGTCGCCGCGAGGTCCGCGGGAACTGCGTTCCCGCGAGATCCCAGAAATCGAAGATTTCTGCGGACCACCAGGACCGTTTGCGAGGGGTTCGGATCCGAACCCCTCGCTTAGGACGCCAGCCCTTCCCCGTTCGATTCGCGGCCACGGGCCGCGAAGCGAGGCCACCGCATGGCCGGCCGAAGACATCAAATATCCGTTCGTTGTACGGACGACCATGCCCTCGAACCCCGTCGAGCGGAACTTCCTCACCCGGTTCATTCTCGGGTTCGCGGTCATCGGGCTGATGTCCATCGGCGGCGGGGCCGTCGCCCGGCCGCTCGTCTCGATGGTCGGTCCCATCGCCGGCTTCATCGGGGCACTGATCGTCTTCGTCCTCTTCGCGCGGTGGTACACCCGCTACGACGCCTCGTTCGCGGAGTGACCCGCTATCGGCCCTGGCGCCCCTTCGTCTGGCGGTAGTCCCGGCCGAAGAGATCGGAAAACGCCTCAAGGAACGCCTCACGCTGGTCGTCGGTTCCCTCGGCGGGGTGGATGGTCGGCACGATCTCGAACCCGCGCCCGCGGATCTCGGTCGCGTGGTCCTCCTCGATGTCGAACTCCTCGGCGGGGGTCGTGGTGTACTCGGTCGCGATCTCCCGCAGGGCGCGTTCGCCGACGGGGACGATGATCTCGGGGTTGATCATCCGGACCTCGGCGTTCAGGTAGGGCTCGCAGTTCGTGATCTCTTCATCCGTGGGTGGGCGCTCGGGATGACGACAGCGCGTGAGTAGGGTGAGATAGGCGTTGTCGAGTTCGGGCTCCTCGCCCGGCTCCTGGGTGGCGAAACCGAGCGCGCGGAGGACCTCCTGAA
Source organism: Halalkalicoccus tibetensis (assembly GCF_037996645.1). Lineage (NCBI taxonomy): Archaea > Methanobacteriati > Methanobacteriota > Halobacteria > Halobacteriales > Halalkalicoccaceae > Halalkalicoccus > Halalkalicoccus tibetensis. Next base: position 610,462 of record NZ_JBBMXV010000001.1, read on the forward strand.
ACGCCTCGCCACGCTCGTCGCCGAAGAAGGGGATCCCCGTCTCGTCGGCGCCCGGCGAGGGGCGTTCGCCGACGAAGAGGAACTCCGCACCCACGTCGCCGTAGCCGTGGGCGATCTCTTCTCGAGTCTCACAGAGTTTCGGGCAGTTCGTACACTCCTCGTCCATCCCGAAGGGGTTGCTGGCCGAGAGCTGATCGGCGTCCATACCCCCACTCAGTCGTCCCGCGTGGAAACGTCTTGTTCCACGAGCGCCTCCGGGAGCAGCTCCTCGACGTCGACCTCGATGTCGCGCTTTCGGTACTCCCGGACGAGCCTGTGGACGGCGACGTAGCCGACGACCGTGAACAGGACCGCGAGGACGAGGTTGCCAACGAGGAGGCGCGTGACGACGTCCGGGCCCGCCGAGAAGGAGACCTCCGCGAGCGTCACGCCGGGCACCGGCCCGAGCAGCTGCGTCCCGATCCAGAAGCTCCCCGCGTAGACGCCCCACTTCGCCGCGGGGTTGAGCACGATCAGCGAGGCGAACAGCGCGATCCGGCTGACGCGCTCGAACAGGTAGACGATCGCGACGAACAGGAGGAGGCCGGTGCCGAGCGTCGGCAGCGACGTGATGAATATCCCGGTGGCGAAGCTGGCGGCGATCTCGTGGGGCGAGCGGTCCTCGTCGAACGCCGAGACGAACTCGGAGCGGACCCGCTCGCGATACGACCGCAGCGCCTCGCGCACCATCTACCCCGTACGAGGCGGGGACGGGCAATCAACGCTTCGCCGGCGCGAGCGCGCGATCAGCGCCCCAGCCCGCCCCGTTCCTTGACGTTCAGGATGTTTCGCACGGCGATGTAGATCTCCTCCGGACTGGTTTCCTCGCTCCCGTCGTAGAGGTCGCTCACCCGGTAGAGGATCGCCGCGAGCTGCTTGCTCTCGGAGCTCTCGCCCCGGAGATCGTCGGCGGCCTCCCGGAGCATCGCGACCCGTTCGGGGTCCGGTTCGCGTCCGTCCGACTCCCCGGACTCGCTCATCGCTGGCTCTGTCCTTGGCGCTTCGTGACCCCGACGTTGTTCGCGACCTTCTCGGTGATCGCCCGGAACGCCCCGCCCGTCTCGCTGTCCTCGTCGAGGACGATCGGCGCCCCCTCGTCGCCCCCGGTCCTGACGGCGGGGTCGAGGGGCACCCCCCCGAGGAACGGCAGCTCGTTCTCGGCGGCGAACGTCTCGCCGCCGCCCGTCCCGAAGACGTCGTGGGTCGAGCCGCAGTCGGGGCAGGTGAACCCGGACATGTTCTCGGCGATCCCCAGCACGACGGTGTCGTGGCGCCCGAACATCCGAAGCCCCTTGTTCGCGTCGTCGAGCGCGACCTCCTGGGGGGTGGTGACTATCACCGAGCCCGTCACGGGCACGCTCTGGAGCAGCGTCAGCTGGGCGTCGCCCGTCCCCGGCGGGAGGTCGACGATCATGTAGTCGAGGTGGCCCCACTCGACGTCCTCCCAGAGCTGCGTGAGGACCTTGTGGACCATCGGGCCCCGCCAGATCACGGGGTCGTCCTTCCCGACGAGGAAGTCCATGCTCATCAGCTTCATTCCGAACTTCTCGGGAGGTATTATCTGCTCCTCCTCGGTGGCCTGCGGGCGCTGGTCGGCATCGACCATCCGCGGGACGTTCGGCCCGTAGATGTCGGCGTCGAACAGCCCGACGCGCGCGCCGAGCTGCGAGAGGCCCGCCGCGATGTTGACCGCCATCGTCGACTTCCCGACCCCGCCCTTGCCCGAGGCCACGGCGATGACGTTCTCGACGTTCGGCAGCACCTGCTCGTCGGCCGAGAGCCCGCTGTCGACGTTCGCCGAGAGCTCGAGCTCGCGATCGAGATCGGAAAGTGCCTCGCGGACCTCGCTCGCGATCGCCGTCTCGGTCGGCGAGTACGGCGCGCCGAGCGCCAGCGAGAGCGACACCCGATCGGGCTCGACCGTGACGTCGTTGACGAGGCCCAGCGAGACGATGTCGTCGCCGAGATCCGGGTCCTCGACCCCGCGCAGGCGGTCGAGAACGGCGTCTTCGTCCATGGCCCGAGTAGGCGGTCTCGGGTGGATAAGGCTTCTGAACGACCGACTCGTGAGCACAACACATATGTCGTCTGGGCAACTATTGTGCGAGTGTCCCGCGGTGGGAGGGGAGACAATGGACTCGCAACAGCCCGGCCCGAACGATCGATCGGCGACGGAACGGCCGGAGACGGTAGCCACCGAAGGGTCGGACGCCGCCGACCTCGCCGACGAGCTCGGCCGGGTCCAGCTGCGGTCGATCGACGGCCGGCGGCTGCGTGCGCGCATCGAGTCCGTCGTCGATCGGGGCGGGACGATCCGGCTCTGGTACCGCCTCCCGCACGACGCCTACGCGAGCGAGGAGTTCGAGAAGCCGATGCCGTGGAGCGACCGGTTCAAGTTCGCACGCGTGATCGAGGACCTCGGCTACAGCCCGAGCAGCCTCGCGGGGATCGAGGGCGAGGAGGTCGTCCTCGGCCGGGTCGGCGGCGAGTGGCGCGTCGAGGACCCCGAGCGGCGCTTCGAGGAGCCGCTCGGGGCCGGCTCCCTGGGCGCGGCCGGGCCGGTCGCCGTCCTCGGGTTCGCCATCACGGTGCTCTATCTCGTGCTGTTGTTCGTTACGACCGCCGGCGCGATGGACCTCGTCGGCGCGCTGGCCGTCGCCGCCATGCTCTGTTCGCTCGCGCTGCTGGTCGCCTACTCCTGGTAACCAGTATCGGTTATATCGCGGGAGCATCTGACCACTATCTTAAGTCCGTGCGCTTGATAGGGGGTATCATGAGTGTCCTCGCCGACGACTACGGACGGGAGGTGACGGGGGTTCGGATCTCCCTGACCGACCGGTGTAACTTCGACTGCGTGTACTGCCACAACGAGGGGCTCGGCGACACCCGGGGCCCGATGGACCCCCAGGACGACGAGATGACCGCCGACGAGGTCGTTCGATTCCTGGAGGTGGCGAGCGAGTTCGGCGTCGGGAAGGTGAAGTTCACCGGCGGCGAACCGATGCTCCGGGACGACCTGGAGGAGATCATCCGCCGGACACCCGATCACATGGAGGTCTCGCTGACCACCAACGGGACGTTCCTCCCCGGACGCGCCGAGGGGCTCGTCGAGGCGGGTCTCGATCGCGTCAACGTCTCGCAGGACGCGCTGGAGCCGAAGGCGTTCGCCGAGATCACGAAAAGCGGCGCCTACGACAAGGTGATCGAGGGGGTTCATGCGGCGCTCGACGCCGGGCTCGACCCGGTGAAGCTCAACATGGTCGTCTTCGAGCACACCGCGGGCTACGTCCCCGAGATGGTCGACCACGTCGCCGAGAACGACGGGCTCCAGCTCCAACTCATCCAGTACATGCCCGAGCTGACCGGAAAGCCCGAGTGGAACATCGACATCGAACGGGTCCACGGCTGGCTCGAGGAGCAGGCGACGAGGGTCGAACGCCGCGAGATGCACCACCGCGCGCGCTACTGGATCGAGAACGAGAGCGGTGACGGCGAGGGGATGGTCGAGATCGTCGACCCCGTCGAGAACCCCGAGTTCTGCGCGAACTGCCATCGGGTGCGGGTCACCCACGAGGGCTACCTGAAGGGCTGTCTGAACCGCAACGACGACCTCCGGCCGATGGGCGAGATGAGCAAGGCGGAGATCCGCGAGACCTACCGCGAGACCGTCGCGAACCGCGTTCCGTTCTACGGCGAGTACATGATCCGCGACGGCAACGGCGGCTGGGAGATGAACGACGAGTACGTCGACGCCTGAAGCGGGCCACTTATTCTCGCGCCGTCGGTCTCTCGGGGCAGTGAGGACGTACGTCATCGCGATCGTCGGCCTCGACGGCGCCGGCAAGACCACGCAGGCCCGGGCGCTGGCCGAGGCGCTCCGCGCGGCCGGCCACGACGCGACGTCGGTCCACCCCTCGAACGACCTGATCGCGCTCGTCCCCGGCGGGGAGCGGATCAAACGCCGCCTGGTCGGCTGGCTCCACCGACCGACGCTCGCGAGCCGGGCGACCCGCCGGCTGCTCATGGTCCTCCTCGGCTACCCCTTCGCGCTCCTGTCGATCGTGCTCGCCCGCTATCGCTATCGCGGCCGGATCGTCGTCTTCGATCGCTATCGCTACCAGTTCCTCCACGACTGCTACGGGCCGCTCGCGCCGGCTCTCGTCCACACCCTCCCGTCGCCCGACCGGACGATCCGGCTGACGGCCGACCCGGGGACGCTTCGGGGCCGGACGAGCGGCCGCGACAGCGAGCGCCCCCGCGAGTACTACCGGGCGGGCCGGCGCTTTCACGACCGGCTGGGGGCCGAGCTCGGCTGGGAGACGGTTCGGACGGACCGGTCGGTCGAACGGGTCGGGGAGAGGGTGTTCGACGCCGTCGCCGGGTCCGGGACGCCCATCGAGCACGCGGCCGGCGACGGCCCACTTACCGATAGGTAACCCGGTTCGCGTACTGGAGAGTTCGCTGAACTACATCCCCGACGCGGGGCTCCTCGGAGTAGAGCACCCGTGTCGACCACCAACGCGCCCTCCACCCTCGGCCCGAACCCCGACTACGTCCGTCGGCTCCCGGATCTGACCCTCGTCGGCGTCGTCCACGACCATCCCGCGAGCGTCGAGCGAGTCGAGTCGACCCTTCGGCAGACGGCCCCCGAGACGGTCGCGCTCGAACTCCCGCCGCTGGCGATCCCCCTCTACCGGTCGTACGCGAGGCGTGACGGCTCCCGCGGGGCCGGCGGCGAGATGAGCGCTGCGATCCGGGCGAGCGACGCCCCGGTCGTCGGCGTCGACGGGCCGAGCCGACGGTTCCGCCATACCTTCCGCCGGTACGTCGACCGCGAGGGACTCGACGACGAGACCCGCGAGCGGCTCTCCGAGAGCGTCCGGATCGCGGGCGATCGGGCCCTCCGCTGTCGCCTCGCGGCCACCCGGCTCGGCCGACGGTCCGGGCTCGAGGGCGACCGCCCCTTCACCTACGACCGCGACCTGGACGGCGATCCCGAGGAGCTGGCCGCCGACGAGCGCTCGCACGTCGCCACCGCCCGGGCCGCGACGGCGTTCTCGCCGCCCCACGTCGCCCACCGTGACGCGATCCGCGAGGAGTGTATGGCCGAGGCGCTCGGCGAACTACCGGGACAGACCGTCGCGGTCGTCGGGATCGACCACCTAGAGGGGCTCGTCTCTCTGCTGGAGTAGGCGCTCGCCCAGTTCGCGCCCGTTCTCGAAGGCCGCGGCGACCCGCCCCTCGCCGACGACCCAGTCGCCCGCGAAGTACAGTGCGTCGTCCTCCGCGCGCGCGAGAACGTCGGTGTTTGCCCCCTCGTCGGGCAGCGCGTGGCGCCAGCGCCCGCAGTCCGTCCAGTCGGGACTCTCGAGCGGGGGCTCCTCGAGCAGGTCGGCGGCCAGCCCCGCGGCCGCCCCCGCGACCGCCTCCTCGGGCTCGCCGTAGCGCTCGAGCGACCAGTCGGGCGCCATCTGGACGATCAGGAGCGACTCGCCGTCGGGGACGTGACCGGGTTTGCACTCCTCGCGCGAGAACCAACTGATCTCGTGGCCCTTGTCGGTGTTGACCAGCGCGTAGTAGGGCCGATCGAGCTCGAAGGGATAGTGCAGGACCAGCGAGAGGATCGTCCGATAGGGGACCGCCTCGATCGCCTCGACCAGCTCCTCTCGGATCGCAGCGTCCCAGTCGGTATCGGCCAGGAGCGCGGCGGTCCGCGGGGCCGGCGGCGTCAGGGCGAGCGCGTCGAACCCGTACCTCCGCTCCTCGCTTTCGACCCGCCAGCGCTCGCCCTCGCGGGCGATCGACTCGACCCTCGTCTCGGTTTCGAGGGCCGCGTCGCACTCCGCGAGGACCTCCTTCGCGAAGCGCCTGATCCCGTCCTCGTAGGTGAGCGACGGCCGGTCGCGGTCCTCGCCCGGCTCGATGGTCTCCTCGGCGTCGAACGTCCAGACGGGATCGTCGATCCCGGCCGGCTCCCCGAGTTCGCGCATGAACGCCTCCAGCTCCGGGTCGGGCGTGACGTAGTTCGCGCCGTGATCGTAGGTACAGCCGTTCTTCCGCCGCGTGGCGGCCCGTCCGCCCACCCCGCGACTCTTCTCCAGCAGTGTCACGTCGGCGTCGGTCCCGCGCAGCTCGTACGCCGCGCCGAGTCCCGCGATCCCGGCGCCGACGATCCCGATCTCCATACCGCCCCTCGGGACGCCAGCGCCATAGTTCCCGCCGGGCGATAGCGTTAGGGCGACCCGTGCAGTGGTCCCGATATGAGCGACGAACGCGGATCGAGCCGCTCGGTCGTCGAGCGCGCCCGCACGGTGATCCCGGGCGGCGCACAGACCGGGTTGCGGGCGCAGGCCTACGACCTCGGCGAGATCGCCTTCTCGGGAGCGACGGGCACGACACTCGAGACCGTCGAGGGCGAGACGTTCACCGACTACCACCTCGCCTTCGGCCCGGTCGTTCTGGGTCACGGCCACCCCGAGGTGGACGACGCAGTCACGGAGACGATCGACGAGGGAGTGCTCTACGGGGCGGCGACCACGCCCCTGGAGGTCGAGGTCGCGGAGCGAGTCGTCGACCTGCTTCCGAGTGCCGAGCGAGTGAACTTCTGCAACAGCGGGACGGAGGCGACCTATCACGCGATCCGGCTCGCACGCGCGTACACCGGCAACGACCGGGTGATCAAGTTCGAGGGCTGCTACCACGGTTGGCACGACTACGTCGACGTGGGCGTCTATCCCCCGAAAGAGCGCATCGGCGAGAAACACCCCGAGTCGGCGGGGATGCTCCCCGAGGCGGTCGAGCACACCGAGGTCCTGCCGTTCAACGATCCCGATGCCGTCGAGGCCGCCCTCGAGGAGTTCGACGACGTCGCGGCGGTGATCTGCGAGCCGATCCCTCACTCGGTGGGCTGTC